>CAJQTF010000001.1 GCA_905618945.1 uncultured Methylophilaceae bacterium
GTACTGATTCAAAAGAAAAGTTAGGAAAAAATTTTTGTATCAACTTAATTCTTATCTCTTTTCCAATATCAGTTTTCTTACTTGCTTCAATTAAATTCATATCGTTCATTGCCATAAAACTTAATTCTGGATGAACTTCAAATACTCCCAACTTACTGATTGAATTGTTTTCTAAGAATGTATGTGCTTCTATAATTTTAGGGAATAAATTCCATGATTGCTTTGAGATACGCTTTCCACATTCTTTAAAATTTACATCGCAAGCATCAACATAGTTTTTAGCCATTAATGCATTTAAAGTTGGTGGTGAGAATATAGTACACGCTCTTCTTTTTAGTAAAACTCTTGCTTCAATTTCAGCGAGTCTTTTACCTGTATGAGCCAACTGCAATGGAATATCTATACCAATATGAGACAAGTTACTTTGTTTTAAATAATCATCGTTTAAATTTTCGATAATTTTAAAACTTATTATTTTCTTGTCTAAAAGTTGGGTTGTTATCCATCCACCCCTACATCCATCTATACCAATTACAGTCGACATTCTTTGTTATACTTTCATTTTGTTTTAAAAATTATTATGGATCGCATTGGTACTTTATATGTATTATTAATAAGTATTAAATATTATGCTAAATAAGAAAATTATATTAGGCGTTACAGGGAGTATATCTGCTTACAAAGCTGCTGAGTTAATTCGTCTTTTAAAGAAACGTGGTGCTGATATTCAAGTTGTTATGACTAAATCTGCAAAAGAATTTATTAGTCCGCTCACTTTACAAGCTTTATCAGGAAATCCTGTGTTAGAAAATATGTGGGATCCTAGCGAAGGAAACGGTATGGAGCATATTAACCAATCAAGAAAATCAGATCTTATTTTAGTGGCCCCAGCTTCAGCTAATTTTATTGCAAAATTAGCACAAGGCTTAGCAGATGATTTGCTTTCAAATATTTGCTTAGCAAGAGATTGTCCTATTCTAATAGCTCCATCAATGAATAAAAATATGTGGGAAAGTTCTGCTACACAAAGAAATATTTCCTTATTAACACAAGATGGGGTAAATATTTCTGGCCCTGAGAATGGAGAGCAAGCATGTGGAGACGAAGGAATGGGTCGTCTTGTAAATGAAAAAATGCTATTGCTTGATATCAATAAATCATTAAATTTTCCAATTCTTAAAAATAAAAATATTCTTATTTCTTGCGGTGCTACTTTTGAAAAAATTGATGATGCTCGAGCTATTACAAATCTAAGCTCTGGGAAAATGGGATTGAGGATTGCAGATGAAGCCTATGCTTTAGGTGCTAATGTAACGATAATTTATGGACGAACTGAAAAACTTCCTCCATCAGGTATAAATTGTATATATGCACCGAACCATTCATTAATGAGTAAATATGTGAAAGAAAATGCAAAGAATAATGATATTTTTATTAGTGTGGCTGCAATTTCTGACTATATTCCAAAAACTATTTCTGGGAAATTAAGAAAAGGTAATAATAGATTGTCATTAGAGCTTGAACAAAGCTCCGATATACTTTTAGAAACAGCTTCTGAATTTAATAATCTTTTCTGTGTTGGTTTTTCAGCTGAAAGTGAAAATATCATCAAGAATGCACAAGCCAAACTTAAAAATAAGCACTTAGATATGATAGTAGCTAACTTCATAAATGATTCTATGGGGCAGAATTCAGCTGAGATTTATATAATTGATAAAAGTGAAGTAATTCATATTCCTAAAAAAAGTAAAAAAGAGTTAGCTTCAAACATTTTGCAGCATATCTATAAATTAGAAAACAAGAGAGGTAGTACTCATGAGCATATCAATTGACTATAAAGTTCTTAATTCCTTAGTTGAAGACCACTTACCCAGTTACGCATCTAAAGGTTCAGCAGGATTAGATCTTAGGGCTTGCATAGAACATGTCCAAACACTAAATCCAGGTGAAACCTTCTTAATTCCAACTGGCATATCCATCTACATTAAAGATCCTAATTATGCAGCAGTGATTTTGCCGCGTTCCGGCTTGGGTCATAAGCATGGAATAGTCCTTGGAAATCTAGTAGGTTTAATTGATTCTGATTACCAGGGTGAGTTATTAGTCTCTTGCTGGAATCGAAGCGAAAATGCTTTTCTAATAAACCCTTTAGAAAGAATCGCTCAATTAGTAATTTTGCCTGTGATGCAAGCAAAATTTAACAAAGTTGAACAATTTTCAGAAACTGAACGAGGTGAAGGTGGCTTTGGCAGCACTGGCAAAGCTTAAAAAAGACTTGTAAAGACAGGGGTTTATATGGTCTAATAGTCGTCTTTTTTAAGAATCTGTCTAAGGAATATGTCATGGCACGAGTATGTGAAGTAACTGGGAAAAAGACTGTAACGGGAAACAACGTATCCCATGCAAATAATAGAACAAGGCGTCGTTTTCTTCCAAATCTACAGAATCGTAAGATTTGGGTTGAAAGTGAAAATCGTTGGATTTCAATGCGTATATCGGGTGCTGCTCTTAGAACAATAGATAAATTAGGAATTGATGCCGTAATTGAAAAAATGCGAGCAGAAGGGAAAAAGGTTTAAGAAAATGAGAGAGAAAATTAGATTAGACTCATCAGCAGGAACAGGTCATTTCTATACAACGACTAAAAATAAAAGAACGACACCTGATAAGATTGAAATTAAAAAATTTGATCCTACAATAAGAAAGCATGTTCTTTATAAAGAAAATAAAATTAAATAATCTATTTATCTTTATCTGAATTAATAATCTCAACTGTTCTATAAGGATAAGGTATTTCAATATCTTGTTTCTGAAATTCACTCCATATCTCACGATAAATATCAGACTTTAAACCCCACGAACCTTCTTCCGGATCGACGATATAAAAAGATAGCATTAAGTCGATACCGCTATCTGCAAATTTCATTAAAAATACTGACGGCGCTGGATCATTTAAAACCCGTGACTCATTCTTTGCAGAATTCAATAAAATTTCAAATGCCTTATCTACAGAAGATTTATAGCTAATCTGAACATCGATTGATATTCTAGATTTTCTATCCGTTAGTGTATGGTTGATAATATTTTCAGATATTAATGTCTCATTTGGAATAATTACTTCAATGCCATCAAGTTTGCGCAAAACAGTATATCTTGACCTTATAAGAGTAACTACGCCGTAATGTTCACCCACCATCAAAATATCGCCAATATGGATTGATTTATCAAGCAAAATAATAAAACCACAAACATAATTACTAGCAATTTTTTGCATACCAAATGCTAAACCAACACCAAAAGCACCACCAAATACAGATAAAAACGTTAAATCTAGCCCGATTGATGACAAAGCAACTACAACCGCAACTACATAAAGTGTTATTTTAAACACTTTATTTAGCATTACTCTTGCATTCATATCTAATTGGTCTACCTTCATCAATCTATTTTCAATAAATTGACCCAAGGTTACTGCAAAAAGCACAGCCAAGGCAGATCCAAATAGAATTTGAAATACTAAAAATAATGAAAAATTATTATCTCCAAAGCTAAATTGCACTTGGTCAAGGGTTTCTCTGATTGGCGAGAGAAGTCCAAATAAATATAATGCGACTATCACCCATACTAATGAAGCAATCGTATTCTCCAAAGCACGAATCCATGGTCTAGGTTTTGTAAGATATCTAATAAAATAAACACCTAAACGAATTACAATAAGAGCATTTACAAGGCTAATAGCGATATGCAAAAATGGAGTTGTTTGGAAAGTATCTAAATATATCTTTGAGAAGAAAAGAACAATTAAAATAATAATAGGTGAAATTATTCTAACTAAACCATCAACTGCCATTTTCCAATTATTAACAGCTGAGCCAACAACATAATTTTTAATAATTTGATTGGAAAAAAAAGATAAAGCTAAAGCAACAAAAATCGCACATAGCTGCCATAAAGTAGGCATAGATAATAAAAATTCTAAACTAAAATTATTTTTAATAAATTCAAACTTATTCATAATTTTCTATAATAAAACTACAGTAGCTAACCCTAAAAATATAAAGAAACCACCACTATCCGTCATTGCGGTTATCAGCACACTGGACCCTACTGCTGGATCTTTCCCTAAACGATTTAATACTAAAGGTATCATAACACCCATTATTGCTGATAAAATTAAATTCAATATCATTGCAGCAGTCATTACGTATCCTAATTGTATATTGCCATAAAGTAAGTATGCAAAAACACCTAGGACACTCCCCCATAGAATTCCATTCACCAATGCCACACCAATTTCTTTAAACATAAGTAAACGAAGGTTGCTAAATGTGACCTGACTTAAGGCGAGCGCTCTTACAATCATAGTTGTAGTCTGATTTCCAGAATTCCCTCCAATACCAGCAATTATTGGCATTAGGGCTGCAAGCGCAACAACTTTTTCAATTGAACCCTCAAAAATACCAATTACTCTTGATGCTATAAGAGCTGTAACTAAATTAATAGCTAACCATGCCCAACGATTTTGAACTGATTTCCATATTGTGGAAAACATATCTTCTTCTCTTAATCCCACCATTGATAATTTTTCGGTTTCTGTCTCATCACGAATATAATCCATTACTGCATCAACAGTTAGTCTTCCAAGTAATTTACCTGCCTCATCAACAACTGGGGCAGTCACAAGATCATAGCGCTCAAAAGCATTTGATGCCTCATGTGCAGTATCTGCTGGCTTAAAAAGAACTGTATCTGTTGCCATTACATCTTTTACTCTCACGTGAGAATCGTTCACCACAATTCTTTCCAGAGGAAGAACGCCAAGAATTGATCCAAAACGATTCACTACGAATAATTTATCAGTATGGTCGGGTAATTTTTTTATTTTTCTAAGGTAATTAAGGACAACTTCAAGAGTAATATCATCACGAATTGTTGTAATATCAAAATCCATTAATGCTCCAACTGATTCATCTGGATGAGATAACGCAGATTCTAATCTTTCTCGATTTTGAACATCTAAACTTTCAAGTAAATCATTTAAAACGTCGTCAGGAAGATCACTTGCTATATCTGCTATTTCATCAGTATCTAACTGTTCTGCTGCGGCCAATAGTTCAGTATTATCCATATCAGCAATAAGTGTTTGCCTAACAACATCAGAAACCTCAACAAGAATATCGCCATCATTTTCTGATTTCACTAGCTCCCATATTGTTAATCTCCTTTCTAAAGGAAGAGCTTCAAGAATGTCAGCAACATCAGATGGATGAAGATTGTTTAATAAATTTTGAAGTGATTTTAAGTTTTCTTTATTGGTTAAATTCTTAATTAACTTATGCTTTGCTGAATCTTCAACATCAACAATAATTTCTGGTGTATTTTGTTCACCAAGCAGAGCATCGATTTGCTCTAATACATCAGTTAAGAATTCTTTTTTTTCAGTATTTTTTTTCATAATCTTGTTTGGTTAATTTTTAACATTTTGGCATCTATTATATGTATATTTTATAAACATTAATCTAAAATAATAAAAAAGCCAGCAAAGCTGGCTTTTTTATTAAATTTAATTTTATGATTAAATTAAACTTTTTTTTCAGCTTTCTTAGCTTCCTTTTTCTTAGTCGGTTTATCTTTTTTTTCCTCAGCAGTTACCGGCTTAATTTCTTTAGCTTTTGATGTTTTTGCTTCCTCAACCAACTCTGCCTTATCTTCTATTACGCGATCTACAAGCTCAATATAAGCCATTGGTGCATTATCGCCTTTACGGAAACCACACTTCAATATTCTTGTATACCCGCCATTTCTTTTGCTGTATCTAGGGCCAATTTCACCGAACAATTTCACAACAATCTCTCTATCTCTTAACCGGCTAAATGCAAGACGTTGATTATGCACACTTGAATCTCTTGCAAGAGTAATCAATGGTTCAGCAATTTTTCTCAATTCCTTTGCTTTTGGCAATGTAGTTCTAATAATTTCATGCTTAAGCAATGAAGTCGCCATATTTTTAAACATTGCTTTTCTATGGCTACTTGTTCTATTAAGCTTTCTGTGATGTTTTCCGTGTCGCATTTTATTACTCCATATTCTTTCTAGTTATACTGTTTTTTCTGCATCGGCTTCTGGCCAATTTTCAACAGGCATTCCTAATGACAGGCCTTTTGTGTTTAAAATATCTTTAATCTCGTTTAATGATTTTCTTCCAAGATTAGGTGCTTTTAATAAATCGCTTTCATTTCTTTGAATAAGATCACCAATATAATGTATATTCTCTGCCTTTAAGCAATTAGCTGATCTTACAGTCAATTCAAGATCATCTACTGGCCTAAGAAGTATCGGATCTATTACTGGCGCTTGCTTAACTTCTACTTCAGTTAATTCACTTTCCAAATTGGCAAATACAGACAATTGACCCATAAGAATTCTTGCTGCATCTCGAATTGCTTGCTCTGCGTCAACTACTCCATTTGTTTCTACGTCCATTATTAATTTATCTAAATCCGTTCTTTGTTCAACACGGGCACTTTCAACTACATAACTAACCTTAGTAATGGGGCTAAAAGATGCATCGATCATAATAAAACCAAGCACATTATCACTTTCTGATCCTTTTGTCCTAACAGGTACAGGCTGATATCCTCTACCCATTTCTACTTTAGCTTCAATATTTAATTTTCCACCTTTATTCAAATGAGCAATTACATGATCTGGGTTTACAATCTCAACATCATGGCCAACCTCAAAATCTCCAGCAGTAACAGGGCCTTCTTCACTCTTATTTAACGTTATTGTAGCTTCAGTAGTATCATGCATTTTTAATGCTATCTTTTTGATATTAAGAAGGACATCTACAACATCTTCTTGAACACCATCTAGTGTTGAGTATTCATGAACAACCCCATCTATTTTAACTTGAGTAATTGCGAATCCTGGAATTGATGAAAGCAAAACTCTTCTAATAGAATTTCCTAATGTAAACCCAAATCCTCTCTCCATCGGTTCAAGAACAACCTTTGCTCTTTGCGGGCTAACTATATCTACATCAACAATTCTAGGTTTTAAATATTCTGTTGGGTTCATTTCCATGAGTGGTGTCCTTTTTTGTTTTGTACTTAACTAATTATTTAGAATAAAGCTCAACAACTAATGATTCGTTAATTGTTGCGGGTAGATCATCACGTTCAGGTTTATTTTTAAAAATTCCTTTAAAAGCTTTTATATCCACTTCTAACCATTCTGGAAAACCTCTTTCTTCAGCAGCTTCAAGTGCAGCTTTAATTCTTAATTGGTCTTTTGAGTGGCCATCAACAGAAACCTCATCTCCAGGTTTAACTTGGTAGGATGGTATATTAACTCGCTTACCATTCACAAGAATGCTATTGTGCTTTACAATTTGACGAGCCTCAGTTCTTGATGCCCCCATTCCCATTTTATAAGTTATATTGTCTAATCTACACTCAAGCAATTGAAGAAGGTTCTCACCGGTTATGCCTTTTCTTCTATCTGCTTCAGCATAATATCCGCGGAACTGCTTTTCTAATATTCCATATATTCTTCTTAATTTTTGTTTTTCTCTTAGCTGAACACCATAATCAGATAGGCGAGATGCCCTTCTTTGACCGTGTTGTCCAGGTGGGTAATTTCTTTTATCTATTGCGCATTTGTCAGTGAAACATTTTTCACCCTTAAGAAAAAGTTTTTCACCTTCTCTTCGACATTGACGACATTTTGGGTCAAGATTTCTAGCCAATTCTATTCTCCTATTAGTTTTTTCTGACTAAACAAAATTAAATTCTTCTCTTCTTTGGTGGTCTGCATCCGTTATGAGGTACCGGTGTAACATCTTGGATACTAGTAATTTTTAAACCTACTGCATTTAGAGCTCTTACAGAAGATTCTCTACCAGGGCCTGGTCCTTTAATTCTAACTTCAATATTTTTTACACCAAATTCTTGCGCCGCTTTACCAGCTGCCTCTGCTGCGACCTGAGCGGCAAAAGGTGTACTTTTTCTTGACCCCTTAAATCCGGCTCCGCCAGAAGTTGCCCATGATAGCGCATTTCCTTGACGATCGGTAATAGTAATAATAGTGTTATTAAATGAAGCATGGACATGTGCTATGCCCTCTACAACATTCTTTTTAACTTTCTTTTTTACTCTAATATTGTCTTTTGCCATTCTATTTTTACCCTTTATTATTTCCTAATTGCTCGGATAGGACCTTTTCTTGTTCTTGCATTATTTTTTGTATTTTGCCCTCTAACCGGCAAACCTCTACGATGCCTTACACCCCTATAACAACCAAGATCCATTAAGCGCTTAATGTTCATTGAAACTTCTCGTCGAAGGTCACCCTCAACAGTAAAATTATCTAATTGGCTCCTAAGCTTTTCAACATCAGACTCATTTAAATCCTTAAGTTTTGTTGTTGCTTCGATTCCAGCAGCAACACATATTTTTTTCGATGTTTCTCTACCAACACCATAGATAGACGTTAACGCTATCACGGTATGCTTATTATCTGGTACATTTACTCCTGCAATACGGGCCATACACATTACTCCAATAAAAATGGCATTATTTCAATAAAGCCTTAAATTATAACTATTTTTTACGCTCTTAACAATGTAAATTAATGACAAGCGCCTTGTCTTTGCTTATGACGTGGATCTTTGCAAATAACTCTAACCACGCCTTTTCTTCGAATTACTTTGCAATTTCTACACAATGCTTTTACTGATGCTCTAACTCTCATGATATTTCCTTAATTTCATATAGATAAGTTTATTTCTCTCTAAATGTTATTCTTCCTTTTGATAAGTCGTAAGGTGAAATTTCAACAGTTACTTTATCTCCAGGCAGGATTCTAATATAATTCATTCTCATCTTCCCTGAAATATAACCTAACACCTCATGTCCATTTTCTAATTTTACTTTAAAAGTTGCATTTGGAAGATTTTCTAAAACCTCTCCTTCCATTTCAAGTACATCTTCTTTTCCCATAATCTACAGTCCCCCTCTTCCAGATTCTGACTTAAAGTTTGCCTTTTTTAGCAAGCCATCATACTGATAAGACATCATTCTAGACTGCACTTGCGTCATGAAATCCATCGTCACAATTACAATAATGAGAAGAGAAGTTCCACCAAAATAGAATGGTGTATTAAATTTAAGAATAAGAAACTCAGGAACTAAACATACTCCAGCAATATATATTGCGCCTACAAGTGTTAGTCGCCCCACAATTGTATCTATATAACGTGCTGTTTGTTCTCCTGGCCTTATTCCTGGGACAAAGGCACCACTTTTCTTTAAGTTATCTGCTGTTTCAGTCGGGTTAAATGTAATCGCGGTATAAAAATATGCAAAAAAGATAATTGCTGTTGCAAATAATAATATATAGATAGGTTGTCCTGGTGAAATTGCTGCACTTAGGTCTTTCAACCAATACATACTTTGATTTGAACCAAACCACCCAGCTATTGTTGCAGGAAAAAGAATGACACTAGAAGCAAAAATTGCAGGAATCACCCCTGCCTGATTTATTTTAAGTGGCAAATGCGAAGACTGGCCCCCAAACATTTTATTTCCTACTTGTCTCTTGGCATAATTGATTGTAATTCTTCTCTGCCCTCTTTCTACATAAACAACTAATGCTGTCACAAGAACAACAGCTACTATAAGGAAGAATACTAAGGGGATAGAAAAGGCCCCCGTTCTTGTTAATTCAAGTGTGCTACCCAAAGCACTTGGCAATCCTGCAACAATGCCTGCCATAATAATCATAGAAATACCATTTCCAATGCCACGCTCAGTTATTTGCTCCCCTAACCAAACTAAAAACATTGTGCCACTAACTAATGTAACAATAGCTGTCAATCTAAATAGTAACCCGGGGTCTAATACAAGGCCCGGTTGAGCCTCTAATGCAACACTTATTCCTAAAGCTTGAAAAGCTGCTAATACGACTGTGGCCTGTCTTGTATATGATGTTATAACTCTTTGACCTGCCTGGCCTTCTTTTTTAAGATCTTTTAATCTTGTGTTCATTGAGGTTAAAAGCGTCATAATAATTGACGCTGAAATATAAGGCATTATTCCAAGAGCAAACACAGTAAATCGGCTTAGAGCACCCCCTGAAAACATATTAAACATTCCAAGAATTCCACCACTTTGTGAATCGAAAAGCTTTCTTAATTCTATTGGATCAATTCCAGGAACAGGAATATGAGCACCCAAACGAAAAATAATTAATGCGCCAAGAAGAAAAAGTAAGCGACTTTTTAACTCACTCATTTGACCCAATCCACCAAGAGAATTATTCTGAGCCAAAAAATTAATCCTTTTTCACTTCTGGTTCAGCTGCTGCTTTTTTCACTTCTGGTTCAGCTGCTGCTTTTTTTGGTACTTTTTTTACTGCTGCTGCTTTTTTTGCTGCCGTTTTCGCTGCTGCTGCTTTTTTTGCTGCTTCAACAACAGTCTCCTTAACTTCCACAACCTTTCCACCTGCAGATTCAATAGCTTTCTTCGCGCCTTCAGTCATGGAGATGCCCTGAATAGTAAATTTCTTTTTTACTTCGCCAGATAAATAAATTTTAGCAGTAAGGGTTATTTCGGATATCAAATTCGCTGCTTTCAAGCTGGATATGTCAACAATATCTGAATCTAATTTACCTAATTCACTAGTTCTTATTTTTGCATTATACTTTTTAGTTAAAGATCGAAATCCTCTTTTTGGTAATCTTCTTTGAATTGGCATTTGTCCACCTTCAAATCCTACCTTATGAAATCCGCCTGTTCTAGATTTTTGCCCTTTAATTCCTCTTCCAGCTGTTTTTCCAAAACCAGAACCGTTTCCTCGCCCTACTCGACGAGCCGCTTTTGTTGAACCAACTGCTGGTTTAATTGTATTTAATTTCATTTTATTAACTCTCTACTTTAAGCATAAAATTTACTGCATTAATCATCCCACGTACTTCAGGGGTATCTTGGAGCTCAACTGTATGATGCATTTTCTTTAATCCTAATCCAACAACAGTACCCTTTTGAGATGCTGTTCTTCCAATTAGACTTTTAATTAATGTAACTTTAATCATTTCTTTAGCCATAAAATTAACCTCTTATCTCTTCAACTGTTTTACCTCTTTTAGCCGCAATTGATGCAGGGCTGTTCGTCGAAGCTAGTCCATTAAGTGTTGCTCTAACAACATTGTATGCATTGGCTGAACCTATGCATTTTGCAGTTACGTCTGTTATTCCCATTACTTCAAATATAGCTCTCATCGCGCCGCCAGCAATAATACCTGTTCCTTCAGAAGCAGGCTGAATTAATACTTTGGCTGCACCGTGTCTACCAATAACCGAATGATGCAAGGTTCCATTATTAAGATCAACTTTTACCATGCCTCTTTTAGCTTCTTCCATTGCTTTTTGAACGGCTAAAGGAACTTCGCGTGCCTTCCCTTTACCCATACCAACAGCACCATCACCATCACCTACTACTGCAAGCGCTGCAAAACTCATGATGCGGCCACCTTTAACAACTTTAGTCACTCTATTGACGTTAATCATTTTTTCTCTTAAGCCGTCAGTTTGGTTTTGATCTTGATTTCTATTATCTTGTGCCATCTTGATTCCTAAATTTGTTAGAAAGTTAAGCCATTTTCTCTAGCAGCATCTGCTAAAGCTTTAATTCGGCCGTGATATTTAAATCCAGAGCGATCAAAAGCAACTACTTTAATTCCAGCTTTGACGGCCTTCTCGGCAATTCTTTTTCCAATTTCCACTGCTGCCTCTTTATTGCTAGTATTTTTTAATTTCTTTTTAACATCTGCCTCTAGTGTGGATGCAGCTGCAAGTACTTTATTATTTTTTCCATCTATGATTTGAGCATATATATTCGTATTTGAACGATGAACCGTTAAACGAGTTATATTTAATTCGGCAATTTTAGCCCTTGTTTTTCGTGCTCTTCTTAGTCTTATATTTTCATTATTCATGATTCAACCTTTAAGTTTTTTTAGCTTCTTTAATTGCTACATACTCATCAGAATAACGAACACCTTTTCCTTTGTATGGCTCTGGTGGTCGGTAAGCTCTAATTTCTGCTGCAACTTGGCCTATCATTTGCTTGCTTGAGCTTTTCAGTATTATTTCTGTTGGGCTTGGTGTTTGAGCAGTAACGCCTTCAGGTAATATATGATGTACAGGATGTGAAAAACCTAGCTCAAGGTTAACCTTATTACCCTGAACAGCTGCTTTATATCCAACACCTATTAATGTTAATTTTCTTTCAAAGCCTGCTGAGACACCAGTTACCATATTTTGCACGAGTGATCTAATTGTTCCTGACATTGCTTTTGAAAACTTTGTTGCTTTCTTAGCTTCAAAGGTAAGGGTAGTATCTTCTTTCTTAATTTCAACATCACCAATTAACTCTTGTCTTAACTCCCCTAATGGGCCTTTAACTGTAATAGCATCAATAGCTATATTAACTTCTACTTTTTCTGGAATAATTACTGGGTTTTTTGCAATTCTTGACATGACTTTCTCCTATGATACGTAGCAAAGAACTTCGCCACCGATACCAGCAGCTCTTGCCTTAATATCAGTCATAACACCCTTGGAAGTTGTAACAATTGCAACTCCAAGCCCATTCATTACCCGAGGAAGGCTTTCGCTTCCTTTATATATTCTTAAACTAGGCTTACTAATTCTTTCAATTTTTTCAATAACAGGTTGTCCTGCATAATATTTTAAATCTATATTAAGTAATGGTTTCCCGTCATTTGCACTAACGCCGAAACTTTCAATATAACCTTCGTCTTTTAGAACATTAGCAATTGATTGCTTAATTTTAGATGCTGGCATTGATACGGAAACCTTATTTCTCATTTGACCATTTCTAATTCTGGTTATCATATCTGCGATTGGGTCTTGCATGCTCATATTTTTTTCCCCTTTACCAGCTTGCTTTTGTAATACCAGGGACTTCACCGGTAAGCATAAGCTCACGTAATTTTCCTCTGGCAATACCAAATTTACTATAAACGCCTCTTGGGCGACCCGTTAAAGCACATCTATTTCTTAATCTTACCGGGCTTGAATTACGCGGTAGGCTCTGAAGTTCGGCTCTCGCTTCTGCTCGGTCTTCTGAAGAAGCACCAAAATTATTTATGGTCTCATTTAAGGCCAAACGCTTAGCTTTAAACTTTTCAACCATTTTCCTTCTTTTTTCTTCACGTTTGATCATACATAATTTAGACATATTATTTATCTCCCTGCTGGTTTTCTACTACTGGAGCTTCCTCAGCTGGCTGAACTTCCTCAGCTGGCTTTACTTCCTCAGCTGGCTTTACTTCCTCAGCTGGTTTGGCTTTGTTAAATGGAAAACTAAAGGCTGACAAAAGTGCACTCGCTTCATCATCAGTTTTAGCGGTAGTTGTAATTGTGATATTCATACCTCTTAATTTATCTATCTTGTCATATTGAATTTCTGGAAAAATTATTTGTTCCTTAATTCCAAAATTATAATTTCCTCTACCGTCAAATGATTTTAATGACAATCCTCGGAAATCTCTTTCTCTAGGGATAGCAATATTAATTAACCTATCTAGAAATGTGTACATACTAGACTTTCTTAAAGTTACTTTACAACCAACAGGGTAATCATCTCTAACCTTAAAATTTGCTATTGATTTTTTTGCTAAAGTAACAATTGGTTTCTGACCGGCTATTTTTTCCATGTCAGCGACAGCACTATCCATCACTTTTTTGTCAGCTACAGCTTCACCAACACCCATATTTAATGTGATCTTAGTAACTCTTGGAACTTCCATTACTGAAGAATATTTAAACTGTTTTGTGAGTTCTTTTACAACAGTGTCAAAATAAAATTGTTTTAGTCTCGCCATATTTTTTCCTAAACGTCGATTGCTTCTTGATTAGATTTAAAGATTCTAATTTTTTTTCCATCTTTTAATGTTTTAAATGTAACTTTGTCAGCCTTTGAGGTTGTATTATTAAAAATAGCAATGTTAGAAACATCCAAAGGCATTTCTTTACTTATAATTCCGCCTTGTTCACCTTTTCCAGGGTTTGGCTTTACATTTTTTTTGGCCATATTAAGACCTTCAATAACTACTCGCTTGTCATTAATAAACTCAGATAAAATACCTTGTTTACCTTTATCTTTTCCAGTGTGGATAATTACTTTGTCGCCTTTGCGAATCTTATTCACTTTTAATACTCCTAAATAACTTCTGATGCTAAAGATACAATTTTCATAAACTTCTCTGTTCTTAACTCACGGGTAACAGGTCCAAATATTCTAGTACCGATTGGTTCAAGCTTTGCATTTAAAAGAACAGCGGCATTACTATCAAACTTAACTAATGATCCATCTGAACGACGTACACCTTTTGCAGTTCTAACAACAACAGCATCGTATACTTCACCTTTCTTGACTCGGCCTCTTGGTGCTGCGTCTTTTATACTGACTTTAATAATATCGCCAATAGATGCATAACGTCTTCTTGAGCCACCGAGCACTTTGATGCACATAACTGAACGTGCACCAGTATTGTCGGCAACTTCTAATCTTGACTGCATTTGTATCATAAAATAATCTCCAACTTAATCCGTTTAAATACTTAGCCTACATTTATAAGCTAACACCGCGGTCAGTATTGGGGCGCTAGCTAAATTTAAAATACGAGCGCCAAAAAGAAGCCTGCATTATATGTTATTTTTATTAATAATCCTAACTTTGAGCTATTTAGGTTTCTATCCTTGCTTTAGAAACTACTTTAGTCACAACCCAAGACTTACTTTTTGATATAGGTTTATGCTCGGTAATTTGAACCACATCACCCTCATTAATCTCATTTTTCTCATCATGTGCATGAAATTTATTTGATTGATTGATATATTTACCATACAAAGGATGTTTCACCTTTCTTTCAACAAGCACAGTAATTGTTTTATCCATCTTATTACTTGTAACTTTTCCAGTTACTGTTCTCTCAATTTTTTTAGCTACGGCCTTAACAGGGGCGGCCTTAACAGGGGCGGCCTTAACAGGGGCTTTTTTAGCTACAGTTTTAACAGGAGTTTTTTTAGTTGTTTTAGATTTATCTTCCATTTTTTCTTTATCACCCATAATTATGCTTGTTTTAATTTTTCAGCAAGAATTGTTTTAATCCTAGCTATATCTTTTTGAAACTTTGCAATCTGATCAGTTTTATTAGATTGCTGAGTTGAGATTTGCATTCGAGCTGAAAACTGAGCTTTCCTAACCTCAAGTAGCTCTTTTTCTAGATCATCAGTCGACTTTTTTCTTAAATCAATAGTTTTCATTTTTTCTCCTTATCAACCCACATGTCTAGTAGCAAAAACTGTTAATAATGGCAGTTTTGCTGCAGCTAATCTAAATGCTTCTCTTGCAATCTCTTCAGATACGCCATCCATCTCATACAACATTTTCCCAGGCTGAATTTCGGCTACATAGAATTCAACACTTCCCTTACCTTTACCCATTCTAACTTCAGCAGGTTTTTTTGTGATTGGTTTATCAGGGAAAATTCTAATCCAAACTCGCCCACCTCTCTTAATGTGTCTAGTCATAACTCTTCTGGCAGCTTCTATTTGTCTAGCTGTAATCCTTCCTCTACCAATTGCTTTAAGTCCAAAATCACCAAAACTCACCTTATTACCAGTAGTCGCAAGGCCTCGATTTCTTCCTTTATGTTGTTTTCTAAATTTACTTCTAGCCGGCTGTAACATCGTTATGCCCCATCTTTCTTAGATTCATCATTTACTTCTTTAGGCGTTTCCTCTAAAGCTACTTTTTTCTTTACTGCAACCTTAACTGTTTTCTTTTCTGTCACCCCGTCTGCTTTCTTCGAAACAGTTTTAACAGTTTTCTTCGGAGCCCCTTTAGGTTTATCTTCTATTTTTTGCTCTACTTCACTTTCATTAATAGTAACTTTTTTATTATCTTCAAATATCTCGCCTTTAAATACCCAAACTTTAATTCCAATAATACCGTAGGTTGTTTGAGCTCTAGCAACACCGTAATCTATATCAGCACGAAGTGTATGAAGAGGAACTCTTCCTTCTCTATACCATTCTGATCGAGCAATTTCAATTCCGTTTAATCTTCCAGCACTTTTAATTTTAATTCCCTGTGCTCCCAATCTCATTGCATTTTGCATAGCTCTTTTCATTGCTCTTCTGAACATAACTCTCTTTTCAAGTTGTTGAGCAATGCTCTGTGCAATTAATGTGGCATCTATTTCTGGCTTTCTAACTTCCTCAATGTTTAATTGAACAGGTATTCCCATTAGCCCTTGAAGGCTGGAACGAAGAGTTTCAATATCTTCACCTTTTTTCCCAATTACAATACCTGGGCGAGCACTATAAATTGTAATCTTTGCATTTTTAGCTGGACGTTCAATTATTATTTTACTCACAGCTGCATTGATTAATTTTTTATTTAAGAACTCTCTGACTTTTATATCATTAAGTAATAGTGCAGAAAAGTTCTTTGAATTTGAGAACCATTTAGATGACCAGTTTTTTTTAATTGCTAATCGAAAACCAATTGGATTTACTTTTTGTCCCATAATTATCTCTTTAACTTCCTACAATCACAGTAATGTGACTAGTTGGTTTAATAATTTTCGCTGCACGACCCTTAGATTGCGCACGAATCCGTTTTAAAACTGCACCTTTATTAATATAAATGGTTTTAATTTTAAGCTCATCTATATCGGCACCGTTATTATTCTCTGCATTGGCAATTGCAGACTCAACTACCCTCTTAATAATTTCAGCACCTTTTTTTGGGCTAAAATTAAGAATATCAAGAGCATTGCCTACCTTCTTCCCTCTAATGAGGTCAGCTACTAATCTAGCTTTTTGTGGAGAAATTCTTACTCCATTTAAAATTGCTGAAACTTCATTTGCCATAATTATTCCTTTGTCTTCCTGTCACCAGTGTGACCTTTAAAGGTCCTGGTTAATGCAAACTCACCTAATTTGTGTCCCACCATATTTTCTACGATTAATACTGGAATATGCTGACGTCCATTGTGAATAGCTATTGTTAAACCAATAAAATTGGGGAGTATTGTTGATCGTCTTGACCAGGTTTTAATTGGTTTACGATCTCTGCTCTCAGCTGCAATAAATACTTTTTTTGCAAGATGTGAGTCAACAAATGGTCCTTTTTTAATTGAGCGTGACATATTTTCTACCTTTTATTTGATGGTCTACGACTGAGTCTCATATTATCAGTCCGTTTATTATTTCGTGTACGGTATCCCTTAGTTGGAGTACCCCAAGGACTTACTGGATGACGACCTCCAGAACTTTTTCCTTCACCACCGCCATGTGGGTGATCAACTGGATTCATAACTACACCTCTAACAGTTGGGCGAACACCTCTCCACCTCATAGCTCCAGCTTTACCAATAGATCTTAATGAATGTTCTTCGTTACCAACTTCACCAATTGTTGCCCTACAATCTGAATGTACTTTTCTTACCTCTCCCGATCGTAATCTTAATTGCGCATACGCCCCTTCACGAGCAAGAAGTTGTACTGAGGTTCCAGCAGACCTAGCCATTTGAGCTCCCTTGCCTGGCTTTAATTCTATGCAATGTAATGTGCTACCGACTGGAATATTTTTAAGTGGAAGAGTATTGCCAACCTTAAAAGGTGCATCGATACCATTCATTAATTCCTCACCAGCTTTAACGCCTTTTGGTGCAATAATATACTTTCTTTCTCCGTCAGCGTAACAAAGTAATGCTAAACGAGCTGAACGGCCTGGATCATATTCTATCCTTTCAACTTTTGCTGGTATACCATCTTTAATTCTCTTAAAATCAACTATTCGAATATGTTGTTTATGTCCGCCACCCTGGTGTCTAACTGTTATTCTGCCATGATGATTACGCCCAGCTTTACTATGCTTTTTCTCTAGCAATGGTGCAAAAGGTTTACCCTTATGCAAATCTGGTGTTACTACCTTCTGAAGCCCACGTCTACCAGGTGAGGTTGGTTTTACTTTTATAATTGCCATCTATTTTTCCCTATTCACCCGTAAAATTAATTTCTTGCCCAGCTTTAATACTCACATAGGCCTTTTTCCAGTCAGCTCTTTTACCCATAGTGTTCCGACTAGCTTTTTTTGTTTTACCTTTAACGTTTATTAGATTTACAGCTTTAACATCTACTTTAAACATCGTTTCAATTGCTTCTTTTACTTGAACTTTTGTTGCATTTTTTCTTACCTTAAAGATTACCTGATTAAGCTTATCTGCAACCATAGTTGCCTTCTCAGTGACGTGGGGAGATAAAACTGATTGTAGTGATTTATCAGCTACTTTTTTAACAGCTACTTTCTTCTCAGCTACTTTTTTAACAGCTACTTTCTTCTCAGCTACTTTTTTATCTTCACTCACGCAAACATCTCCTCTAGTTGTTTCACGGAACCAGTAGTTGCAATAACTTTTGGAAAGTGCACTAAACTTACTGGGTCAGCAAAGCGTGCTTCAATAACTAAAATATGTGGAAGATTTCTTGATGCTAAGTAAAGATTTTCATCGAATGAATCAACTAAAATTAAAACTCTATCTGTAACACCTAGTGATTTCATTTTCGTAATAAAAGCTTTGGTTTTAGGTGCTTCAACCTTAAATTCTTCAACAATTGATAGGCGATCCTGTCTAACTAATTCCGAAAGGATAGATTTCATACCTACACGATAAGCTTTTTTATTAATTTTCTTTACAAAGTTTTCATCTGTTCTGTTTGGAAATGCCCTACCTCCACCTCGCCAAACTGGACTCGAAGTCATACCAGCTCTTGCATTACCAGTTCCTTTTTGTCTATAAGGCTTTCTGGTACTATGCTTTACTTCAGCTCTTGTTTTTTGTGATCTCGTTCCTGAACGCGCATTTGACATGTAAGACACTACTAATTTATGAATTAAAGCTTCATTAAAGTCTTCGCCAAATATCGCATCGGATGCGGTAAGTGTTTTTTTTGATAATTTACCCTGATTATCTAATATTTTAAATTCCATTAAGCACCCGCCTTAACTTTAACTGCAGGCCTTATCATTATATCTGAACCCTTTGAACCAGGGACAGCACCCTTAATTAGAATTAAATTTCTCTTCGAATCAACTCGGACAACCTCAAGGTTTTGTGTTGTTCTTCTTTTATCTCCAAGATGTCCTGGCATTTTTTTACCCGGAAAGACTCGGCCTGGATCTTGGCATTGGCCTGTCCCACCTAAGTGTCTATGTGAAATTGATACACCATGAGTTGCTGGTTGTGCTGCAAAATGATGTCTTTTAATAGCGCCCTGAAATCCTTTACCAATAGTGGTGCCAGTAACATCTACTTTTTGGCCTTCTTGAAAGATTTCAACAGTATTCTTAGATTCAGTTGTGAAGTTTGCTAAGTCAGCTGATGGAATTCTAAACTCATGAAGTCCAGTTCCTGCCTCCGCTCCAACTTTTGCATAATGGCCTGCTAAAGGCTTAGATAGCTTATTCGGTTTTTTTTGACCGTAAGCAATCTGAAGGCTTTCATAACCATCATTTTTGATATTCTTGATCTGTGTCACGCGATTTGGAATAACTTCTAGCACAGTTACTGGAATTGAATTACCTTCAACAGTAAATACACGGGTCATCCCGATCTTGCGACCAATAAGCCCTAAGCTCATGATCTTTTCCTTATATTATTATTATTAAGATAACCGATTACAATTGATCGGTTTCTTTAAAAAGAGCGCTATTATATACCAACGCTTGCGTTTCTTACAACTTTATTTCGACATCAACTCCTGCAGGTAAATCTAATTTCATTAAAGCATCAACTGTTTTATCAGTCGGGTCTACTATGTCCATTAATCTTTGGTGAGTTCTAATTTCAAATTGATCTCGGGCTTTCTTATAGACATGAGGGGAGCTTAATAAATCAAATCTTTCTATTCTTGTAGGAAGTGGGACTGGGCCCTTAACAACGGCACCAGTTCTTTTTGCTGTATCAACAATCTCCTGAGCAGATTGATCAATTAATTTATAATCAAATGCTTTTAATCTAATTCTAATTTTCTGACTATCCATTTCTTATATCCTTCTAAAGAGCGAATACTCATTTCAGAGTATTATTTTATTTAAAATCTAACTTTTTATTCAATATCTCTATTCAATAACTTTTACCACCACACCAGAGCCAACGGTTCTTCCGCCTTCACGAATAGCAAATCGCAAACCTTCTTCCATAGCAATTGGGGCAATTAGTGTTCCAGTAATTGATACGTTATCTCCTGGCATTACCATTTCTGTTCCTTCTGGCAATTCAACTGCACCAGTTACATCTGTTGTTCTAAAGTAAAATTGTGGGCGATATCCATTAAAGAATGGAGTATGTCTTCCACCTTCGTCCTTACTTAAACAATAAATTTCTGCTGTGAATTTAGTATGTGGCTTTATTGAGCCTGGTTTACATAAAACCTGCCCACGCTCCACATCCTCACGAGCTGTTCCACGAAGTAACACACCTACGTTATCTCCTGCTTGACCTTGATCAAGTAATTTACGGAACATTTCAACACCTGTACAAATTGTTTTTACCGTATCTTTTAAACCAACAATTTCAATTTCTTCATTAATTTTCACAACCCCACGTTCAACACGCCCAGTCACTACAGTGCCTCGGCCTGAGATCGAGAACACATCTTCTACTGGCATTAAAAATGCACCATCAATTGCTCTTACTGGTTCTGGGAAATAGCTATCTAACGCTTCAGCCAATTTAAGAATTGCTGGCTCACCTATATCTGACTGGTCACCTTCTAATGCTTTAGTAGCAGAACCCATGATGATAGGAATATCATCCCCAGGGAAATCGTATTTACTAAGCAGTTCACGTACTTCCATCTCAACTAACTCAAGTAGCTCTTTATCATCTACCATATCGGCTTTATTCAAGAACACAACAATATGAGGCACACCCACTTGCCTTGCAAGTAGAATATGTTCGCGTGTTTGTGGCATTGGTCCGTCAGCGGCAGAACACACAAGTATTGCACCGTCCATTTGAGCGGCACCGGTAATCATATTCTTTACATAATCAGCATGGCCTGGACAGTCAACGTGAGCGTAATGGCGTTTATCTGTTTCATATTCAACGTGTGAAGTATTAATTGTTATACCACGTGCTTTTTCTTCTGGAGCTGAATCAATTTCAGCAAAGTTTTTTGCATCGCCACCGAACTTTTTAGTTAGTACAGTTGAGATTGCAGCTGTTAGTGTAGTTTTCCCATGATCAACGTGACCAATAGTGCCAACGTTAACATGTGGTTTGGTACGCTCAAATTTACCTTTAGCCATAATATATTGTCCTTAAAATTACTGTTTATTAATAATTGCATCCGCAATATTTCTTGGTGCTTCTGCGTAATGTTTAAACTCCATCGAGTAAGTAGCTCGTCCTTGTGATAAAGATCTTACAGTAGTTGAATATCCAAACATCTCTGCAAGAGGAACCTCTAAACGAAGTACTTTTCCTGTAGCGTTATCATCCATTCCTTGAATAATTCCTCTCCTAGAAGATAAATCACCCATCACATCGCCCATATATTCTTCTGGAGTTTCAACTTCAACCGCCATCATTGGTTCTAAAATAATTGGGTCTGCTTTTTTGCATCCATCTTTGAATGCAAATGATGCTGCCATTTTAAATGCATTCTCGTTTGAGTCAACATCATGAAACGATCCATCATAAAGGGTTACTTTAACATCCTCAACTGGGTATCCAGCTAGCACGCCCGATGTAATTGTTTCTTTTAAGCCTTTATCTACTGCAGGTATAAACTCTCTTGGTACAGCTCCGCCTTTTATTGCATCAATAAATTCGTAGCCTTTTCCTGCACCATTTGGTTCAATCTTAAGCCATACATGCCCATATTGGCCTTTACCGCCAGATTGTTTAACGAATTTTCCTTCAGCTTCTACTGTTTTCTTAATTGCTTCACGATAGGCTACTTGAGGTGCTCCTATATTTGCATCAACCGTAAATTCGCGCTTCATTCTGTCAACCAAAATTTCTAAATGAAGCTCTCCCATTCCTGAGATAATTGTTTGATTAGTTTCCTCGTCTGTTTTAACCCTAAACGAAGGATCTTCTTGAGCAAGCCTTCCTAAAGCAATTCCCATTTTTTCTTGATCTGCTTTCGTTTTTGGTTCTACCGCAACATGGATTACTGGTTCTGGAAAAATCATACGTTCAAGAATAATTGGTTTTTTTAAATCACAAAGCGTTTCACCCGTAGTAACGTCTTTCAATCCAACGGCTGCAGCTATATCACCTGCACGAACTTCTTTAATTTCTTCTCGATTATTAGCATGCATCTGAAGAATACGTCCGATCCGCTCTTTTTTCCCATTAATTGAATTTAATACTGTATCGCCAGCTTTGACCACCCCAGAATAAACTCTAAAGAAAATTAATTGGCCAACAAATGGATCTGTTGCAATTTTAAACCCTAAGGCAGCAAATGGTGCATCATCTGATGGTTTACATGTGATTGCGTTGCCTGATTCATCCTCACCCGGAGTTTCATCTATATCAATAGGTGAAGGCATGTATTCAATTACCCCATCAAGCATTGCTTGAACACCTTTGTTTTTAAATGCTGATCCACATACCATAGGAACAATTTCATTCGCTAAGGTTCTAATTCGTATCCCTTGTTTTATTTCTACTTCAGACAAGTCCCCTGTCTCAATATATTTATTCATTAAATCTTCATTTGCTTCAGCAGCGGTTTCTATCATATTATCTCGCCACTTTTTACAAGTATCAACTAATTCAGATGGTATATCCTTATACTCAAAAGTAACTCCATTATCTGCCTCATTCCAAATAATTGCTTTCATTTTTACAAGATCAACAACGCCCGTAAAGGTCTCGGCAGCGCCAATTGGAACTTGGATAGGGATTGGGTTTGCTTTTAATCTTGACTTCATTTGATCATAAACTTTAAAAAAGTCTGCTCCAGCACGATCCATTTTATTTACAAATGCAAGTCGAGGGACTTTATATTTATTTGCTTGACGCCATACAGTTTCTGATTGTGGCTGGACTCCTCCAACTGCACAATAAACCATACAAGCTCCATCTAAAACACGCATTGAACGTTCAACTTCAATTGTAAAGTCAACGTGTCCAGGGGTATCGATAATGTTGATACGATGTTGTTCAAACTGATTGCTCATCCCTTTCCAGAAGCATGTTGTGGCAGCAGAGGTAATTGTTATTCCTCTTTCTTGCTCTTGCTCCATCCAATCCATGGTTGCCGCGCCATCATGCACTTCACCAATTTTGTGATTAACACCTGTATATAGCAAAACTCTCTCTGTTGTTGTTGTTTTACCAGCATCAATATGAGCACTAATACCTATATTTCTGTAACGTTCAATGGGGGTTATTCGAGCCACTTAATTATACCTTTAACAAAATTAAAAACGGAAATGTGAGAAGGCTTTGTTTGCTTCAGCCATACGATGAACTTCTTCTCTTTTTTTCATCGCTGACCCTTTATTCTCAGAAGCTTCCATAAGTTCAGCTGCTAAGCGGAGATCCATTGATTTTTCACCTCTTTTCCTCGATGCATCTCTCAACCACCTCATCGCAAGAGCTGCTCGTCGTGAAGGCCTTACCTCAACTGGTACCTGATAATTTGCTCCACCTACACGCCTACTCTTTACCTCTACTAATGGTTTTAAATTTTCAATAGCTAATGAAAATACTTCAATTGGATCCTTGCCACTTTTTGTTTGTATTTGATCGAATGCACCATAAATTAATCTTTCTGCAACCGATTTTTTGCCGCTAGTCATCAATACATTTACAAACTTAGATACCTCTTGGCTTCCAAATTTTGGATCTTGAAGGATGAGTCTTTTTGGAACTTCTCTACGTCTTGGCATATCTTGTAACCTCTATATTTAAATTAAGATTCTTTTGGGCGTTTAGTCCCATATTTAGAACGACCTTGTTTCCTATCTTTTACTCCTGAAGTATCTAAATTCCCTCGAACCATATGGTATCTAACGCCAGGTAAATCTTTCACTCGGCCGCCACGAAGTAAAACAACTGAATGCTCCTGCAGGTTATGCCCTTCACCGCCAATATAACTAATCACTTCGTATCCAGTAGTTAAGCGAACCTTAGCTACTTTTCTTAAAGCAGAATTTGGTTTTTTTGGCGTAGTGGTATACACGCGCGTACAAACCCCTCTTTTTTGTGGGGACGCTTCAAGCGCAGGAACCTTACTCTTTTCAATAATTCTCTTCCTAGGCTTACGTATTAACTGATTAATTGTAGGCATTACCTATCCTTTTATTTATTATACTTTTATTAAAACAATCTAATTCTAAACTTTTCCAGAAATTAATTCCTGAAAAGTCCAGAATTTTATTTTGCTTCGCTCATAATGTCAACTTAAATTACTTAGTTGGCTCTTTAATCTCTAGATCTTTATCAACAGATTCTTGAATAGTTGAATTCTCATTCACCATTTCTGTTTCTGTTTTCTTGCTCTCGGCAGGTGGAGTAAATGCTTCTTCTGCTTTTTCTAAATTACTCATTTCCCCTTCTTTACCATCTACTAATCCATTCTTTGCATTCAATTTTGCATCAGCAACTTGTTTTCTATTGAGATGATACGCTAATCCAGTCCCTGCAGGAATTAATCGACCAACTATTACATTCTCTTTTAACCCTCTTAAAGAATCTCTCTTTCCTAGAATCGCAGCTTCTGTTAAAACACGAGTGGTTTCTTGGAAAGATGCCGCAGAAATAAATGAATCTGTTGAAAGTGATGCTTTTGTAATACCTTTTAAAACAGCCTCAAATTCAGCTTCTTTTTTCTTATCAGCTTTCATAAGATCATTTACTTTAAATACCTCTGCGCGCTCAAGCTCTTCTCCATTAATAAATGATGTATCACCAGCTTTGGTAATCCTTACTCGTCTAAGCATTTGTCTTACTATAACTTCAATATGCTTATCATTTATTTTCACCCCTTGTAATCTATATACATCTTGAACTTCATCAATGATGTATCTTGCAAGAGCCTCTCTACCTTGAAGCCTTAAAATATCGGCTGGGTCGGCTGGTCCATCAACAATAACCTCGCCCTTAGTAACTACCTGGCCATCATGCGCTGTTACATGTTTATCTTTAGGAATTAAAAATTCGCTAGCATTCCCATCAGAATCAGTAATAACCAAACGTTGCTTACCCTTTGTATCCTTACCAAAAGAAACTGTACCGGTATTCTCAGCTAAAACACCAGCATCTTTAGGAGAGCGAGCCTCAAATAGTTCTGCTACTCTTGGCAAGCCACCAGTTATATCTCTAGTTTTAGAGGATTCCTGAGGGATTCTTGCTATTATATCGCCTTTCTTAACTACTTGATTGTCTGTAACAGTAATGATGTAGCCCAGTTGGAATGTTACGTTAACTGAGTTCTCTGTATTATTTAATTTTACTTCTTTACCTTTACTATCTAGTAATTTAATTTGTGGCCTTAGTCCTTTTGATTGGCCAACTTTTTGCTTAGATTCAGTAACAACAAGCGTTGACAATCCAGTAACATCATCTATTTGTTTAGCTACCGAAACGCCCTCAACAACATTCTCGAATTTTGCAACGCCATCATACTCAGAAATAATTGGTCTATTATGAGGGTCCCAAGTAGCCATTACCATTCCAGCCTTTACTACTTGTGCATCATTTGCTAATAAAGTTGCGCCGTAAGGAACTTTGTGTCGCTCTCGCTCTCTTGCAGAATCATCTTCAATTATAAATTCACCATTTCTTGAGATAACCACTTTCTCACCATTTGCATTTGTAACCAATCTCATTGCTTGAAATCTCACCTTACCTGCAGATTTATTTTCAATCTGACTTACTGATGCAGCTCTTGATACAGCTCCACCAATATGGAATGTTCTCATAGTAAGTTGGGTTCCAGGCTCACCAATTGATTGCGCCGCTATAACCCCAACTGCTTCACCTTGGTTGATTAAATTACCTCGGCCAAGATCTCGCCCATAACATTTGGCACAAATGCCGTAACGTGTCTTACAAGTAAGTGCAGTTCTTACAGTAACCTCATCTATCCCAAGGACTTCAATTTTTTCAACTTCATCTTCGCCTAAAAGAATACCTGCATTATAAAGAATCTCTTGTGTCTCTGGATTTATTATATCGAATGCAGAAACTCTACCTAGAATTCTATCGCTCAGTGGCGTAACTGTCTCACCGCCTTTAACTAATGCCTTGGTTAAAAGGCCATCCTCTGTTTCACAATCAAGCTCTGTAACTACAAGATCCTGGGTTACATCGACTAATCTTCTTGTTAAATAGCCAGAATTTGCTGTTTTAAGAGCGGTATCTGCTAAGCCTTTCCGTGCCCCATGAGTAGATATAAAGTATTGTAGAACATTTAATCCGTCACGAAAGTTTGCTGTAATTGGAGTCTCAATAATTGAACCATCTGGTCTAGCCATTAAGCCTCGCATTCCTGCCAGCTGTCTAACTTGGGCTGCAGATCCCCTAGCACCTGAATCAGCCATCATATAGATAGCATTGAATGATTCCTGACGCATTGGGTTTCCTTTCTCGTCATTCACGGGTTTCCCATCTACATCGATTACTGGCTCATCTTGCAATTGTTTCATCATTGCATCAGCTACTTTATCGCCGGTACGGCCCCATATATCTACTACTTTATTATATCTCTCACCTTGGGTAACAAGTCCAGAAGAATATTGGTCTTCGATTTCTTGTACCTCGGACCTTGCATCTTCCAGTAATTGTTCTTTTTCGGCTGGTATCTTCATGTCGTGAACAGAAATAGACATTCCCGCTTTTGTAGCATACTTATAGCCCATATTTTTCAAGTTATCTGCAAGAATTACTGTATCGCGAATTCCTATTTTTCTAAATCCAACATTAATAAGATTTGATATTTCTTTTTTCTTTAGGCTTTTATTAATTAAATCAAAGGATAGCCCAGCTGGTAAAATTTCTGACAATAAAGCCCTACCTACAGTTGTTTCATATCTGTTAACTTTTAAAGTAGTACTATTATCAAAATTCATTTCATATTCATTAATTCTAACTGTAGCCCTAGCGTGCAGATCTACATTACCATTATCATAAGCACGTCTTGCTTCGTCAACATCGGCAAATTTCATACCTTCACCTTTTGCTGCAATTTTCTCTCTAGTTAAATAATAGAGTCCTAAAACAATATCTTGTGATGGCACAATAATAGGCTCGCCATTTGCAGGAGATAAAATATTGTTAGATGCTAACATCAGCGTTCTCGCTTCCATTTGAGCCTCGAGAGATAATGGAACATGAACAGCCATTTGGTCGCCATCAAAATCTGCATTAAAAGCTGCACAAACCAATGGGTGAAGCTGAATAGCTTTACCTTCAATTAATACTGGTTCAAAAGCCTGAATGCCAAGCCTGTGAAGGGTTGGTGCTCTATTTAAAAGAACTGGATGCTCTCTAATTACATCCTCCAAAATATCCCATACCTCTGGACCTTCTTCTTCAACTTTTTTCTTGGCTGCTTTAATGGTTGTAGCCAAACCTAACATCTCTAATTTGTTAAAGATAAAAGGTTTAAATAGTTCGAGTGCCATTTTTTTTGGTAACCCGCATTGATGTAATTTCAATTGTGGGCCAACAACAATAACTGAACGGCCAGAATAATCTACGCGTTTACCTAGTAAATTCTGTCTGAATCGACCACCTTTACCCTTTATCATGTCAGCTAATGATTTTAGGGGTCTCTTGTTTGCCCCTGTCATTACTTTTCCGCGCCGACCATTATCAAGTAAAGAATCTACCGACTCTTGTAACATTCTTTTTTCGTTCTTTACAATGATTTCAGGTGCTCTTAAATCTAGTAAACGACGAAGTCGATTATTTCTATTAATAACTCTTCTATACAAGTCATTCAAATCAGAGGTTGCAAATCTTCCCCCATCCAGAGGGACCAAAGGTCTTAACTCGGGCGGTAATACAGGTAAAATATCCAGTATCATCCATTCTGGTTTAATTCCAGAACTCTTAAAAGCCTCTAAAACTTTTAATCTTTTTGCAAGTTTTTTTTGTTTAGCTTCAGAACTTGTTGCCTTTAATTCCACATGTAATTCTTCAACTACCTCATGAATCTTAATTGCTTTTAATAACTCCTTAACTCCTGCGGCCCCCATTGCGGCATTAAACTCATCGCCAAATTCTTCAACTTTAGCCATGTAATCTTCTTCAGATAATAATTGGCCACGCTTGAGCTCTGGAACCATTCCTGGATCAATAACCATATAGGCTTCAAAATAAAGAACTCTTTCTATATCTCTTAAAGGAATATCAAGAACCATTCCCAAGCGACTTGGTAAACTTTTAAGAAACCAAATATGTGCAACAGGACTTGCAAGATCTATATGGCCCATTCGCTCGCGCCTAACTTTAGACAAAGTAACTTCCACACCACATTTCTCACATATCACCCCGCGATGCTTCAGCCTCTTATATTTTCCACATAAGCATTCATAATCTTTCGTTGGGCCAAAAATCTTTGCGCAGAAAAGCCCATCCCTTTCAGGTTTGAAGGTTCTATAATTAATAGTCTCTGGTTTTTTTACTTCGCCAAAAGACCAAGACCTGATTTTTTCTGGAGATGCTAACGCAATTTTAATTGCATCAAATTCTTCTTGCTGTGAAGTCTGTTTAAATAGATCTAGTAATGCTTTCATGTGTGATCTCCTTAGTTTCTATCTAGGTCAATATCAATTGCTAATGAACGAATTTCTTTGGTTAAAACATTGAATGATTCAGGCATGCCTGCATCTATCTTATGCTCACCTTTAACAATATTTTCATATACTTTCGTTCTACCTGTAACATCATCTGATTTAACAGTGAGCATTTCTTGAAGCGTATAAGATGCCCCGTAAGCTTCTAAAGCCCATACCTCCATCTCACCGAATCGTTGACCACCAAATTGAGCCTTACCTCCTAGTGGTTGTTGCGTCACTAGAGAATAAGGCCCTGTCGATCTAGCATGCATTTTGTCATCAACTAAATGATGGAGTTTTAACACGTGCATATAGCCAACTGTTACATGTCTTTCAAAGGCTTCTCCAGTTCTACCATCATATAGCTTGACTTGAGTTTTTTTCGCAGCAAAATCTAACATCTTAGTATGATCACTGTTATCTGGATAAGCTAAATCTAACATCTGCTGGATATCTGATTCTGCACCGCCATCAAATACAGGTGTTGCAAAAGGGACGCCACCTGATAAATTTAAAGCCAGTTCTTTTACTTCATTATCTTTTAACGATTTGATTTCTTCTGACTTACCTGATGACTCATTATAAATTTTTTCAAGGTAGCTTCTAACTTCAGAGATTTTTTCTTCTTTTTGAAGCATTTCATTTATTCTATCCCCAAGCCCTTTTGCAGCCCACCCTAAATGAACCTCAAGAAGTTGTCCAATATTCATTCTTGATGGCAACCCAAGTGGATTTAAAACAATATCTAATGTTGTTCCATCAGCCATGTAAGGCATATCTTCTTCTGGAGCGATTTTAGAAATTACGCCTTTATTTCCATGTCGTCCTGCCATCTTGTCACCTGGCTGAATTCTTCTTTTTACGGCTAAATAAACTTTAACCATTTTCTGAACACCGGGAGGCAATTCATCGCCTTGCGTTAATTTACGTTTCTTCTCTTGAAATCTACTATCAAATTCTTTTTTCGCTCTAGTTAAGTTTTCTTTTAATGTTTCTAATTGCTTTGAATCCTTATCTTCTTTTAAACGAATATCAAACCATTCATATCGACCAATTTCAGACAAGATCTCTTTAGTAATCTGGTCTCCCTTTTTCAAAGGTTTAGGTCCGCCAACTACAGATTTATTAAGAACAGCTTTTTCAACTCTTGTAAAAGTATCGTCTTCAACAATTCTTAATTGATCAGCTAAATCTTGTTGGTAAGCTTCAAGCTGTGCACTTATAATGGTGTTCGCACGATCGTCCCTATCAATACCCTCTCGAGTAAAAACCTGAACGTCAATAATTGTTCCAGACATACCTGACGGAACTCTCAAACTAGTATCTTTAACATCAGATGCTTTTTCACCAAAAATAGCTCTTAATAATTTCTCTTCTGGAGTTAGTTGAGTTTCTCCTTTTGGAGTTACTTTACCTACCAATACATCGCCAGACTCAACCTCTGCACCAATATAAATAATGCCTGATTCATCTAGTCGCCCTATCATTCTTTCAGACAGGTTTGAAATATCTTGTGTAATCTCTTCTGAACCAAGCTTCGTATCTCTTGCTAATACTTGCAATTCTTCAATATGAATTGAAGTATATCTATCCTCTGCAACAACTTTTTCTGATATTAAAATTGAATCTTCAAAGTTATAACCATTCCATGGCATAAAGCCTATCAACATATTCTGACCAAGAGCTAATTCGCCAATATCAGTTGATGCACCGTCAGCAATAACATCTCCACGCTGAATTTTCTCTCCTATTTTGACTAATGGCTTTTGGTTAATCGTTGTATTTTGATTTGAACGGGTATATTTAGTTAGATTATAGATATCAACACCAATTTCATTCTGTGCTGTTTCTTTTTCATTAACCTTAACAACAACCCTTCTTGAATCAACGTAATCGACAATTCCACCTCGTTTAGCTTGAACAGTTGTTCCCGAATCTGTAGCTACAGTTCGCTCAATCCCAGTTCCAACCAATGCTTTCTCTGCTCGCAAACATGGGACTGCTTGTCTTTGCATATTAGCTCCCATTAAAGCTCTATTTGCATCATCATGCTCTAAAAATGGAATTAACGAAGCTGCTACTGATACAATTTGACCAGGCGCTACATCCATGTAATCAATTTTATCGTTATCGGCCATAGTAAATTCATTTTTAAATCTTGAAGACACTTGGCTCTCTTTAAATTTTCCTTTTGCGTCTAAATCTGAATTTGCTTGAGCAATTGTATAATCACTTTCTTCAATTGCTGATAAGTAATCAATATTAGCTGTTACTTTTCCGCCTTCAACTCTTCTATATGGAGTTTCAAGAAATCCGTATTCATTAGTTCTTGCATATAATGCAAGAGAATTGATTAGGCCAATATTTGGACCTTCAGGAGTTTCAATTGGGCAAACACGGCCATAATGAGTCGAATGGACATCTCTAACTTCAAAACCAGCTCTTTCTCGGGTTAACCCTCCAGGGCCCAATGCAGAAATTCTTCTTTTATGAGTAATCTCTGATAATGGATTTGTTTGGTCCATAAATTGCGAGAGCTGTGAAGAGCCAAAGAATTCCTTAATAGCACTTGCAATTGGCTTAGAATTTATAAGATCGGTTGGCATTAAATTATCTGCTTCCGCCTGACCTAAACGTTCTTTCACTGCTCTTTCAACTCTTACCAGCCCAGTTCTAAATTGATTTTCTACTAGCTCACCAACTGAACGAATGCGACGATTACCAAGATGATCAATATCATCAATATCTCCACGCGTATTTTTTAACTCTACAAGAAGACCTACAACAGCTAAAATATCCTCACGCGATAGTACGGGAGAACCTTCAATTGTTTTTTTTCCTTCAGCATCATAAAAGCGTTTTAACCAATTAGCATATTGATCATAAGTCTTAGGAAATGCTCGTCGATTAAATTTCATCCGCCCAACATTTGATAAATCATATCGATCCGGATTAAAAAATAATCCTGCGAATAAAGATTGGACTGAATCTTCTGTTGGAGGCTCGCCAGGTCTCATCATTCTGTAAATTGCTACTTGAGCACTATATTGATCTGGCACCTCATCTGTTGATAAAGTTTGTGATATGTAATCACCATGATCTAGATCATTTGAGTAAAGCGTGTTGAATGAATCAACGCCTGATTCAAGAATTTTTTCAAATAACTCTTCAGTTATTTCTGCATTTGTTTCAGCAATAACTTCGCCGGTTTCAGTGTCCACAATTGCTTTAGCAATTTTTTTACCGATATAATCTTCTGATACTACTGGTATTACTAGAGAAGCTTTATTTTCAATTTCTCTAACATGTTTAGCTGTAATTCTTTTTTCTTTAGCAACAATCAGGTTGCCTTTTTTATCCTTATAATCTCTCTTTGAAATCTCCCCCCTCAACCTCTCAGGAACTAGCTCCATTGAAGCCTTTTTACTTTTTACATGAAAATTTTCAAAATCATAAAAGGTAGATAAGATTTCTTCTGATGAAAGTCCTAAAGCCTTTAGCAGAGTTGTAACAGGCATTTTTCTTCTACGATCAATCCTAAAATACAAATAGTCTTTAGGATCAAATTCAAAATCTAACCAAGAACCTCGATAAGGAATGATTCTTGCAGAAAACAATAATTTTCCAGAACTATGAGTCTTTCCTTTGTCATGCTCAAAAAATACTCCTGGACTGCGATGTAATTGAGAAACAATTGCTCTTTCAGTTCCATTAATCACAAAAGAACCATTTTGTGTCATCAAAGGAATTTTTCCCATATAAACTTCTTCTTCTTTGGTGTCTTTAATTACCTTTTTCTCACCAGACTCCCTATCGTAAAGAGTCAGGCGTACTTTAGCTTTTAAAACCACTTCATATGTGAGGCCTCTTTGTTGGCATTCTTTTACTTCAAACTCTTCCTGTCCTAAGGTGTAACTTACAAAATCTAACCTTGCAAAACCTGCGTGACTTGAAATTGGGAAGAGTGTATTAAAAGTTGATTGAAGACCTGAATCGGTTCGATCTTCTGGTTTAATTTCTTGTTGAAGAAATGCCTTATAAGATTGAAGTTGCAATGCTAAAAGATATGGTATTTCTAAAACAGTTTCTCTTTTTGCAAAACTTTTTCTAATACGTTTTTTTTCAGTAAAGGAATAACTCATTGCATCTCCAAAGTTAAGAATTTATATAACAAAAAACTAAAATTAAATTTCTTGTTATATAAAAAATCAGTTATTAAAAATAAATGAAGGTTGTCTTTATTAAATTAAAGACAACCTTCAAATTAAGTTTAAATTATTTCAACTCGCCTGTTGCGCCAGCATCGGTTAGTTTTTTCAAAGCTTCTTCAGCAGAGGCTTTATCTAAAGTTTCTTTAACAACTTTAGGTGCAGCATCAACAATATCTTTAGCTTCTTTTAAGCCGAGGCCTGTAATTTCACGAACTGCTTTAATAGTATTTACCTTGTTGTCACCAATAGCAGTTAAATGAAGATCAAATTCAGTCTTTTCTTCAGCTGCCACAGCATCGCCACCGCCCGCAGCAGCTGCTGGAGCAGCTGCTACTGCTGCTGCAGAAACGCCGAACTTCTCTTCCATCTCTTTAATCAATTCTGATAAATCTAGAACTGACATTCCACTTATACCTTCTAATATGTCTTCTTTTGAAATAGCCATACTTTTAATACTCCTAATAGTTTTAATTAAGTCTAATACAATAAATTATGCTGGTTTTTGATCTCGAACTGCTGCAATACCTCTTACAAATTTTGTTGGTACTTCATTTAATGTACGAACAAATTTTGAAATTGGCGCCTGCATAGTTCCCATCAATTTCGCTAATAATTCTTCTCGACTTGGTAAAGAAGCAAGAGCTTTAATTGCTCCAGCATCCATTTTTTTATTCGGCATTGCACCTGTTTTGATAGTAAATAATTCATTTGTCTTTGCAAAGTCATTTAAAATCTTTGCGGCTGACACAGGATCTTCAGATATTCCAAATAATAAAGGGCCTACCATATCTTCTGATAGTGACGAAAATGGGGTATTCTCAACTGCTATTTTAACCAAATTATTCTTCAGCACTTTAAGATATACGCCTGATTTTCTTGCTTCTGCCCTTAAAATTGTCATATCTTGAACGCCAACCCCACGATACTCAGCAAGTATCATAGATTGGGCATTCTCAATCTGCTTACTAACTTCAGCTACAACTGCTTTTTTTTTATCAAGATTCAGACTCAAGGTCTTCTCCTTTCGTTAAATAAAAGTATTAGTTTCCTAATACCGACTAAAACGACGACCTCTGTCAGGATATTATCCTTAAGGGGATTCGCCATCTGCGTAGGTTTAAATATCTAAATTAAACTTTCGTACCTACGGTCTTTGACAACTTCATTGAAAAAACTAATCAATGAACCCAAAGCTCTTTATTGTGAAAAAATATATTCCACAAAATTCATCAAACCTAATTTAATAAGCTTGTTTGGTCTATTCGAACACCGACTCCCATCGAGCTCGAGACCGATAATTTTTTTATAAATACACCTTTAACATCTTTTGGCTTTGCCTTGCTAATTTCACCAAGCAAAGCTGTTAAATTTCCTTGTAATTGATCAGAACTAAATGACGCTCGTCCAATTGTACAATGAATAATTCCAGCCTTATCTGTTCTATATTGCACCTGACCTGCTTTAGCATTTTTTACAGCTTTTTCAGTATCCGGGGTTACTGTCCCAACCTTAGGGTTTGGCATTAACCCTCTTGGACCTAATACCTGTCCTAATGTACCGACGATTTTCATAGCATCAGGAGTCGCTATTACTACATCAAAATCCATTACCCCTTTTTTTACTTGTTCAGCTAAATCTTCAAATCCAACGATATCAGCCCCTGCTTTTTTTGCTGCGTCTGCCGCTTCACCCTGAGCAAATACTGCTACACGAGTTGTTTTACCTGTTCCATTTGGAAGTACTAGAGCACCCCTAACTGCTTGATCTGATTTTTTTGCATCAATACCGAGATTTATAGCTGCGTCTACAGATTCATCAAATTTAGCTTTAGCTGTTTCCTTCACTAAATTAAGGCCATCTAATACTGGATATAACTTATCCCTATCAACTTTCTCAATTAAAGATTTAAGTCTTTTACTTGTACTCATTTCACACCCTCCACGTCAATACCCATACTTCTTGCACTACCTGCAATAGTTCTCACTGCAGCATCCATATCAGCTGCTGTTAAGTCGGGCATTTTAGTTGTAGCAATTTCTTCAGCTTGAGCTCGTGTAATTTTCCCTACTTTATTTGTATGCGGAACTGGAGATCCCTTAGTTAGCTTTGCTGCTTTTTTAAGTAAAATTGAAGCAGGGGGTGTTTTCATAATAAAAGTAAAACTTTTATCTGAAAATGCTGTAATTACCACAGGAATCGGTAAACCTGGTTCAACTTTCTGTGTAGCTGCATTAAAAGCCTTACAAAAATCCATAATATTCAATCCACGTTGGCCCAAAGCTGGTCCAACCGGTGGACTTGGATTTGCTTTCCCAGCTGGAATCTGAAGCTTTATATAACCCTCAATTTTTTTTGCCATCTTTTTACTCTCCTAAATTTTGGTTCAAACGCTTTTAAAAAATTAAAAGCTCCCAAATAATTTTTAAACTTCTTTTTCTATCTGTCCAAATTCAAGTTCTACAGGTGTAGCTCGTCCAAATATTACAACCGATACACGAAGTTTGCTTTTTTCATAATCAATCGTGTCTACCGTGCCAGAAAAATCTTTAAAAGGGCCGTCAACAACTCTTATTGACTCACCTACCTCAAAAGTTAATTTTTGAGTTGGGTTTACTTTACTATCGTCCATTTTTTGTAAAATAATCTCGACTTCTTTGTTTGTTATAGGTGCTGGCTTTGTACCACTTCCCCCAATGAATGCTGTCACTTTAGGGTTGCTTTTTACTAAATGCCAACTATCGTCATTCATTTCCATTTGCACCAATACATATCCAGGGTAAAGTCTTCTCTCAGTTACTTTCTTTTGTCCTGATTTCATTTCAACTACTTCTTCGACTGGAACTAATATTTCACCAAATTGATCACTGATTTTAGACTGAGCAATACGCTCTAATAGTCCTTTTTGTACAATTTTTTCATATCCTGAAAACGCTTGCACTGCATACCAACGTTTTGACATTAAAGCATTAACTGTTTTATCAGTTTGGTCAGTTTGGTCAGTTTGGTCAGTTTGGTCAGTTTGGTTCAATATATCCATTACTTACCTCGCCCTAATAACAAATTTATAATATATGAAAAACCAATATCGATAAAAGCAAGAAAAATAGCCATGATTACAACTAAAATAAAAACTATCATAGTCATTTGTATTGTTTCTTTTCTTGTCGGCCAAACAACTTTTTTTGCTTCTGTAATGGCTTCACCTAAAAATCTAATAGCTTGCTGGCCTTGAGATGTTGTCCAAAATACAGCAATGAATGCCCCTATACCTGCTAATACAGATAAAATTCTTAGCACCATAGGTTGCCCAGAAAGCATATAAAATCCTAGCAATCCAGCCCCTAAAAATAAAAATGATAATCCTAATCTAATATTAATACTCACTCCCACTTCGCTTCCTTTTGTTGGCAGGCCAGGAGGGCTTCGAACCCCCAACCCTCGGTTTTGGAGACCGATACTCTACCAATTGAGCTACTGGCCTAGGTTTAACCCTAATCTCTATTCAATAACTTTTACCACCACACCAGAGCCAACGGTTCTTCCGCCTTCACGAATAGCAAATCGCAAACCTTCTTCCATAGCAATTGGGGCAATTAGTGTTCCAGTAATTGATACGTTATCTCCTGGCATTACCATTTCTGTTCCTTCTGGCAATTCAACTGCACCAGTTACATCTGTTGTTCTAAAGTAAAATTGTGGGCGATATCCATTAAAGAATGGAGTATGTCTTCCACCTTCGTCCTTACTTAAACAATAAATTTCTGCTGTGAATTTAGTATGTGGCTTTATTGAGCCTGGTTTACATAAAACCTGCCCACGCTCCACATCCTCACGAGCTGTTCCACGAAGTAACACACCTACGTTATCTCCTGCTTGACCTTGATCAAGTAATTTACGGAACATTTCAACACCTGTACAAATTGTTTTTACCGTATCTTTTAAACCAACAATTTCAATTTCTTCATTAATTTTCACAACCCCACGTTCAACACGCCCAGTCACTACAGTGCCTCGGCCTGAGATCGAGAACACATCTTCTACTGGCATTAAAAATGCACCATCAATTGCTCTTACTGGTTCTGGGAAATAGCTATCTAACGCTTCAGCCAATTTAAGAATTGCTGGCTCACCTATATCTGACTGGTCACCTTCTAATGCTTTAGTAGCAGAACCCATGATGATAGGAATATCATCCCCAGGGAAATCGTATTTACTAAGCAGTTCACGTACTTCCATCTCAACTAACTCAAGTAGCTCTTTATCATCTACCATATCGGCTTTATTCAAGAACACAACAATATGAGGCACACCCACTTGCCTTGCAAGTAGAATATGTTCGCGTGTTTGTGGCATTGGTCCGTCAGCGGCAGAACACACAAGTATTGCACCGTCCATTTGAGCGGCACCGGTAATCATATTCTTTACATAATCAGCATGGCCTGGACAGTCAACGTGAGCGTAATGGCGTTTATCTGTTTCATATTCAACGTGTGAAGTATTAATTGTTATACCACGTGCTTTTTCTTCTGGAGCTGAATCAATTTCAGCAAAGTTTTTTGCATCGCCACCGAACTTTTTAGTTAGTACAGTTGAGATTGCAGCTGTTAGTGTAGTTTTCCCATGATCAACGTGACCAATAGTGCCAACGTTAACATGTGGTTTGGTACGCTCAAATTTACCTTTAGCCATAATATATTGTCCTTAAAATTACTTTCTTTATAAAAAAATTAACTGGTGCCCATGGCGGGAATCGGACCCGCGACCTCTCCCTTACCAAGGGAGTGCTCTACCACTGAGCCACATGGGCTAATCCAAATAATAGAATCTGGAGCGGGCGACGAGGTTCGAACTCGCGACATTTAGTTTGGAAAACTAATGCTCTACCAACTGAGCTACACCCGCATACCCATACTAAACCCCACTTATAGCAGTAAAAGCTTATGGTGGAGGGAGAAGGATTCGAACCTTCGTACTCAGAGAGAACGGATTTACAGTCCGTCGCCTTTAACCACTCGGCCACCCCTCCAGACCGAACCCGAAATTATGTGGGATTCCAATACTTTTGTCAATAAAAATATAAGGGTTCTGCTTGAGTTGTTTGGTGCCCTCTGTCGGATTCGAACTGACGACCTACGCATTACAAGTGCGTTGCTCTACCAACTGAGCTAAGAGGGCATATCTTAAAAAACGTAACTATATCAATTTTTTTTCTTTGGAACCAGTTTTAATATTTATTTTACTAAGCTTAAATAAGGTTGTTTAGTTTTTTTTCCTATATTTTTTATGTCTTTTTGAGTCATATTTTTATTAACTTCAAAAAATAAACCTTCGCCATTTTCCTTACTATAAATGCCTGATATTGATTCCATAGGAAGAAAGATATCTTGATTTTTTCCATTAAAACGTGCTGAAAAAGATATAAAATCATTATCAAAAATTAATTTATTTGTAGATTCTAATGATAAATTTAAAACAATCTCGTTAGATTTAATATGATTTACTGGAACTTTTACTCCAGAAATAATTTTAGCCACTACGTAAGGAGTAAATTTTGAATCTGTGCACCAATCATAAATACTCCTAATCAGATAAGGCTTAGTGCTTAAGACCATTTTAAATGCCGGGCCTCATAGCTTTTTCTGCAGGTGACATGGCTTCTTCAAACAGTGGCCTTGAGAATATTTTATCTGCATATTTAAGTAAAGCTTTACATTGATTTCCTAATTTAATGTCGTAATGATCTAATCTCCATAATAATGGAGCCATTGCAACGTCTAGCATGGAGTATTCATCATGTAACAAAAATTCTTGCTTATCTAGTATTGGATTTAACTGAATCAAAGTGTTGGTTACGACCTTTCTTGCATTTTCCTGGACTTTAGATTCTTTAGCTTCAATATTTTTCATATGAATGAATAACTCATTTTCCATATCTTTTAAGAATAATCTTGCTCTAGCACGCATTACAGGATCGGGCGGCATTAATTGAGGGTGTGGAAATCTTTCATCAATATATTCATTTATTATATTTGGGTCTGTCAAAACTAAATCTCTCTCTTCTAAAACAGGATAATCTGAATACGGACTCAATATAGATAAATCTTCAGGCTTATTATTTAAATCAACATCGATAACTTCGAAATCCATTCCTTTTTCAAATAATACTATTCGACATCTATGGCTAAATGGATCTATCGAGTTTGAGTAAAGTTTCATCATAATTATTTAATATCCTTCCAAAATTCTTTCTTAAGTTTAATTGTTAAAACAAGAAGTAAAAGTAAAAAACCAACAACGTAGAATCCCATTTTTTTTCTTTTTAACTGCCCAGGTTCTGACATGTAAGTTATAAAATTCGTCAAATCCGTAATCACCGAATCATACTCTTTTTCATTTAATTTTCCAGCCTTGATTAAACTAAGCTTACCTGTTTTTTGGTCTAGCTCTTTCTCTCCTTGTAGCTCCCACAAAATATGTGGCATAGCAGAATTAACATAAACTATATTATTCCATCCTATTTCTCTTGAGCTGTCACGATAAAATCCCTTCATGTAACTATAAATCCAATCCGACCCTCTAGACCTTGCCACAACAGATAGGTCAGGCGGTGCTGCCCCAAACCATTTTTTTGATTCTGCCACTGGCATAGATATTTCCATAGGATCGCCTATTTTCTTGCCAGTAAATAGTAAATTGTCTTTAATGTCTTTTTTTGAAAGACCGATATCTAGAAGCTTGTTATAGCGCATATATTTCGCACTATGACAATTCAAACAATAGTTAATAAATGTTCTAGCGCCCTTTTGCAAAGATGGTTGGTCTGATAAATCTATAGGAGCCTTCTCAAGATAAATATCTTCACTCGCAAAAATAAATGGTGATTGTATTAATATAAAAATTAGAATTATTATACTTTTCATTTCATTGTCACCCTTGTTGGAACAGGTTTTGTTATACTTTTTTTACTATATATAGGCATTAAAATAAAGAATGAAAAATAAATAATTGTGAAAATTCTAGCAGCTACTGTGGCTACATCACTTCCTCCAAGAAGGGGAAGAATCATCGGAAATTGGCCCCAAATAGTAGAAGGAACAGTACCTAAATATCCCAAAATAATAAAGCTAACAACAAAGGCTCCTAACCATTTTTTATAAAGAATGCCTTTATAACGAATAGATCGGACAGGGCTTTTATCCAGCCAAGGCACAAAAGCAAAAATTAATACTGATAAACCCATTGCAGCGACCCCCGGGAACTGACTATTTAAGATTGGTGGTACAGCTCTTAAAATAGAATAGAAAGGAGTAAAGTACCATACAGGAGCAATATGTGAAGGCGTCACTAATGGGTCAGCAGGCACAAAATTATTTGCCTCTAAAAAATACCCACCCATCTCTGGAGCAAAAAATATAATTGATGCAAATACTATTAAAAATACCGTTAACCCAATCAAATCTTTCACAGTATAGTAAGGATGGAAAGGTATTCCATCAAGTGGTATACCTGTTTTTTTATCTTTATAATTTTTAATTTCAACACCATCAGGATTATTTGAACCAACTTCATGAAGTGCAATTAAATGAGTCAAGATTAGCCCCGCAAGCGCTAATGGCAGAGCAATAACATGAAATGCAAAAAATCGATTTAAAGTCGCGTCTGAAATTAAATAATCTCCTCGCACCCATTCAGCCAAGTCAGGCCCTATAAATGGAACAGCAGCAAAAAGATTTACAATTACCTGAGCCCCCCAATATGACATTTGACCCCATGGTAATAAATAACCAAAAAATGCTTCAGCCATCAAAGCAAGAAAGATTGCCACACCAAAAATCCATAGTAATTCACGTGGTTTTTGATAGGAGCCATACATCAAACTTTTAAACATGTGAAGGTAAATGACAACGAAAAACAAAGATGAGCCAGTTGAATGCATATAACGAATCAACCATCCAAAAGAAACATCTCTCATAATATACTCAACTGATGCAAAGGCTTGTGCTGCGTCAGGTTTGTAATGCATGGTAAGAAAAATACCTGTCAAGATTTGCATAACAAAAACAAAAAGAGCAAGCGCCCCAAATAAATACCAAAAATTAAAATTCTTAGGTGCGTAATATTCTGTTAAATGATTTTTTATAAAAGAAGAAAGGGGAAATCTTTCATCAATCCAACCAATAAAGCCAGCTGAATCTTGGCTGTCAATTTTTTTAGCCATTTATGCTTTTTCCTTAGTGTCTTCACCAAGAATAATAATATTCTCGTCGAGATATTTATGAGGAGGAACAACAAGATTTGTTGGTGCAGGAGATCCTTTAAACACTCTACCAGCTAAGTCAAATTTAGATCCGTGGCAGGGACAAAAGAAACCACCTTCCCAATTTTCACCCATATCACCTTTTGGTGAAAGCCTTGGTGATGGCGCACACCCAAGATGAGTGCATATGCCTACAATAACTAATATATTTGGCTTTATCGAACGTGTTTTGTTCTGACAGTATTTAGGCTGTTGAGATGAAACATTTAGGTTAGGGTCTGCTAATTTTTTTGGGTTACTCTTTAAAGATTTAATCATTTCATCTGATCGATTCAAAATCCAAACAGGCTGGCCCCTCCATTCTGTTGTTAAAACTTCTCCCGATGCAACTTGACTCACATCAACTTGCACTGAAGCTCCGGCTGCTTTTGCTTTTTCGCTTGGAAGCATGCTAGAGACAAAAGGGACGCCTAACGCAGTTGCCCCAATTGCACCAGTCACTGATGTTGCAGCAACTAGGAAACGTCTTCTATCGAGACTTACTTTTTTACTTTTATTTGCCATTAAGGCCCTTATAGAATATTTCGGAAGTTAAAATTTTTTAAGCTCATCATTATATAAAATTACTGAATAAACTGATAGACCTAATGTCTTTTAAATAGTTTATTTTTTGAAATAAATAGCCCTATTTCATATAAAAATAAAATAGGTAAGGCTAATAAGACCTGAGAAATTATATCTGGTGGAGTAAAAATAGCGCCAAAAATAAATGCAGCTACAACAATATATGGCCTATTATTTTCAAGTGTTTTTATCTTAATCCAATTAAATTTTACAGCAGTAATTATTAATAACGGCACTTCAAAAGCTAATCCGAATGCCAAGAAAAGTGCAATTATCATTTGTAAATAACTTGATATATCAATCATGAGTTCAACATCGTTAGGTGTGGAACTAACAAAGAAGTTAAATATAACGGGGAAAATTAAAAAATAAACAAATAACGTGCCAGCAACAAATAAGATAAAGCCAAAAAACATACTCCAAAAAACAAATTGTTTTTCGTTTTTATATAGACCAGGAGAAATAAAATTCCAAATTTGTAAAAATATAAATGGTAATGAAATTATTAATGCGCTATATGCAGTTATTTTGAAAGGAACTATAAAAGTAGAAGTGAGTTTTGTAGAAATAACAGAGCCATTTAATGAAGTTAATTGATCTAATAATGGCTGAGAGAAAAAATAATAAATTTCATTTGCAAATGGCATCATTGCTAAAAAAACAATGAGGTAGATAAAAAGAGATTTGATTAGAGTTGATCTTAATTCTAAAAAATGCCCGAAAAAAATATTCAATCTACTCACAATTTATTTATATTTCTTTTTAATTTCTTTTTCAATATTTTTTAATTCTTTGAATTTACTTTCTCGTTCTAATTCTTTCTTAATATCTGAAATAAAAATTTTAACTTTTTTTGTTATTTTTCCTGCCCCTCTTGCTAGCATGGGAATATTATTTGGTGACACAAATAATATTATCGATAAAAAAATTATAATTAATTCTGCGATTGAAATATCAAACATAATTATTTTTTTATAGCTCTACTTCTTAGCTTTCTTTTTACTTACATTTTTTTTGGGGTTTCTCATACCTTCTTTAAAGCTTTTAACAGCTGATCCTAAATCCCCTCCTATGTTTCTAAGCTTTCCGGCACCAAAAACAATTAAAACTACTAATAAAATTAATAACCATTCTTTTATTCCAGGCATTACTTTCTCCTAATTACAATTTTGCTAATTTTTCACTTCCGCCATATACATGAAAGTGAATATGGAAAACCTCTTGTCCACCCTCTTTGCCAGAATTAATCATTGTCCGAAAACCCTTTAAACCAAATTCTTTAGCTAATTTTGGTGCTAATAATAACATCTTACTCAAAATATCTTGGTGATCTAAATTACACTCCATCAAATTCACAATATGCTCTCTTGGAATTATGAGAAAATGAACTTTATCAATTGGATTGATATCTTTGAATGCTAACATCTCTTCATCCTCATAAACGATGGTAGATGGTATTTTTTTTTGAGAAATCTTACAGAAAATACAATTATCCATAGTCATCACTTTTTTACTCTATTATTTTTTTCCTCAATTCCTGAGGTTCCTTGTCTTTTTTTTAATTCGTTTGTAATGTCATCCACAGTTAAATTCTTTTGTGATAACAAAACTAAGCAATGAAACCATAAATCTGCAATTTCATGCACTAGCTCTTTATTCCCTTCTGACTGTGCAGCAATGATAGTTTCTTCAGCTTCCTCAGAAATCTTACTTAAAATTTCATTAAGTCCTTTTTGGTGAAGAAGCGCTGTATAAGAAATTTCAGGATCATCATTCTTTTTTGATTTAATAAGGCTTAATAAGCTCTCTAAATATTCATCTTTCATTTTTTCCCCTTGTAAATATCTTTTGGATCTTTAATAACTTTTTCGCATTCTTCTATTTTATTCTTTTTCATATTAATTCGGTTATAAAAGCAGCTCTCTCGCCCAGTATGACAAGCTATTCCACCTTCTTGCTTTACTTTTATAAGTAAAACATCGTTGTCACAATCTAAATACATATCTTCTATATTTTGATAATGTCCTGACTCCTCTCCCTTAACCCAGACCTGCTTCCTTGAGCGAGACCAATAAATTGCCTTCCTTTGCTTTATTGACTCTTCAAGTGTTTCACGATTCATCCATGCAAACATAATTATCTTACTTGAGCTTGCATCCTGAACAATAATTGGTAATAATCCATCCGAATCCCAACGCACATTATTTATCCAGTTACTCATAGCCTCACCTCTATATTATTTTCTGCCATATATTGCTTTGCTTCTTGAATCGTAAATTCCCCATAATGAAAAATACTTGCCGCGAGAACGGCATCAGCCTCTCCATCCTTAACTCCATCTACAAGATGCTGAAGAATCCCTACGCCGCCCGAAGCAATAATCGGAACCTCAACAACATCAGAAATTAATTTCATTAATACATTATCAAACCCTTTTTTTGTTCCATCTCTATCCATGCTTGTAATAAGTAATTCTCCTGCTCCTAGCTTAGCCATTTTCTGTGCCCAACTTACAGCATTAATTCCTGTTGCATTCCGTCCTCCATGTGTAAAAACTTCCCAATGGTCACCAACTTTTTTTGCATCTATTGCAACCACAATAGCTTGTGATCCGAAGCGGCTTGTAGACTCAGCGACCAACTCCGGTTTTAAAATTGCTGACGTATTTATTCCAACCTTATCTGCTCCAGAATTTAAAAGATTTCTAATATCTTCACATGACCTGACTCCACCTCCAACTGTTAGCGGAATAAAAATTTGTTTTGCAACTTTCTCAACAATATCAAACAAAAGACCTCTATTATCAGAGCTAGCAGTAATATCTAAAAAAGTTAATTCATCAGCTCCTTCTTCATTATATTTTTTAGCAATTTCTACTGGATCTCCTGCGTCTTTTAATTTAACAAAGTTAATTCCCTTAACAACTCTGCCGTCATTTACGTCAAGACATGGAATAATTCTTTTAGCGACACTCATATTTATCCTGTTAAACGCTCAGCTAATTCCTGGGCTTCTTTAAAATCTAGGGTACCCTCATAAATAGCTGTGCCAGTTATAACCCCTCTAATGCCAATATTTGAAACATCACATAGCATTTTAATATCTTTTATACTTGAGACTCCTCCACTAGCAATTACAGGTATCTTTAAAGATTCTGATAATTTCACCGTTGCTTCAATATTAACGCCCCCCATCATTCCATCTCGACCGATATCAGTATAAATAATCGACTCTACCCCGTACTCTTCGAATTTTTGAGCCAGATCAATCACATTGTGCCCTGTAAGTTTTGCCCAACCATTAATTGCGACATCCCCATCTTTTGCATCCAAGCCAACTATAATTTGACCAGGAAATGCATAACATGCCTCGTGTAAAAATCCGGGATTAGTAACAGCAGCTGTTCCTATAATTACCGAATCGACACCACTGTTTAAAAAATTCTCAACAGTATCTAAATTTCTAATACCCCCACCCAATTGAATTGGGATCTCACTACCAACTTCCGATACAATCAACCTAATCGCCTCATTATTAACTGGCTTTCCTGCAAAAGCACCATCAAGATCGACCAAATGCAATCTTTTTGCTCCAAGATTTACCCATTTCCTTGCCATTTCGGCTGGGTTTTCAGAAAAAATAGTTGATTGGTCCATCAACCCTTGTTTCAATCTGACGCATTTACCTTCTTTAAGATCTATTGCTGGGATAATTATCATAATTTAAAATTAAATATTCCAAGAAATAAAATTTTTCAATAACTGCAAGCCTAACTCTGAACTTTTCTCTGGATGAAATTGCACTGCAAAAATATTATCTTTGGCAATTGCGCACGTAAATTTTTCTCCGTGACTTGAGGTTGCCATTTCTAAGTTTTTATTAGTAACCTCAGCATAGAAACTGTGCACAAAATAAAACCTACTATCTGAATCTATTTTGTTCCACATTGGATGTGTATTGGATAGATGAACTTTGTTCCAGCCCATATGGGGAATTTTTATTCTTTCATTTTTATTTAATTGGAAACGTTTTACTGCTCCAGGAAGTAAGCCAAATCCATTCACGCCTCCCTCTTCACTTGTTTCAAAGAGCATTTGGAGGCCTAAACAAATACCTAAAAAAGGTTTTTGTTTTGCGGCTTCAATTACTGATTCTTTAAGGCCTCTTTTTTCTAGCTGTAAAATACAATCGGGCATCGCCCCTTGCCCAGGAAAAATAACTCTATCTGCCTTAGCAACAATATCTGGATCACTAGTAACAATTGATTTAGTTTGAGGTGATATGAAACTGACAGCATTATGGACTGATTTTAAGTTACCTATTCCATAATCGATAATTGCAATCATAAATTGAATTTAAAAAAATTTATAAATTAAAGAGAGCCTTTGGTTGATGGCATAACGCCTTTTATTTTCTCATCTAATTCTACCGCGACCCTTAAAGCCCTACCAAAAGCCTTAAAGATGGTTTCAGCTTGATGATGAGAGTTCTCACCTTTTATGTTATCAATGTGTAATGTAATGTTTGCATGATTAACAAATCCTTGAAAAAACTCATAAATCAAATCCACATCAAATTCGCCTACTCTAGACCTGGTGAATTCTACATTTAGCTCTAGGCCAGGTCTACCGGATATATCCAGCACAACCCTAGATAATGCTTCATCTAAAGGAACGTAAGCATGACCGTAGCGACGAATACCTAATTTATCCCCTATAGCCTTATCAAAAGCTTGGCCTAAAGTAATACCAATATCTTCGACAGTATGGTGCGCGTCAATATGAAGATCGCCTTGCGCTTTAATCGTTAAATCAAATAAACCATGCCTTGAAATTTGTTCAAGCATATGATCTAAAAAGCCAATACCGGTATCTAAGTCAGATGCTCCATTGCCATCGATATTAATTTCTACATTAATATCAGTTTCTTTAGTTTTTCTTGAGACTTTTGCTGTTCGTTTCATAGGCGTAATTTTATCATGAGTTTGACTAATTTGATCTTCTACAACGTTCTGAACAATATTTGACTTCATTCCAAACTTTTTCCCATTTCTTTCTCCAAGTAAAAGATTTTTTACATACTTTGCATAACTTTGAATCAAGGTGCTCTTTTTTAATCAAAGGACTGCCTTTAGAATCGATATAAGCTTCTGCATGTCTTCCATAGTGCCAATGGTAATTCTTAAAAACTGCGAGATTCTTTCTGGCTCATTAAAGTGACGAACTAGAACTCCTGCCTCTCTTAATTTATTAAAGATAATAATTGCATCTTTTGATTTATGCCGAGTAAATATAAAATTTGCTCCTGAAGAGAGAACTTCAAAATCAATTAAGAGCAACTCTTTTTCTAAAAATTTTCTTGCTTCAATAATTTTAATTCTTGTTAGATTAAAATAATTTTCATCTTGAATTGCTTTAACACCAGCTACTTGAGCTAAGCGATCAATGGGATAGGAATTAAAACTGTTCTTGATACGGTTAAGTGCCTCGATTAAATCTTCATTAGCAAAAGCACACCCTAACCTTATACCTGCTAAAGATCTTGATTTTGAAAATGACTGAGTTATCACTAAATTTTTATATTGATTTATTAATTTGACTGCTGACTCTGTTCCAAAATCAACGTAGGCTTCATCAATTACAACAACACTTTCTTGATTTAGCTGTAATAAATTTTCAATATCAACTACACTTTTCGGAATGCCAGTCGGCGCATTTGGATTAGGGAAAATAATACCGCCATTATTAATTAAATAATCTTCTAAATTTATATTTAATTTTTTATCTAATGGAATTCTTTTATATTTAATGTCGTAAAGACTACAATAAGCTGGGTAAAAACTATAAGTAATGTCTGGAAACAGAACAGGGGCTTCTTTATTTAATAAAGCTTGGAAAATGAATGCAAGAATTTCATCGGACCCATTGCCAATAAAAATATTAGCTTTTGATAAGTTGTGGTAATTAGCAAGCGCTTCTTTTAAATTGATACTTTCTGGATCTGGATACAACCTAAGACTTGCTTTAGTACTTAATTTAATAGCATCTAAAACTTCACTGCTTGGGCTATAAGGATTTTCATTAGTATTTAGTTTAAGTAAAATCTTATCTTTTGGTTGTTCGCCAGGCGTATATGGAGTCAATCTACTAACAATATCGCTCCAATACTTACTCATTTATTATTAATGATTCTATATTTCGCAGATTTTGAATGTGCCTGTAAACCCTCACCTTCGGCAAGTGCTGATGCAACATAGCCTAAGTTGCTTGCAGTTTCTGGGGACAAAGAAATCAAACTAGATCTTTTTTGAAAGTCATAAACACCCAAAGGTGATGAGAATCTTGCCGTTCCTGATGTTGGTAAAACATGATTTGGTCCAGCGCAATAATCTCCAACCGCTTCACAAGTATTTCTTCCCATAAAAATCGCACCAGCATGATTAATTTCTTTTAATAGCTCTTCCGGATCTTCAACTGAAAGTTCGAGATGCTCTGGAGCTATATAATCTGATATTGCAGCTGCTTCTTTTAAATCCTTAGCTAAAATAAAAACTCCTCTATTGCTTAATGAGGAAGTAATTACATTTTTTCTAGTCATCTCAACGATTAATTTATCAATACTAGCCATCACTAAATTTAAAAATTTTGGGTCCGTAGCAATTAAAATAGATTGGGATAACTCATCATGTTCTGCTTGAGAAAATAAATCCATTGCAATCCAATCGGGGTTTGTATTTCCATCACAAATAATAGTTATCTCAGAAGGGCCAGCAATCATATCTATACCTACAGTTCCAAATACCTTTCTTTTTGCCTCTGCTACATATGCATTTCCTGGGCCTACAATCTTATCAACTCTTGGTATCGTTTCAGTCCCATAAGCTAGGGCAGCTATAGCTTGCGCACCACCTATTGTGAAAACTCTATCAACTTTTGCAATTTTTGCTGCAGCTAAAACTAGATCATTTTTTTCACCATCAGGCGTAGGCACAACCATAACCAAATCCTTTACCCCGGCAATTCTTGCAGGAATAGCATTCATTAAAACTGAAGATGGGTATGCGGCTTTGCCCCCAGGCACATATAAGCCAACGCGATCTAATGGAGATATCTTTTGACCATAACTAGACCCCTGATCATCTTTATATGACCAAGATTCAGCTTTCTGTTTAAGGTGATAATCGATAATTCTTGCTGCTGCAATCTCTAAGAATTTTTTTGTTTCTTTAGGAATTCTATTTAATGATTCTGTTAACTCATCTTGCTCTATTTCTAAACTTTTTAGACTAGAAGTACTCACGCGATCAAATTTTTTTGTGTAATCTAAAACCGCTTGATCACCATTTTTTTTAACCTCATTAATAATATCGTTTGTAGTTTTAATAATTTCTTCGTTATCAGCAGCATCAAAATTCAAAAGAGATTTAAGCTCAGATAAAAAATTGTCATCAGTTGATTTTAATCTTTTAATATCCACGATTTAATTTGCAACTGCATTTGTAAATTTATCAATCATCGGCTGAAGAATTTCTCGATTAATCTTTAAAGAAGCTTTATTCACTATTAGCCTGGAGCTAATTTCTCCTATCTCTTCAACTGCTACTAATTGGTTGGCATCTAAAGTTTTTCCTGAACTTACTAAATCTACAATCACATCTGATAAGCCTACAATAGGGGCAAGCTCCATCGATCCATATAATTTAATTAAGTCTATGTGCAAACCTTTTTTAGCGAAATGTTTCCTCGCTACATCAACATACTTTGAAGCGACTCTTAATCGCATTCCTTTTTTTACATTTTCTTCATAATTAAAATCTTTTCTACAGGCAACCATCATTTTACATTTAGCAATATTTAGATCTAATGGCTGATAAAGTCCAACTCCTTGATATTCATCTAAAATATCTTTACCGGCTATACCTAAATCTGCCCCACCCCATTCAACATAAGTAGGCACATCAGAAGCTCGCACAATGATAAGTTGAATTTCTTCATCATTGGTTTTTAAAACTAATTTTCGAGAAGTTTCTGGGTCTTCTTCGCAATAAATTCCAGCCGCATTAAGAATTGGCATGGTCTCAGAAAAAATTCTTCCCTTTGATAAAGCAATCGTAATCATGTTAATTAACCCTCTCTATTTGTGCCCCAATCTGGTTAAATTTTTTCTCTAAGTTCTCATAGCCCCTATCTAAATGGTAAATTCTATCAATCACAGTAGTCCCTTTAGCTGAAAGAGCAGCAAGAATTAAAGATGCTGATGCTCTTAAATCTGTTGCCATAACACTAGCACCTTCTAGCATTTTACCACCTCTTACAACTGCTGTATTTTGATTAATTTCAATATCAGCACCCATTCTAATTAATTCTTGAACATGCATAAATCTATTTTCAAAAATTGTTTCTTTTATTTCACTAACACCCTCTGCAATGGTATTTAATGCCATAAATTGAGCCTGCATATCGGTTGGAAACCCTGGGAATGGTGCAGTTTCTATACTTACAGATTTTAAAGTACCGTTACTTTTAACTGTAACAATATTATCTGACTCAATAACCTCAACCCCTGTTTCTCTTAATTTATTAATAATAGAAATCATCTTATCTGGCTCAACTCCTATACAATTTAATTCTCCACCTGTCATAGCGACGGCTACCATGTATGTGCCTGCCTCAATTCGATCAAAAATAATTGAATGCTCTGCTCCATTTAATTCTTCTACACCCTCAATGGTAATTATATCAGTACCCAAGCCCTTGATTATTGCCCCCATTTTGATTAAACAATTACCTAAATCAATAACCTCAGGCTCTTTAGCAGAATTTTCAAGTATGGTTTTTCCTTTCGCAAGGCACGCTGCCATCATTAAATTTTCAGTTCCAGTCACAGTCACTTGGCTCATAGAAATTTCTGCTCCTACCAATTTCCCCCCTGGCAGCCCATTGGTAGATGCAACTATGTCGCCATTTTCAATTTTAATCGAAGCGCCCATTGCCTCAAGGCCTTTAATATGAATATCAACTGGTCTAGAGCCTATTGCACAACCACCCGGCAATGAGACTCTTGCACTTCCAAACCTTGCTAGCAAAGGACCTAAAACAAGAATAGATGCCCTCATAGTTTTAACTAAATCATAAGGAGCATGAAAATCTTTTATATCTCTTGCACTTAGTTTCATTAAAGAATCAATTTTTGATATTTCCACACCCATAGCAAACAATAGTTTCTCGGTTGTTTTTATATCAAAAAGATTAGGGACATTTTTTAATTTTAATTCTTCTTTAGATAATAAAGAGGCAATTAAAATAGGTAATGCAGCATTTTTAGCGCCAGAAATATAAACATCACCATTTAGCTTTTTCTGGCCATTTATTATAAGTTTATCCAAGAGCTATGCTGGGGATATTAATTTAGCAAGCTCGCCAGACTCATACATTTCTTTGATGATATCGGATCCTCCAACAAACTCTCCATTAATGTATAGCTGTGGAATTGTTGGCCAATTTGAAAATATCTTAATTCCTTCACGAACATCAGGGTCTTGAAGTACATCAAATGTTTCATATTTTGTTCCACATGCATCTAAAACCTGACAGGCTAAGCTTGAGAAGCCACATTGAGGAAACTTAGGATTTCCTTTCATAAAGAGAAGCACTTGATTGTCATCAATTAATTGTTTGATTTTCAAATTTTCAGTCATTTTTTATCTCCGTTTAGATTTGTTAAATTTTTGCCATTGATCTGGCGTAATTGTTTTCATCGATAAAGCATGTATTTCCTGCTTCATCATATCGCCCAAAGCCTGATAAACCATTTGGTGCTGTTTAATCATAGATTGATCTTTAAAAAGAGGGCTGACAATAGTTGCTTCGAAGTGAGTCCCATCATCACCTCTAACTTCGATGAAATCACAATCTAAATTAGCATCAATAACTTCTTCTATTTGGCTAGGTAATAACATTTATCCCCTTAGTTTATATCCAGATTTTAACATTTGAATCGTGCCATAAGATAAGACAATAAAAAATATGGTGACGATACTTAAGCTAAAATATGGTGACACATCTGATTGCCCAAAAAATCCATACCTAAAGCCGTCAATCATATAGAAAAATGGATTTAATTGTGAGACTTTTTGCCAAGATGCTGGCAACGAATGAATTGAGTAAAATACACCAGATAACATTGATAAAGGCATAATAACGAAATTTCCGAAAGCTGCCATTTGATCAAATCGTTCAGACCAAACTCCAGCAATTATTCCAAACGCCCCCATAAGTCCTCCTCCAAAAACAGCGAATAAAAATACTATCCACGGATGCTCAATAGGCAAATCAACATATAAAGTAGCGATTAAATAAATACAAAAACCAACAAATATTCCTCTTGCTATTGACGCAATAAGAAACGAAAAAAATAACTGGATATAACTTAAAGGGGTTAATAAAAGAAAAACAATGTTCCCCATTACTTTGGCCTGGATTAAGCTTGATGAGCTATTAGAAAAAGAGTTTTGCAAAAGAGACATCATAATTAACCCAGGAATTAAAAAAGCCATATAAGGAACGCCCTCATAAACTTCGACACGGCTATCAAGCACATGAGAAAAAATGAGTAAATATAATATTCCTGTAATTACTGGTGCAGCAACTGTTTGGAAAGCTACGCGCCAAAATCTAAGAAGTTCTTTTTTTAAAAGGGTCCATGTACCTATTAATTGATTGTGTATATTATTCATCTTAAACTTTATTCCCTGTCAGCTTTAAGAAAATATTTTCTAGGTCCTGATCTACAGTTTCCATATCCAATATCTCTATAGACTCTTTATTTAAGGCTGTAATGATTTTACTAATGTCAGCAATTTTTTTTAATTCAAAAGTATAAAAATCATCATCAACTGAAAAATTTATTTCTTTAATACTGCTTGGTAATTTAAATACTCCTTTTGCAGATAGCCTAAGCTTTAAATTCTTTGCTGCAAATTTTTTAAGAAGATTGTTGGTGGTATCTAAAGCAACTACTTTCCCAGCTCTTAGCATTGCTACTCGGTTGCATAGGGCTTCTGCCTCCTCAAGATAGTGAGTGGTCAAAACAATCGTATGTCCTTCTTTATTTAATTCTTTAATAAAATCCCATAATTTTTGCCTAAGCTCGACGTCAACACCCGCAGTTGGCTCATCTAAAACAATTACAGGAGGCCTATGAACTAAAGCTTGAGCTATTAAAGCTCTCCTTTTCATTCCTCCTGATAGCATTCTCATATTAGTAGAAGCTTTTGCTGTTAAATCTAAACGTTCGATAACTTCATCGACCCAAATATCATTACTTTTTCCTTTACCAAAATAACCTGCTTGAAAGCGAAGCATTTCTCTTAAATTAAAAAATGGATCGAAAACTAATTCTTGTGGAACAATCCCAAGAGAATGTCTAGCATTTTGATAATCTTTAACGACATCAAAGCCCATTGCTGATATAGATCCAGCGGTTGGCTTGACCAAACCTGCCAACATATTAATTAAAGTAGATTTACCAGCCCCGTTAGGGCCAAGCAAACCAAAGAACTCTCCTTCTTCAATTGACAGAGTAATCCCATTAACAGCTTTTAATTGGCCATAATTTTTTTTAACGCTCTTAAATGCAATAGCTTTTTTCATCAAATTCTTAATTGATCTCTAAATTTAGTTTGTATATTGAAAAATATTTTTAAGAAATAAATTTTTCTACGCCATAAAGCTTGGCTAGACTTTCTAGATTTGCGGGAGTATTTTTTATGCTCACAGTTCTATTATATTTTTTAGCTTGTCGTTTCCATTCAAATATCAACCCTAGTAATGAGGTGTCGACTTCTTTTACTTGAATTAAATCGATTAGAACAGAATTCTTCCATTCATAGCTGATAGTTAATTTCATAATACTAGGTGCTTGAGTTAAGGTAATATCGCCCTTCATAACCCAATTATTATTATGAAATTCTATTGAATTCACTTCTATTTTTTACCTTTATTTTTCTTTGATAATTTTTTAATTAAAGCATCCATACCATTTCGTTTAATCTCACTTGAAAATTGACTTCTATAATTAGTAACTAAACTTACGCCTTCAATCACAATATCAAAAACAAGCCACTTCCCAGAGTTCTTAGATAAAGCATAGTTAACTCTAATTGGCTGACCTCCACTTTGGGTAATTTCGGTTTTAACTATAACAATTTCATCTGTGTCAGACATCCTAGTTGGTTTAAATTCTATTGCATGATCTTTATATTTTGACAAAGCTACTGCATATGTTTTTAACAAAAGTGTTCTAAATTGGACAATAAACTCTTTTTTTTGTTCGTCACTTGCAGATCTCCAAGCTCGACCCAATACCAGGCGTGCAACTCTTTCGAAATCAAAATTTGGAAGTATTTTTTCCTCAGCTAATTTATAAATCTTTTCTTTATCCCCTTTTTGGATTTCTTCGTCTGCTTTAATTGCAAATAGAACATCCTCAGCTGTTTTCCTTACTAAATCCTCAGGACCCAAAGCAGCTATAGAATTAATTGAGAAAAATACTGCTAAAAAAAGGAACTTAATAAGATATTTCTTCAATTTACTCCTCCTCTTCAGATGCTTTACTATACAAGAATTGACTAATTAATTTTTCTAAAACAACTGCATCCTGTGTCTGGGTAATCCTATCCCCTTCAGCCAAATTACTCATATCTCCTCCTGCCTCAAGTCCAATATATTGCTCACCTAAAAGGCCTGCAGTATAAATATTAGCAAACGTATCTTTTGGAAATACATATCGCTTATCAATATCTATTTTAACAATTGCATGATAAGCCTTTGTGTCAAAAACGACTGACTTTACCCTACCTACTACAACACCTGCTGCTTTTATAGGGGCTCTCGGTTTTAATCCACCAATATTTTCAAAGTGAGCTATAACTGAATAGGTTTCCCTTATATCATTAGAAGTTAAATTCCCAACCTTCATAGCAAGACCAAGCAAAGAGATTACCCCTATTGCTACAAAGATTCCAACCCAAGCATCAAGTTTAATTTTATCCATAAAGTTTCCTTATTTAAATCAGTTTACCCACCAAGCATAAAAGAGGTCAATACAAAATCGAGTCCTAATATTACTAATGATGAGGTTACTACTGTCCTTGTAGTAGCTCGACTAACACCTTCTGCAGTTGGTGGGGCATCAAAGCCCTCAAAAAGAGCAATAGTGGTACAAGCTACACCAAACACTAAACTTTTTATAACCCCATTAACAATATCATATCTAAAATCAACATTTGCCTGCATTTGAGACCAAAAAGCACCTTCGTCAACCCCAATTACAATAACAGCAACAACATAGCCACCTAGTATTCCTACCATTGAAAAGATAGACGCCAATATTGGCATAGCTATCACACCTGCCCAAAAACGAGGTGCAATAATTCTTCCAACAGGATTGACCGCCATCATCTCCATTGCTGATAATTGCTCGGTTGCTTTCATTAAACCAATTTCGGCAGTAATTGCGGTTCCAGCTCTACCTGCAAAAAGAAGTGCTGTTACTACTGGTCCTAGCTCTCTAACCAGTGCAAGCGCAACTAAAACGCCTATCGCCTCAGATGATCCATATTTCTGAAGCGTATAATAACCTTGTAAACCTAGAACCATTCCTACAAAAAAAGCAGAAACAATAATAATTACTAAAGACATTACTCCCGTAAAATAAATTTCTTTCATAGTTAAATGAAACCTTTTAAAACTTTCTCCTGAGGAAATAAGTATTAAAAAGAATAATCTTGCAGCTGTTCCAAGGCGCTGAATCCTCCTGGTAACTGAGTAACCAATTTTTTCAAAAAAATTTGTTAAGCTCTTCATATTTTAAATTCCTAAAGCGCCAAGTCTGAATTATAAGATGGAGCAGCAACATGAAATGGTACTGGCCCATCTTTTTCAGAATGAATAAATTGTTTTACAAACGGAAGTTTTGATGCCATTAATTGCTTTGGTGACCCTTCAGCGGCAACAATACCATCTGCAACAAAATAAATATAATCCGCGAAAGAAAAAGTTTCTGCAACATCGTGAGTAACAATAATTGAAGTTGCTCCAAGTGCATCATTTAATGTTCGAATTAAGTCACAAATTACAGCCATTGAAATTGGATCTAAACCTGCAAATGGCTCATCGTACATAATAATATCAGGGTCGAGTGCAATGGCTCTTGCTAGAGCAACCCTTCTTGCCATTCCTCCAGATAATTCTGTAGGCATTAACTTATATGCACCGCGGAGGCCTACTGCATTTAATTTCATCAAAACTAAATCTTTTATTATATTTTCCGGAAGGTCGGTATGCTCTCTCATAGGAAATGCAACATTCTCATAAACTGATAGATCGGTGAATAAAGCCCCGTGCTGAAACAACATACCCATTTTTCGTCTTAATTTATAAATACCAGATAGGTTCTGATCATGTACAACTTGACCATCAATAGAAACGCTTCCTGACTTAGGTTTAATTTGACCGCCAATCAGTTTTAAAATAGTAGTCTTACCGCTCCCGCTACCACCCATAATTGCAGACACCTTACCTCTTTGGAATTCCATATTAATTCCTTTATGGAGGAGTTCTTTACCATAGCCAAAAGTAAGGTTTTGAATATTTATTAAATTATCTGACATTATTGTTTTTCATGTTTATTGTTAAGTATATTTTACATTAAAATCTGGTAAAGCAACCTATAGTTCGCCATATGAATGAAGGCCAGATAAAAATAAATTAACTCCAAGAAACGCAAAAGTTGTAATAACTAAGCCTCCCAGAGACCACCAAGCGAGAACTGTTCCCCTCAATCCTTTAATTAATCTTAAATGAAGCCATGCCGCATAATTTAGCCATACTATTAATGCCCAAGTTTCTTTTGGGTCCCAAGACCAATAACCTCCCCACGCCTCAGCAGCCCATACAGCACCCAATATTGTTGCAATTGTAAAAAAAATAAAACCAATTGATATCGCTTTATAAGTCATCTCATCCAAAACATTTAACTCTGGTAGGTAGCTTCCTATAATGCCTTTGTCTTTGAGCAGATATGCAACTGAAATCATGGCTGCCATTGCAAATGCTCCATATCCAATAAAATTCGCAGGTACATGTATTTTCATCCAATATGATTGAAGAGCTGGCACTAAAGGCTGTATTTCATTTGCTCCCTTTTCAAAGGTATACCAAAGAATGAAGGCTACAGCTGCAGTAATTATAATAAGCACAAACGCGCCCATTTTTTTTATTTCTAATTTTTCTTCATAATGAAGATAAAGCAAAGATGTAATTAAACAGAAAAGAACAAATACCTCATATAAATTACTTACTGGTATATGGCCAACGTCAATACCGATTAAATAAGACTCATACCAGCGAACTAGCAGCCCAACAAACCCCATCATTGTGGCTATCCAAGTTATTTTAGTTGCAAGATTTCCATAAAAGTCTTGTTTACTAAATAAATAAACCCAGTAAGTAACGAGGCTTAACGGATATAAAGCAGTCATCCACATAATGGCTGACTGACTAGATAGAAAATATTTCAGAATGAAATTAAGCTCTATTCCTTCTAAAGTGCCTTTATAGAAATAAATAGAGATAAATGATAGTAAAAAAGTATATAAAAATAATTTTCTAAAATTTGACCACACATTACCCATCCAAGTAAATGTAATAGCTGAACCAATTAAAATAATTAGTTCATAATTATCCATAAAATTATTAAATTTTGATATTGCAATTATAGTTAGGCAGGCCAGCAACAAGCTGAACGAATAATTCATAAATTTATCTTTTATATTTGGTAGCATTTTTAACCCCATCAATTAAGTAATTTTTTTAATTTTATCTTTAAACTCTATTGCATACTGATCAAAATCCATCCGGTCTCTATTAGTAGCCAAAGAAACTATCAACCTGTTACTCCCCTTTTTTCTAAAAATCCACAAACGAATCTCTTGAATATAAATCATACAAAATATACCCAATACCAAAAGAATTGAGCCTAAATAGACCCAAAATTGACCGGGTGATTTGGTTAATTGCAAGCCACTAGCTTGGACTTCCTTAAATTCTTTTAATTCAAGATATAAAGGAACTCCGTAAAAAAAACTATCACTATAAGCAGTTAGAGCATCTTGAATAAATCTTGGAGCGTCATTGATCGGAAAAACTATATCGTCATTATTTTTAACTTGGTAACCACGAACAAGCTCTTGGCTAACTAAATAAATTATATTTATATAAGTCTTTATCGCTTTTTCTTTATCTGCAATTGAGGCTTGATCAGGGATATTTAAATCCATTTCATCTACTACCGAATTATACCCCCCACCTACGAATGCGTTAATAATATTTTTCGCACCCAATTTAAAAGCCTCTTTCTTTCCAGCAGTTGTAAAAGCTGATGTATTGATGCCTTTATTAATTGCATTTTGAACTTTTTGTGGGTTATTTAATAAAGATTTAAGAACCATAAAGCCTTCAATACTTAAATTGTCATCTGCAGGAATTTTAAGATATTTAAATTCTTCTTGGGGTGAATTTCTCATCCCACTCATAAAAAAGTATTTGCCGTCTACTAGCATTGGTAATTGATAAGTTTGATATTCTTTAGCTTGGCCAGATTCATTTCTAACCTTATACAAAAAGTTTGGCCCCACATTCGTCGGCTTTGGTTTTTTTTCTTCATTTTGACCTACTTCTAAAATATTAAATTTTCTAAAATCTTTGAACTCAAGAGTTAAATTTTGATTTTCAAAAGTAAGCTTATTATTTTTAAAAATTTCAGAATTCATTTTAAAAGAGGGTTGTGAGGAGTTTAAATCCCAAACTAATAAATCTAATTGTGAACCTCCATCTTCAAAAGCAGCCTGATAAATAGTAACGCCCTTGTAAGTTAAAGGCTTATTAACGCTAATAGTTTTATTTATAGTTTCGCCTGTTTTTTTATCTGTTACCAATAATTCACTTTCAAATGATTTAGGCTGGCCAGTAGAGTAATGCTTAATATTAAAGTTTTTTAATGTTATTGAAAATGGAATCTCTTGAACAAGGTACCCTTCTTTAGCTCTAAGAATTGCAGCTGTTTTTGTATCCCCCTCAGACAACAAAATACTTGCCCTATAAGAAAGATTATCTTCACTCATTCTTCCTTTCAAAGGAATTTTAGATAGTGGTTGGTCTTCCATCTGAATTTGTTTTGTACCAATCAGCTCCTGAACCTTAAAAACTAGATTTCCGTCTAATAGTCCACCAATGCTAATTATCACAATTGCTAAATGAGTAAAAATATATCCAAACTTTTGAAGATCACCTTTTTTTGCTACAATTAAATCCCCGTTGCCCTCAATAACCTTGTGCTTGACTTTGTAATTATGAGATTTTAAAAAAGATATAGTTTTTTTTACACTAAAATTTTTTAATGGGAATTGGTATGAATGTTTGAAAGACAATAAAGATTTTTCTCTGACACGATCTTGAAAGCTTTTGTAGTCTTTCAATATTTTAGGGGTGTTTCTAGAGATGCATAGTGAAGTTGAAATAATTAAAAAAACTAATATAAGAAGAAACCAAAAAGCTTGGTAAACATTATACATCCCGAGTTTTTCAAAAATTTCAAACCAAAATTGACCAAATTTAATAATATAATTATTGTAAGGTTCATTTTGCTTTAAAACTGTTCCAATAATTGAAGCAATTGCAAGAAATGAAAACATTGCAATTGCAAATCGCATCGTACTTAAAAGACTAATAAAACTTTTTAAATTTTTATTGGATGTTTTCAAAAAATATACGCATTAATTATATAAATAAATGACAGCTTAGGCTAATTTAAGTTGCATGTTGGTTGGCTATCTTAAACCTTGGATATAATCTGCTACCGACTGCATCTCGTGTTCTGTTAATTTTTGGGCTATTGTTCTCATAACTCCAGCAGGATCATTTTTTCTTAATTCAAGCCTAAATGCATTTAATTGTGCGAGGGTATATTCAGAATGTTGCGCATTTAATCTTGGGTATTTATCTGGTATGCCATGTCCTGATGGTCCATGACAGCTGGCACAAGCTGCCACGCCCTTATTTTTTATTCCTGCACGAAAAATATTTTCCCCTAGAGAGCCAACACCATTTTCTATTGCTGATGACAATAAAATATTTTGTTCAGAGAAATAATGGCCAAGATTTATCATGTCTTCCTCAGTTAAATTAGCAACCATGCCAGCCATGACTACATTTTCTCTCAACCCACTTTTAAAATTATTAAGTTGTTTTGTAATATAAGCGGCATGCTGCCCTGCTAATTTTGGATTAACTGTAATTACACTATTGCCGTCAATTGCATGGCAAGCAATACATAAATTGTTAATAATTTTTTTGGTATTGACTAGTTCTGATGAAGAAAGCTTTGTTTCAGCAATAGCTGTAAAACTAAAAAAAACTATAATCAAACTAACAAACTGAATAATTCTAATCATTAGGGCTCCGAAGTTAATTCCTTAAGGGGCTACATTTTAACTAAAATAAGCACAACGTGATAGCATTAACTCAAGACTAAAGGGGAAAAAATGGCTTTTTTACAAAATGCTAGATTTGTTATTTCAGTAAATCACTTTGATGAACTTCCTATTGATGAAGGAATTGAAATTGCATTTGCTGGAAGATCAAATGCTGGAAAATCAAGCGCAATAAACTCTTTAAGCAAACAAAATCGTCTTGCTTATGTCAGTAAACAGCCTGGTAGAACGCAATTAATAAACTTTTTTAGTATTGGCGAGCATATGTCATTAGTTGATCTTCCTGGTTATGGTTATGCAAAAGTCCCTGGTGCCATTAAAGATCATTGGGTAAAAACGTTACCTCGATACCTTCAAGAAAGGAATAGCTTAGCTGGGCTTGTTATTGTTATGGATATAAGAAGACCCTTAACTAAACTAGATACTCAAATGCTTAATTGGTTTGCTCCGAGACAAAAACCGATTCATATTTTGCTTACGAAATCTGATAAGTTATCAAAAGATAAATCGCTTAGAGCTCTTTCTGATGTTAAGAAAATAGTTCAAACCCAATGGGCTGATTCGTTCCACACAAATTTTACTGTTCAGCTATTTTCTAGTTTAAAAAAACAAGGGCTTGAAGAAGCAGATGAAATTATTCAAAGTTGGTTAGCTCTTAATAAAAATCATATCCCAAACTTGGTGTCCTAAGTTAACCCCTCGATTTTCATACTTAGTTTTAGGCCTATATGAGGGTTTTTTTGAAAAATCAATATTTTTAGCTTTATACATTGAATTGTTCTTAAATATTTCTATAATCCAATTGGCATAATCTTCCCAATCTGTCGCTATATGAATATAGCCTTCTTTTTTTAATTTCATGCTTATTAATTCCAAAAAAGTCTGCTGTATCAATCTTCTTTTATTGTGGCGTTTCTTATGCCATGGGTCTGGGAAAAAAATATGAATGGCATCAATGCTTTCATCTAGGGTCATTTTTTCTAAAACTTCCACCGCATCATGCTGAATAATTTTTAGATTTTTTAGATTTTTTTCTTGTATTTTATTTAAAAGATTTCCAACCCCTGGGGAATGGACATCGATTGCAATGAAATTAGAATCACTTAGAGTTTCAGCAATTTCAGCAGTTGTATGTCCCATGCCAAAACCTATTTCAATAATTCTTTTTCCTTGGCGATTAAAAATAGCATCCCAGTTCAAAATATTATCTCCAAAAGAAATAGCATGGAGCGGGGAAAGTGACTTAATACCTTCTGCTTGATGTTTAGTAAGACGTCCCTGTCTAAGCACATAACTTCTAATAGGTCTAATTTTTGATATAGGCATTAAGTTGGCAAATTATTCATATTCATAGATTATAATAACCTTAAATAATATTTAAACTGAAAATGAATAAAAAAAAACAAGTTGCAATAATTACTGGTGGGGCTAAAAGAGTTGGCGCAGCAATATGCCGAAAGCTCCATAAAGCCAATATTGACTTAATTATCCATTATAAAAACTCTAGAACTGAAGCAAACTCACTTCAAAAACAATTAAACAAGATTAGAAAAGGCTCTGCCTCAATAATCCAAGCAGATCTTTTAGATCCAAATAGTTACTCCTTGATTATTAATGAGGCAATTAAGATTTATGGGCAATTAGATTTTCTAATTAATAATGCTTCATCCTATTATCCTACCAATATAAATGATATCAATGAAGCGAACTGGGATGAACTTATTGGGAGCAACCTTAAAGCATCTCTTTTCTTATCTAAAGAAGCTAGTCCTTTTTTAAAAAAATCTAATGGCTCCATAATTAATATTACTGATGCACATATTACAAATCCTAAGAAGAACTACATTATATATTCAGTTGCAAAATCAGGATTGACAGCCTTAACTAAATCACTTGCGCAAGAACTTGGTCCCGAAATCAGAGTTAATGCTGTTGCACCTGGACCTGTTTTATGGCCAGATAAATTAAATGAATTTGACACGCAATACCGCAAAAAAGTTATTTCACAAACTATGCTTAAAAAAGTTGGTGACGCAGATGATATTGCCAAAGCAGTTGAGTTCTTATTATTAAATGCGCCTTTTATTACTAGCCATATTTTAAATGTCGATGGTGGTAGGTCTTTCAATAGCGAATAAAAAATGACGATAAATGCCGCCAATCTCCTACAAGCATTTTACATTTTATCTTTGATTTAACTTGAATAGTTTGAATTTTATCCTTATGATGCATAATTTTTACTGGTGCAAAAGTTAAAAACACAATGACAAAACTACTGATAGTTGAATCCCCGTCTAAAGCAAAAACATTATCAAAGTATTTGGGGAGTGATTTTGTGGTTCTAGCATCGTATGGGCATATAAGAAACCTGCTTCCAAAATCAGAAGGTATCGATACAGAAAGTTTTGAAATGAAATATGCTCTGATTGATAGAAATAAAAAGCATATGGACGCAATCACAAAAGCAGTAAAAAAATCTGATGAGGTACTCTTAGCAACTGATCCTGATAGAGAGGGCGAGGCAATAGCATGGCACATTGCTGAAATCTTAAATGAAAAAAAATTACTAAAAAATAAATTAGTAAAAAGAGTGGTATTCCAGGAGATTACAAAATCCGCAATTATTCAAGCAATTGAAGAGCCAAGGGATATAGCCTTAGCATTAGTAAGGGCGCAACAGTCAAGACAAGCTTTAGATTATCTAATAGGGTTTAATTTATCCCCTTTGCTGTGGTCAAAAATACGTTATGGTCTTTCTGCTGGTCGAGTTCAAAGCCCTGCACTAAGGTTAATAATGGAACGTGAAGCAGAAATTGAAAAATTTCTAGCAAAAGAATATTGGACTTTACATCTAGAAGCAAAAAAAAATCAGTCCCAATTCTCTTCGAAATTATACATTTTAGATAATAAGAAAGTAGAGCAGTTTACAGTTAATGAAAAAAAACAAAGTGAAAAAATTGTTGGTGAATTACTTTTAAAAAGTGGAGGAAAAACTAGAGTTTCAAGAGTTGATAAAAAACAAAGGATTAGAAACCCTTCGGCACCATTTACAACATCTACACTTCAGCAACAAGCCGTAAGAAAACTTGGCTTTACAACTAAAAGAACTATGATCGTTGCACAGAAATTATATGAAGGTATTGATACAGGAAATGAAACAGTTGGACTTATTTCATACATGCGAACTGATTCAATGACGCTGTCAAATGATGTAATCCAGCAAATAAGAGAATATATAAAAAGTAATTATGATTTAACGTATCTTCCACAAATTGCTATTGGCTACAAAACAAAAGCAAAAAATGCTCAGGAGGCTCATGAAGCCATAAGGCCTACAGATATAAGTAGAACTCCTGCAAACTTAAAAAAATATTTGAGTGATGAACAGTTCAAACTTTATGAAATGATTTGGCAAAGAACACTATCTTGTCAAATGACTCCAGCTATATTTGATGCAGTTAGTGTCGACCTTGAAGTTGGGAAAGGGGAAAGTATTTTTAGGGCATCTGGCCAAACCTTAAAGTTTTCAGGTTTTATGTCAGTTTATATGGAAGATGAAGATGAGCACTCTGATGAAAAAGAAAAATCATCAACGCTGCCGCCCTTAGAAGTTGGTGAAATTTTGAATATTGAAAAAATAAAGGGTGACCAACACTTTACAGAGCCACCTCCAAGATATTCCGAGGCAAGTCTTGTTAAGACTTTAGAAGAACATGGAATTGGTAGGCCCTCTACTTACTCAAGTATTATTTCGACACTACAAGATAGAGAATACGTTCTACTTGAAAAAAAACGATTCATGCCAACCGATGTTGGTAAGGTTGTGAATGATTTCTTAACTGAGCACTTTAGCCATTATGTAGACTATGATTTCACTGCTCAATTAGAATCTCAATTAGACGATATTGCAGCTGATAAAAAAGAATGGTTATCCGTGTTAGCTAATTTTTGGAAAGATTTTAATCATCAAATTAATGAGAAGAAAGATCTAGACCGCTCTAAAATAACCCAAAAATCTATTGATGAAGATTGTCCAAAGTGCAGCAAACCATTACTTTCTAAACTTGGTAAAAGAGGAAATTTTATAGCATGCTCTGGGTATCCAGATTGTGATTTTACAAGAAGTTCAAATGGAGACCTCCCACAAGAACCAAAAATAATAGCTATTGAAAAAGAAACAAAGAAAAACGTAATATTGTTAATAGGGCCTTATGGTCCTTATCTTCAATTAGGTGAACAAGATGAAGATAAGAAAATTAAGCCAAAAAGAATAACCATCCCAAGCGAAATAGCATTAGCAGACCTTAATGAAGAAATTGCTTTAAAATTAATATCACTACCAAGAGATTTAGGTGAGCATCCTGAGACTGGTAAAAAAATTATTGCAAATATTGGTAGATTTGGTCCTTATGTAAATCATAATGGAAAGTTTAAATCTATACCAAAAGATGAAGACTTATTTAAGGTTTCTTTAGAAAAAGCTATTGACCTCCTCAAACCGATCAGAAAAATTGGAGATGATCCTGATAATAAAGGATCTATTGATATTTATAAAGGTAGGTTTGGCTTTTATATTCAAAGAGGCACAATAAAAGTAAATATTGCTAAAGATGTTGATCTGGAATCGATTAGTCTAGAAAAATCTTTAAGTTTATTATCGAAAAAAGAAATAGAAGAAGAAGGTAAGAAGAAGAAACCAGCGAAGAAGAAACCAGCGAAGAAGAAACCAGCGAAGAAGAAACCAGCGAAGAAGAGTTGATCTAAGTTTTCTTTTTATTTATCCTATTCATCCAATTTCTAATTCTTTTTACATCAGCAAAGCGGGTTAATTTTCCATACGAATTTAATAAAACAATAATAATTGGCTCACCATCAATTACTGTTTGTAAAACTAAGCACCGCCCTGCCTCTCTAATGAAGCCAGTTTTAGATAATCCAATATCCCACACCCCTTTTCTAACCAATGGATTGGTATTATTAAAGCCAATACTATTTCTTTTGTTACCAATTTTAATGCTTTCAGATGGAGTAGTTGTTAGTTCCCTAATTACAGAATATTGATATGCTGCTCTAACTAGCTTAAGTAAATCTTTTGCAGTGGAAATATTTCTTTTGTCTAATCCTGTTGGATCTCTAAACTGGCTTTTCTGCATACCCAATTGAATTGCTTTAACGTTCATAGCATTAATAAAGCCTTTCCTACCAGAAGGATATGAGCGACTTAAAGCAAAAGCTGCTCTATTATCAGAAGATATTAATGCTGCTTTTAATAATTCATATCTGCTTAATTTTACTCCAATTGGCAATCTTGAAGTTGTCCGCTTCACTCTATCAATATCAGCCTTTGTTAGTGTAATTTTTTTATTAAGATCCATTCCGGAATCAAGAACTACCATCGCAGTCATCAATTTAGTTAAAGATGCTATTGATGCTTTTGCATCTGCTTTCTTTTCATAAATGACCTCGCCTGTATTTTGATTTACTACAATAGCCTTTAAAGAACGGACTTTTAAACTTTTACTATTTTTAACGTAAAGACTTGGATTTTTGGCAGAAACTAGATCTTTTGCAAAGGTCAGATGGGTTAAGGATGAAATTAAAAATAAAACTAATAGGACGCTTTTAAAATAAAATTTCACTAAAAAACCCTTGATTTATTCAACTTCTCATGATGATATACAGTTTAATTTTATTTGTCACTTTAAAATTATAATGGTGTACTGTTTGTTTAATTATGTTGGGGAATATGATGGATTATATTGATGGTTTATTTTACACAAAAGAACATATATGGGTAAAACCCTATCAAGAAAATAAATATCTCCTCGGTATTACAAATTTTGCCCAAGACTTATTAGGAGATATTGTTTACGTTGACCTAGCACTAGGGAATAAATTTAATATAGATTCATCAATAGGGTCTATTGAGTCTGTCAAAACTGCGTCAGATATTGTTGCCCCAGCAAGTGGTGAAATTATTCTTATTAATGGAGATGTTGTAAACAGCCCTGAAAAAATAAATACGAATCCTCATGAAGCATGGCTATGTCAAATATCTCTTGACAATGAATTTGATAAAGAAAATTATTTAACTAAAGAAGCATATCTCTCATTAATAGAAAATTAATTTTTACTTTACTGTACGACTAATCAGAAATTGACTCAATAAACTTACTGGGCGACCAGTTGAGCCTTTTTCTTTTCCAGACTTCCATGCAGTTCCAGCAATATCTATATGAGCCCAATTATACTTTTTAGCAAATCTCGATAAAAAACAAGCTGCTGTTATGCTTCCACCTGCACGTCCACCAATATTTGCCATATCTGCAAAATTACTATTTAGTTGAGGTTGATATTCGTCCCACATTGGCATCTGCCATACTTGGTCTAAAGCCTTTTCACCTGCAATCTTCAATTCATCAGCTAATGGATCGTAATTGGTAAATACCGCAGAAACATGATGGCCTAATGCAATAACACAAGCACCTGTAAGAGTTGCAACATCAATAACAACTTCAGGTTTAAATCTTTCTGAATAAGTTAAAGCATCGCATAATATTAATCTACCTTCAGCATCAGTATTAAGAACTTCTATAGTTTGTCCAGACATACTTGTGACTATATCTCCAGGTTTTACGGCATTTCCATCAGGTAAATTTTCACAAGTTGGAACAACCATAATTATATTTAAAGGCAGATTTAATTCTCCTACTGTTTTCATTACACCTAAAACTGTCGCAGCACCACCCATATCATATTTCATTTCATCCATATCTGTTGAAGGCTTAATTGATATTCCACCTGCATCAAATGTTATTCCTTTCCCAATTAGCACTATTGGTTTTTTATTTTTTGGTCCTTTATTGTGTTCAATAATTATAAATTTAGGTGCCTCTCTACTTCCTTTCGCTACTGATAGAAAAGAGCCCATTTTTAACTTCTCAATTTGCTTTTGCTCTAAAACAGTTACCTTCATTTTGTATTCACGTGCTAGTTTTTTTGCTGAGTTAGCGAGATAAGTTGGTGTGCAGATATTTGGAGGTAAATTACCAAGGTCTTTTGTAATGCTTACGCCTCTAGAAATAGCTTGGCCATTCTTAAGTCCCTGTTTTATTTCTTTTGTAGCTGGTTTGTTTGTATGAAGATAAACTTGGAAGTTTGCAGGTTTAGATTTATTTTGAGTCTTTAGAGAGTTTATTATATATCCTTGATCAACTAAAGCTCTAACAAGATATGAAGTTGCTGCTTGTTCGGTTATTAATTTATTAACAAATTGATTGATTGGAAATATGATCTTTGTAAAATTTATTTTGCTTAGCTCATTGGAAGCACTGACTATTGCTTTAAAAAATTCTTTAGGTGTTAAGTCTGTAGGGGCTCCAATTCTTAATAAAATTACTCTAGAATATTTAGTAGCACCATGAACCAGCAAAGTTGAGCCAGTACTTTCATGAAGATCACCTAGCTTTAAAATATTATTCAAATGCTTCAAAGTTAAAGCATCTATTTGCTTTCCGCACAATATTTGGTCTTTATCATTAACTGCTAATGTAATAATATCAGCAGGTATCTTGGTAATTAAATCTGTTTTTATCGTAAATTTCATTTAATATCCTTTAGTATTGAAATCAAAACTTTAGAGTCATGCTATTTAAAACGTCTTTAACAAAAGAACTATTTTATACCTCATTATCTACAATCCTGATTCTATCTGGTGTGGTTATTGCCCAAAGATCTGTTTATATTTTTCGTTTAGCCTCAAAGGGCATTATACCCAATGATGCAATCGACACTGTTCTTGTTTTTAATTTACTCAAACATTTGCCGTTGCTACTATCATTAACTCTTTTTTTAAGTGTCCTAATAACTCTAACCAGGTGGTATAAAGACAGTGAGATGGTTATTTGGTTCAGTTCGGGTTTAAGCTTAGGAAGTCTAATTAAACCAATTATTATTTTTAGCTTACCTATCATTATACTTATTGCATCGCTCTCTTTATATATAAGTCCTTGGGCAGTTTATAAAGCTGAGGAATTTAAAAAAGGATTAAAAAGTAGAGATGAGTTAGCAACTATTACCCCAGGTGTCTTTAAAGAGTCGAAATCAGATAATCGTATTTTCTATGTTGAAGGATTTAGTGAGCTTGGTAATGTGGTTAAGAATATCTTTGTTCAATCTATTCAAAACGGAAAAATTGGAGTAATAATTGCGAATGAAGGCGAGAGAATAGAAAATAAAAGGGGTGAAGATTATATAATTATGAAAGATGGTAGTCGGTATGAAGGCCGAGAAAATTCACAAGAATTTTCAACTACTTATTTTAAAGAATATGGTGTGCTTGTTGAAAAGGAAACGCGTAAAATAATATCTGTTGGGGAGGTTTATGAAGCAAAAAGTACTTTGGAACTTATAGCATCTAATTCAAGTAGGTACAAAGCTGAGCTTTATTGGAGAATTTCTTTACCTATTTCGGCATTGTTATTAGTATTTCTCGCAATTCCATTAAGTGTTATTAATCCACGTTCAGGTCGTTCAGTAAATATTATTATGGCTTTATTATTATTTGTTATTTATAACAATTTATTAGGGGTCTCACATAGCATAGTTTCGATTGGAAATACAAAAGTTTGGCATGGCCTTTGGCCGGTTCACTTATTTTTTGCAACTATTGCTTTCTATTTACTTTATAGGCGCAATTTAAATCTCCCTTTGTTACCAAAAATAATTTATAAGAATTAAATGAATCAAATAACAAAGTATTTAAATAAAGAGTTTTTTATTAACATTGCAATGATAATGCTTGGACTCATTGCACTTTTTTCTTTTTTTGATTTTATTCGAGAAATTAATGACCTTGGTAAAGGTGGCTATGGATTAATCCAAGTTATTAGTTTCGTACTTCTAAGCATACCCGGCCATGTCTACGAAATCATACCCTTAGCTGTTCTGATTGGAGCAATGTACACAGTTGGAGAGCTATCTCAAAATTCTGAATTTACTGTTATGCGATCTAGTGGATTGTCTATTAGAAAAATTGCTAGCTCCTTAATATATGTTGGGCTTTTTTTTTCTTTCTTAACTTTCGCAATAGGTGATCTTATTAGCCCCAACAGTGAAAAGAATGCCCAACAACTAAAAATTATTTCTACTGATTCTCTTGTAAGTCAAGAATTTAAATCTGGATTTTGGATAAAAGATGGTAAAAGTTTTGTTAATATTGAAAATGTTCTCCCAGATAGCTCGCTAGAGGATATTCATATTTATGAATTTGATAAAAATTTTAAACTAAGAACTATTGTTAATGCAAAAGAAGGTATATTTCAAGATGGTCAATGGGAGCTTAATAATATCTCATTAACTCTCCTAGAAGATGATAAAGTTACATCGACGAATATTGAAAATGGTAATTGGAAATCATTGATTCGTCCTGAGATGATGAATGCACTAATTATATCTCCAGAAAAAATGTCTACAATTAATCTAGCAAAATTTATAAATTATTTACAACTAAACAATCAAAAAGTAACGCGTTATGAAATTGCGTTATGGGAAAAATTAATTCACCCAATTATGCCACTTGTGATGTTAATTTTTGCAGTGCCTTTTGGGTTTCTTCAAGAAAGATCAGGGGGGAAATATTTAAAAATGTTTTTCGGTATTGTTATTGGTATTTCATATCAAATTCTTAATACGATGATTAGGCATTTAGGTCTTCTTAATGATTGGCAGCCATTCATGAGTTCTTTAATACCAACTATTATTTTCCTATCAATTGGTTTATATCTTATATTTAAGATCGAACGTCTATAATTTCTGACCCTAAGATAAGGTCATGTAGATATTGATTTTTAATATTAAAAATTGCCCATAAAAAAGATACAAAAAAAAGAATAACTCCGATGTTGGCTAATAAATATCTTGCAAAATAAAACCACGCAGAATTATTAGAAGAAATTAATTTTAATTTCCATGCTTTCATTGCTAATGTTTGCCCGCCGTGTGTCCATGAATAAACAAAGTAAAACCCTGACGATGCCCACAAAATAAATTGCAATGAATTTGGTTTAGTATCGAACAAAAAAATAACTAAAAAAGTAACTACAAACCATAAACCAATTTGAATGATTAGCTCATAAAATAAACAGCAATAAAGTCTTAAAATAATATTATTTATTTGCTAAAATATTGCTGTAATTTATGCAGTAATGGTATTGCAGCCAAGGCAATTAAACAACCAAGGCCTGTGCCAATTGCCAGAACCAAATTGCCACTAGCTAATCCACCTGTAAAGTCACTCACTGCGTTACCAATACCCGCACCGATTACCGTGCCTAATCCTACTTGCAATTTAGATGGTAAGTATTTTTCTAATCCTAAACCAAAGAAAGCCCCTATTAACATCACTCCATTATCGACAATACCAAATATAACAAAGTCGTAAAAATATTCCCAATCCATTACTTTCTCCCTAACACTACTAATTTAATGCAAAAACTAACAAAAACCATTAGACTTTCCATATATATTACTTTCAAGCGATTATAAGCGATTTAGATGAAACCAACATGTAACTTTTATGAATTAAGCCAAACTGGTTTGATTAAGGATGCTAATTTCCTTAAATCAACCAACTTTGACGCGCGGCCAAGAGGGAAGCTAATCAACATGGTAGTAATCCACAGCATAAGCTTACCGCCAAATAAATTTGGAGGCACATTTATTGAAGACTTCTTTACAAACAAACTAAAGATTGAAAAAAACTCTTATTTTAAAAAAATTAAAGACCTCAAAGTTTCTTCTCATTTTCTTATTAAACGAACTGGGGAACTAGTACAATTTGTTTCGTGTAAAAATAGAGCGTGGCATGCTGGCGACTCTAATTGGAAGAATAATTCGAACTGTAATGACTTTTCAATAGGTATAGAGCTTGAGGGTTCTGATTTGACCCCGTTTGAGGAAATACAATACATGAAACTTATAAACCTCTTAAAATGTCTATGCAAGTACTACCCAATTAATGCTATTGTTGGGCACAATCAAATTGCGCCTGAACGAAAAACAGATCCGGGCCCTTTTTTTGATTGGGAAATAATTAATGCGGAAAATTTTCATGATTAGTAATTTACAACGATATTTAACTTTAATATTTTTATCATATTTTCTTATAGGTTGCGGAGATAACGAGCCTAAAAAGAAAAGCATTCAAAAAAAAGTTTATATTACTACCAGTAAGGTCATCCTAACCACTTTTGAAGATAAAGAAATAGCGATAGGCTCAGTTAAGGGAATCATTGATCCTACTATCTCTGCTGAAGTCTCAGGAAACGTTATAAAGCTTTATGCAAGAACTGGATCATTAGTTTCTAAAGGGGATCTACTTGCAGAAATTGATGAAAAAAATTATAAATATGAATTAACTCTGGCATCAGCAGAGGTTAGGCGACTTCAAACTCGACTCGCTAATCAAGAAAAAATTTACGAAAGAAACCAGAAATTAGTAAAAAAGAAATTTATTTCCTCAAATGCATTGGATACCATTTTGACAAAGAAAAATGAAGCCATTGAAGAACTCAAAGTTGCTCTATCAAAAAGAGATATTGCACAATCTAACTTCGAAAAGACAAAGATCTATGCTCCAATTTCTGGAAGAGTTGAGAAACAAATTTCATCTATAGGAGACTTTCTTAAGATAGGTGACCCAGTATTTCAGGTTGTCAATAATAAAAAACTCAGAGCTCACATCCCATTCCCTGAAAAATTAGTTTCTAAATTAAAAGCTGGTACCCAAATTATACTTAAAAGCCCTACCTCACCAAATGAGATTATCTCTGAAATTGCAGAATTAAAACCTAAATTAATGTCTGATAGCAGATCTATTGATGTTATTGCTGATATTGAAAATCAATTAGGCTGGCAACCTGGAGCGAGTGTAAAAGGCACAATAGTATTTAGTACTCGACAGGGGTTGGCTGTTCCAGAACAAAGCGTTGTCTTAAGGCCTGCAGGTCAAGTAGTTTATGTTGTTAATGGGGCTAAAGTTGAACAACGAAATATCGAAATGGGTATAAATCAAAATGGTGTTATTGAAATTATTTCCGGTTTAGAACAGAGTGAAATAGTTGCGCTTGATGGCGCAGGATATTTAACTGATCAAACTGAAGTTAATATTTCAGCACAATAAGATATGACATTACCTGAAATTTCAATTCGAAGACATGTTCTAGCTTGGATGATCTCTGCGATATTTGTTTTATTAGGCATTATTAGTTTCCAAAAAATCGGTCTTGATAAATTTCCTACCATTGAATTTCCTATTCTCACAGTTACAACTACTTTAGAGGGTGCTAATCCAGAAATTATTGATTCTAGTATTACCAGCTTAATAGAAGAAGCAGTAAACACAACTCCAGGTATTGAGTCTATTAAATCAGAATCATCTCCAGGAGTTTCTGTTGTAAGTGTCACATTTAACTTAGATAAAGATATTGAAGTTGCGTTTAATGAAATTCAATCTAAAGTAAGTAGATTAGCTAGGCGATTACCCGACGATATTGTTCCTCCAGTTGTACGAAAAGTTGAAACAAATGCAAGTGCAATTATGTGGTTAGGTCTCACTGGTGACCGAACCATTCAACAATTAAATCTCTATGCCAATAATATTTTAAAGAAAAAATTAGAAACAGTTGATGGTGTTGGATATGTAACATTAGGGGGAAGAAGAGATCGAACTATAAGGATTAACTTACTCCCGGAAAAAATGGCTGCATTAAAAATAACTGCTAATGATCTAGTTGTT
>CAJQTF010000002.1 GCA_905618945.1 uncultured Methylophilaceae bacterium
ACATCTGATGAATTTTTAGAGCTATCTAAGTTTTTTTATTTAGATGGAGAGCCAAACTACGAAGGACAAACATGGCATTTGAATCTAAAAAGTTTTGATGGAGTTGCAAAAGTTAAAACTATAAGAGAAAAATTAAATAGAATAAGGCAGGGTAGATTTAAACCCACAACTGATAAAAAAATTATAACTTCTTGGAATGCCCTCCTTATAAAAAGTCTTTTAGTAGCTGGAGAGATTTTTAATGAGCCGCAATGGGTAAAATTAGCGCATGAAACAATTGACTTTATTTTTCATAATTTGTTTAAAGATGAAAAACTTAAGTCTATTTATATAGATGAAAAACCTATATTAAATGCTTACCTGGATGATTATGCTTTTTTATTAGATGCCTTGATTCAGTCTATTCAAACTAACTATAGAGAATGTGATTTACATCACGCAATTCAATTAGGGGATATCTTAAAAGACAAATTCCAATCGGAAGATGGAGCCTTTTATTTTACAGATCATAAACATGAAGTATTATTTGACAGACAAATGATTGCAGAAGATAACGCCATACCATCAGGGAATGGATTAGCTTGCTTAGCATTACAAAAACTATCTCTGATAACCTCTGATTATTCTTATGCGGAATCAGCCGAAAGAGCATTGTTAAATTGGGATAACAGGGTAAGAGATAATGGACAATCTTACCCAAGCCTACTTAGAGCCTATATGTATTATGCTGAACAAAAAAGTATACTTTACATAAGAGCTAATGATGAAGAGCTTAAGGAGTGGAGAAATAAAATTTCTAAAAAAATAGATAAAAATATTTTAATTATTTATTTAAAAGAGGAAAAAGAATCAGATTTATTGACTAAAGATAGGCCTTACAAAAAAGGTGGCGTTGCTTATTTATGTCAAAATCAGACTTGTTTGCCCGCAATATACTCAACAACAGAATTAATAAAATATTTAAAATAAAATTTTAATTTAACTTACTATTTCGGTAAGAATAAATAAAGTACATCCCGATACCTATGAGTATCCAAATAAAAAATCTTACCCAAGTTTGTAAGGGCAAAAATATCATTAGCAAACTACAGGAAACAATTCCTAAAATAGGCACTAATGGATGCCACTTGTTCCTAAAAGTATTTTTATCCTTGGAGCCACTTTTTCTTAGAAAAATTACACCCAAACAAACTATTATAAAAGCAGATAAGGTTCCGATATTAACAATTTCTGCTAACGTTCCTAAAGATGTAAATCCAGCTATTGTGGATATTAAAATGCCGCAAATTAAAATAGTTTTGATAGGAGTTTGAGTTTTTTGGTTGACAGAGCTAAGGCTAGTTGGGAGTAAACCATCTCTACTCATTGCAAAAATAATTCTTGTCAGTGCGTAGTATAAAACTAGCATTACCGTGGCAAGTCCGGCAATAACACCAATCGAAACAAGTGCAGAAGCCCATGGAAAACCAATTTTTGCTAGAGCAAATGCAACAGGTGATGAAACATTAAGCTCTTTATAGGGCACAACCCCTGTTAACAGAGCTGCTACAATAATATAAATAATAGTGCAAAATATTAGTGAATTAATTATTCCTTTAGGTAAATCTCTCTGAGGGTTGATAGCCTCTTCTGCTGCAGTTGAAACTGCATCAAAACCGACATATGCAAAAAAGACAATTGATGCCCCGGCTAAAACCCCAACTGTTTTACCATTAGGAAGTGTTTCGAACCAACCATACGGCATAAAAGGACTCCAATTCTCAGGATTAACATTAAACATAGCAAATGCAATGAAGATTAAGATTGCGGAAACTTTAACAGCTACCATTACCTTATTGAATTTTGCACTTTCTTTTATGCCAACAATTAATAAAGACATAATCATTAAAATAATTAGTGAGGCAGGAAGGTTTATTAATCCGCCCAAACTCGGTGGTTTTGTTAAAGCTTCAGGCAATCCAATACCCATTGCAATAAGTGCATTATTGAAATATCCAGACCAACCATTTGCAACAGCAGCAATGGACATACCGTACTCCATTAGAAGTATCCATCCAACAAGCCACGCAATAAATTCACCAAAAGCAACATAAGTATAGCCATATGCACTCCCGCACCCTCCTACAGATGATGATAGCTCAGCATAAGAGAGAGCAGCAAAAGCACAAGCAAAACCAGAAGCTAAGAACGATAAAATTACAGCGGGGCCAGCTTGATTTGCAGCTGCAATGCCAGTTAGTACAAAAATTCCCGTACCAATAATGCAACCGACACCAAGAAGAGTTAAATCAAAAGAGGTAAGGCAGCGATTTAATTTCTCATCAACCTTAGAATTAATATTTTTTTTTCTAAAAAGTTTTTTTAGCATAATTTAAACCCAATCTTTAGGAGGTAGAAAGTCAGTATATAATTTCTCCTCAGGACTTCCTTTTTTCGCTTTCCAGTCATAAGACCATTTAACTAATGGCGGCATAGACATTAGTATAGATTCTACCCTTCCTTTTGATTGAATACCAAATAGGGTTCCACGATCTTGTAGTAAATTAAATTCCACATATCGACTTCTTCGATAAAGCTGAAAGTCTCTCTCTTTATTTGAAAATTTGTTATCTTTTCTTTTTTGCACAATTGGCAAATAGGCTTTGGTGAAACTACTTCCAATAGCTTTTATTAGCTCAAAGCAATATTTAAAATTATTATCAGTAAAGTCATCAAAAAAAATACCACCAACTCCGCGAGCTTCGTTCCTGTGCTTAAGTAAAAAATAATCATCACAATTTCTCTTAAAGATTGGGTAAAGTTTTTTATCAAAAGGGTCTAATGTGTTTTTAAGTGTCCTGTGAAAATGAATAACATCTTCTACAAAAGTATAATAAGGAGTAAGATCTATTCCCCCGCCAAACCACCAAATATCAGCTTCTCCAGGCTTTGAAGCTACAAAGAATCTTACATTCATATGTACAGTTGGAACAAAAGGATTATGAGGGTGAAAAACTAAAGAAACACCCATGGCCTCCCATTTTCTATTCACAACTTGTGGATGAGTATCAGTTGCTGACTTTGGAAGTTTAGAGCCAGTAACGCATGAATAACCTATCCCAGCTCGCTCAAATACATTCCCACCCTCTAAGATTGATGTTGTTCCACCTCCACCTTCTTTTCGCTGCCAGGAGTCAATTAAAAAATTTTCTCCATCAACTAATTGTAAGGATTCAATAATTTCTGCTTGAAGGCTGGTTAAGTAATCTTTAACTACATTTTTATTAATTTCAATAGTCATTATGATCTAATAATTTTTTTTGTTTTAAAATCTTGAATAACTGAAGGCTTTTTATTTTTTCCTATCCGCCCTCCAATTAGTTTAACTTGGTTGGGGAGAAATCTACAAACATCTCTATAGTTTTTTAGAGGTATTTTTCCACTTAAATTTAAACTTGTAGATGTAATGGCCATATCAATTGACCTAGCTAAATCCTGACACTTAGAAAAAGATGGAATTCTTAATGCTATTTTAGAATTATTCTTTAGCCAATTAGGACATTGATTATTTACATTTATAAGCCATGTATGTGGCCCTGGCCATTTAGAAAATAATGTTTTTTTTGTAGCATCATCTAATGGGTTTATAAAGTTATCAAATTGTTTTATAGAAGAGCCAATAAGAATAAAATTTTTATTACGTGATCTTTTTTTAAGTTTAATAATTTTTTTTATTGCTTGTTTATTCTTAGGGTCACAACCAAGCCCAAAACATGATTCAGTAGGGTAGGCAATAATACCTCCTCGACGAATAAAGCGAGATAACCTATGATTTTTCATAAACCTTTCTTTAATGCTTTGTTACCAATATCTGTTCTATATTGCATACCATTAAATTTAATTTTTTTAACTAAGGCATAAACTTCTTTCTGAGCATTTTTTAATGAATCTCCTTTTGCTGTTACCCCAAGAACTCTCCCACCTGCTGTGTAGATTCTTTTATTTTTTAATATTGTGCCAGCATGAAATATGTAAGCATCTTTATGATTATGATTATGATTATGATTTAATATTTCATCATTAATTTTAGGTTGATCAGGATAATTATCTGCAGCGATAACAACAGTTATTGCTGAACCAGGCTCCCATTTAGCTTTGTAATTTTTAATATCTTTATCTGCTGCAGCTAAAAGTATTTCAAATAAATCACTTTCAAGCCTAAATAGAATAGGTTGTGTTTCTGGGTCCCCCATTCGACAATTAAACTCAAGTGTTTTGATATTATTATCTTTATCAATCATTAAGCCAGCATATAAAAAACCTGTAAATTCTATACCATCATTTTTCATACCTTTAGTAGTGGGCTCGATGACTTCACTCATAATTTTTCTATGTAACTCTGGGGTGACAATGGGGGCAGGTGAATAGGCCCCCATCCCACCTGTATTAGGACCTAAATCTAAATCTAATAGCCTTTTATGATCTTGGCTTGATGCTAAAGGAAGAATGGAATTACCATCACATATAACAATAAAGCTAACCTCTTCCCCTGTTAAAAATTCTTCAATAACAACTCTTGCCCCTGCATCACCAAATAAATTATCTTCAAGCATTGAATCTACTGCAACCAATGCATCATGAACAGTCATTGCGACTACGACCCCTTTTCCAGCAGCTAGCCCATCCGCCTTAATTACAATCGGAGCCCCCTCTTCATTTATATATCTATGAGCATCTTTGATGTTTGTAAATGTTTTATATTTTGCTGTTGGAATTTTATGGCGCTCCATAAAAGATTTTGCAAAATCTTTTGAGCTTTCAAGCTGAGCTGCTAATTTTCTTGGACCAAAAACTTTCAATTTATTTTCTATAAATGTATCTACAATTCCTTTCGAAAGAGGAATTTCTGGGCCAATAATTGTTAGATCTATTTTTTCTTTTTTTGCAAATAAAACTAATTGATTTATATCATTAATATCAATATCAATATTTTCTATTCTATCTTCTAAGTCAGTCCCACCATTGCCTGGAGCAACAAAAACTTTTTTAACAAGTGGGCTTTGTTCAATCTTCCATGCAAGTGCATGTTCCCGACCTCCATTACCAATGATTAAAGCTTTCATATCTAATGTTTAAAGTGTCTTATGCCAGTGAATATCATTATTAAACCATGTTCATCAGCTGCTTCAATGACCTCATCATCTTTAATACTCCCACCAGGTTGGATAACACATTTTGCACCGTACCCTGCAAGAACATCTATACCGTCGCGGAAGGGAAAAAATGCATCTGAGGCAACCACACTGCCTGTTAGAATAATATTAGCATTTTCTGCTTTTATTGCAGCTATACGAGTACTATCAACTCTACTCATCTGACCTGCACCAACCCCAAGAGTTTTTTTATCTTTACAGAAAATAATTGCATTAGATTTAACATATCGTGCAACTTCCCAAGCAAAATTTAAATCTTCTAACTGTTCAGCATTAGGTTTTAATTTAGACACAACTTTACATGTATTAATGTCTAGTTTGTGATCATCGCTTGTTTGGACTAACCACCCCCCACCAATTTTTTTGAAATCCAAATTATTTTTCAATGTATTAATTTCAACTTGTAATAATCTGATATTTATTTTTGTTTTAAAAATATTTAATGCAGCTTCCGAATAGCTGGGAGCAATAATGACCTCAACAAATTGATTTAGAATTAATTCAGCAGCTTCTGCATCCATTTCTTTATTGATTGAAATAATACCACCAAATGCAGAAGTCGGATCAGTTGAAAAAGCCCCTTTGTAAGCATCCTTAATTGTTATAGAAGTACATACTCCACACGGGTTTGCATGTTTGACAATTACGCAAGTTGGGGCAGAAAATAATTTAACACATTCCCATGCCGTATCTGAGTCATTTAAATTATTGAACGATAGTTCTTTACCTTGAATTTGCTTAAAATTTGCAAGGGAGCCATTTTGAATTTTTGGTTCTACATAAAAAGCAGCTGCTTGATGAGGATTTTCTCCATAACGCATATCCATTTTCTTGTTCATATTTTGAGTTAAAGTGCTAGGAAAGTTCTCCTGTTTATTATTCTTGGAAAGATATTCGCTAATAACTTTATCGTAATGTGCCGTATGTGAAAAAGCATTTTGGGCAAGTTTGAATCGATATGCTTCGTCTAGTGCACCATTATGCTCTATTAATTGCTTAGAAAAATTATCGTATTCATTGGGGTTAGTCAACACGGCAACACTCTTAAAGTTTTTCGCAGCAGCTCTAACCATCGTGGGACCCCCAATATCAATATTTTCAATTGCTAGTTCTAAATTACATTTTGGATTATTAATGGTTGATTCAAATGGGTATAAGTTGACAATGACAAGATCAATTTGAGGGATACCATTTTTTTTAAGTGTTTCTATATGTTTTACGTTGTCTTTTTGAGCTAAGATTCCCCCATAAATTTTTGGATGTAAGGTTTTAACTCGACCATCAAGCATTTCAGGAAATTGAGTATAGTCACTAACTTCAGTGACTTTAATATTATTTTCTTTTAAAAGGGCGGCAGTCCCGCCTGTGGAAATAATTTCAATATTGAAGTTTTGTAATATTGTGACCAATTTTAAAATATTCGATTTATCAGAAACGCTAACTAAGGCCCTGCTTAATTTAATCATCTTATGTTTCAATTTTATGTTGTTTAAGTTTTTTTCTAAGTGTATTTCTATTGAGGCCTAGAATATCTGCAGCTCTACTTTGGTTACCTTCCGCAAGATTCATAATATAGAGTAAAAGTGGCTTTTCTACAGATTGAATAACCATATCGTAAACACCATTAGGATTTTCACCAGATAAGTCTGTAAAGTATTGATCTAATAGAATATCAATATCATTAGATAAATTTGCTTTACTCATCAGGCAACAAGCCCAAGCTCATTTTCAGAACCTTCATATGTAATATACTCATCAAGCTCTCTTAATTCATTAAAATATTGTTTAATAAACTCAATTTGTTGAGTGGTCCCATCAATTTGATTCATATTAAATCTAAATTGAGCTGAATTTTTAAGTCCTTTTGTGTACCAAGAGATGTGTTTTCTTGCAATTCTATGACCCCTCTCTGCCCCATAAAAATTATATAAATCACTTACATGTTGAATTGTAGTTTTTTCTATTTCGCTTATGGTCGGCCTAGCCATATGTCTACCAGTCTTCAAAAAATATTCTATTTCTCTAAATATCCATGGCCGACCCTGTGCTGCCCGACCAATCATTACGCCATCCGCTTTTGTATATTCAAGAACAAACTTTGCTTTTTCTGGAGTCGTAATATCACCATTAGCTATAACTGGAATATTTATTATTTGCTTAACATTAGCAATAGTGTCATATTCAGCATCACCTTTATATAAACAAGCCCTCGTTCTTCCATGCATTGATAGAGCTTGTATGCCTGAATCTTCAGCTATTTTTGCTATTCTAGTAGCATTTCTATTTTCCTTGTCCCATCCCGTTCTTATTTTTAGAGTTACCGGTATATCAACAGATTTAACTACTGCAGTAAGAATTTTTTCAACTAATTTTTCTTTTTGAAGAAGTGCTGACCCTGCCATAACATTACATATTTTTTTTGCAGGACATCCCATATTGATATCGATAATTTGGGCTCCTTTTGCCATGTTAAATTTTGCAGCTTCTGCCATCATATCTGGATCAGCACCAGCAATTTGAACAGAGATGGGTGCGACTTCGCCTTGATGATTTGCTCTTAGCAGAGTTTTTTCACTTCCATAAAGAAGGGAGTTAGAGGTAACCATTTCACTTACAGCCATACCAGCACCATAATGCTTACATAGCATGCGGAATGGACGATCAGTAACTCCAGCCATCGGAGCTAAAATCAAATTATTTTTAAGTTTATGAGGCCCTATCTGCATATTTTTAAATTAACAAAATGTAAGCGAAGTGCTTATTTTATAATCAATTAGATGATTATCAAAGTTTAATTTTCTCGCCAATTAAATTTTAATTTTTTTAACTGGCTCTTAAGGTCTTTCATTGCTTTATTTACATTCATAGAGGTACCTTTGATTCCAAGCTCTAATGTTTTATTTGGTCTTAATTTAGGAAGGCTATATATTTTAATTTCTTTATTTCTATTTTTTATTTCATTCATTGTGTCAATTAGCATACTTTCGCTTACATCATCTAGCCAAATTGATTGGTCCTCAACATCTTTTAAGTTTATAAGGGTTTTGTAGTGAGTATGAATTACCCAGTCAATCATTGGCCATGCCATTTCAGGAAAGCCTGGCATGAAATGATGGTGATTAATCAAGAACCCCGGAATATTATTAATAACGTTAGGTATCAGTTCAGCACTATCTGGAAGGTCTGCCATTAAAATTCTTTTTGGATATGCATCTTTACCAAATTGATTTTCAATGAGTAGTTTTGCTTTAGAGTTTTGAACTATAGTCTGTTTATGTGCAAGTGCTGCTGCATGCCTAGTGCAATCATCTGGTGTGGCACCTATGCCGCCAAAGCAAAAAACTATAGATCCGATTTTCTCTTGAATAGTTTTCCTGATTATCTCTAGATCATCTGGAATATAGTCAACTTTTGAAAGCCATAATCCATAACCTTTTAATGTTTTAGATAAGTGCATAAGGTGTTTATCTTCTCTTTTTCCTGATAAAATTTCATCCCCGATGATTACAGCATGGATTTCTTTTTTAGATATATCTAAAAAATTTATGGTATTTTCGGCGTTAATGAGCTTGCTCCCAATTTTCACCTTCTCCAATATCAGCAATCAGCGGAACAGACAAAGAAGTAACTTCCGCCATTAGTTTAGGAATTATTTTTTTAAAAGTCTGTACTTCATTATGAGGAACCTCGAAAACAAGCTCATCATGAACTTGCATAATCATTTTTCCTTTAATATTAAGTTCCGTTTGTATCCAATTATGAACCGCAATCATAGCTAATTTAATTAAGTCAGCTGCTGTACCTTGCATTGGCCCATTGATTGCAGCTCTCTCCGAAGCAGCACGCATAATTCCATTGGAGCCATTAATCTCAGGAAGCCATAATCTTCTCCCAAAAAAAGTTTCAACATATCCTTTTTCTTTAGCTGTATGTTTTGCATCCTCCATGTACTGCTTTACAGAGGGATATTGAGTAAAATAACGATCGATATAATTTTTAGCAGCACTTATTTCAATATTAAGATTTTTAGCAAGGCCAAATGGGCTCATACCATATATAAGCCCGAAGTTAATTACTTTTGCATATCTTCTTTGTTCATTTGAAATACTTTCTAGCGAGGTGTTGAATATTTCTGCGGCTGTAATTCTATGAATATCTTCATTATTTTTAAATGCTTGAATTAGACGTTTATCTTTTGATAAATGCGCCATGATTCTCAGTTCAATTTGAGAATAATCTGCAGACATTATCACCGACCCTTTTGGCGCAATAAATGCTTCCCTTACTTTTCTGCCCTCAGGAGTTCTGATAGGAATATTTTGTAAGTTTGGATCAGAGCTAGCCAATCTTCCTGTAATTGCAACTGCTTGGTTATAGCTTGTATGAATCCTACCAGTACTTTGGTTAATCATTTTTGGTAATTTGTCTGTATATGTATTTTTAAGTTTCGATAGACTTCGATGCTCTAAAATTAATTTAGGTAGCGGAAAGTCTTGGGCAAGGACTTGAAGAACCTCTTCACTTGTAGACGGTGTTCCAGTAGGTGTTTTTTTGAGGGGTTTAATTTTTAATTTTTCAAAAAGAATTTCTCGGAGTTGTTTGGGAGATGATAAATTAAAAGGCTGGTCCGCAAGAATATAAGCCTCTTTCTCTAAGTTAATTAATTTTTCCCCAATTTCATGACTTTGTTTTTGTAATATTTTTGAGTCTATAAGCACTCCATTTCTTTCAATTTTAATTAGTGCTTGCATTGAAGGAATCTCAATTTCTTTATATACCTTTTGAAGATTTTTATTTTCTTTTAAAATTTTTTGTAAGTGCTGGAAGAGTTGTAATGTGACATCAGCATCTTCTGCTGCATAAGGAGCAGCGTCTTCAATGTATACCTGATCAAAAGTAATTTGCTTAACCCCTTTCCCTACAAGAGATTCATAACTTATACAATCATGCCCTAAGTACCGCTTGCTTAATTTGTCCATGCCATGGCTTTGATTGCTCTCCAAGATATAGCTCATTAACATCGTATCTTCATCAATTCCTTGAAGGTTAACACCGTTGTTAAGAAAAATATGCGCATCATATTTTATATTCTGACCAATTTTAATAATCTTTGGGTCTTCTAAAATAGGTTTTAGTTTTTCAATAACTACATCTAAACTTAATTGAATAAAATTATCTGCACTTTGGTGCTTTAGGGGTATATACGCTGCCGAACCAGGCTCAATTGAAATTGAGATACCGACTAAATTAGCTAGCATCACATTTAGAGAGTTCGTTTCAGTATCAATCGCAACAATTCTTTTTAATTTAATTTTTTGAATCCATTGGTTAAGCGTTTGTTCATCATTGATTGTTACATATGAATTTTTATCATTAAAATTCGAAATTTTGTTTAATGATTCAATATTTTTTATTTCATTTTTGATAAATCCATCACTATTAGAATCTTTTTGTTGAAGGTCTTGAAGCCATCTCGAGAAGTTAAATTCTTTGTATATTTTTTCTAAAACTTTATTGTCAGGACTTTTTCTTACAAACTCATCCCAATTAACATTTATATCTAGGTCGCACCTAATAGTAATTAAATCTTTTGCAGTTGGAAGCCAGTCAATTGCTTTTCTGAGATTTTCACCAACGACACCTTCAAACATATTGGAATTATTAACAATTTTTTCAAGTGATTTGTGTTCATTTAGCCATTTTAATGCAGTTTTTGGGCCTACTTTATCTATGCCTGGAACGTTGTCAGCCTTGTCCCCAATTATTGTTAGATAATCTATTATCAGTGAGGGGGGTACCCCAAATTTATTCTTGACACCATCGATATCAAGCTTTTCGTTGGTCATTGTATTAATTAATGTAGTGTCTTTATTTACAAGCTGGGCAAGATCTTTATCGCCAGTAGAAATAATAACTTTAATTTTATTAGCATTTGCCTTCTTTGAAAGAGTCCCAATAACATCATCAGCCTCAACAGAATCTTTTATCATCATCGGCCACCCCATTGCTGATATAGCTTTTTTAAGTGGATCTATTTGCATTGCTAACTCTTCTGGCATCCTCGGCCGATTAGCCTTGTAATCGCTGTATATGTCATTACGGAAAGTCTTACCTTTTGCATCAAATATGCAGACACTATAATCAGATGGAAATTGACTATGAGTCAACCGCAGCATATTTAAGACACCATAAATAACCCCTGTGGGATGATTTTCTTTATTTTTCAAGTCGGGTAGTGCATGAAAAGCTCTGTATAAATATGAGGAACCATCTACTAATAATAATGTTTTCATAATATTGATTGCTTAATTTATTTTCATGAATAAACTAACGTATTGAGTTAGTTTATATTTGTTTTTATTTTAACATCTAGTTGCTTGTATGATTATGTCAGATTTTGATAGAATCAAGGCTTCGGTTAAGGGAATATTAAATGTATAAGTTTTTAAGGTTATTGTTGCTTGTTTTTTATTTAATGATTTCGAACATCTCTTTTGGAGATGACACTATTGTATTAGAAGATGTTACTCCAGTACAGTCTACTTTTGAATCTGATTATACAAACGAACCTGAAGTTACAATTATAAAAGATGGTGAAAATACAACGGAAGAATATCGAATTAATGGACAGCTTTATATGGTTAAAGTAACCCCAGATGGTGCTCCACCTTATTATCTTTATAAGGAAACTGAGGGTAGCGGATGGTTGAGGGTGGAAGGTATTTCAGAGCCTTTAATTGTTCCTCAATGGGTAGTATTCGAATTCTAATAATTTTCTAAGAACAAAGGTGGGTAACCCCCTTTTTTTAATTTATGGCTGTCTATACATCTATTAACGCAAGCGATCTTAGCGAATGGTTTAAGAAATTTAAATTTAAAGATTTTGTTGACTTTAAAGGTATTTCTTCTGGCGTTACTAATTCTAACTTCGTAATTTTCATGAACCATTCAAATTATATTTTGACAATTTTTGAGCATAATAGTATCGAAGAACTTCCCTTTTACGTTGATTTGATGACTTATTTGTCTAAGGAAAATTTTTTATGTCCTAGGCCTATCGAAGATAATAGTGGACAAGCATTAGCCATATTAAAAGAGAAGCCTGCATTAATGGTCTCATTTCTAGATGGAACAGAAATAGCAATTAGGGATTCAAAGAGCTGTTATTCAGTTGGCAAATATTTAGCTAAGCTACATTTAACAACAAATAATTTTCCACAATCAAATAAAAATACTAGAGGTTTGAGTTGGATGTCTGATATATATTTAAACCTTAAAAAATATTTATCTTTGGAAGATCAAAAATTAATAGAATTGGAAATAAATTACCATAAAAATATAGACAAGGTTGAGCTTCCTGAAGGAATTATACATGGAGACCTTTTTAGAGATAACGTACTATTTTTAAACGATAATGTTTCTGGGTTTATTGATTTTTATTATGCATGCAATGATAGATTTATTTACGATATTGCTATAGCAATGAACGATTGGTGTATAGATGAAGATGGAAAAATTAATAATTTAATGTACCAAGAGTTTATCAAAGGATACCAGTCAGAAAGAGAGCTTACAGATAATGAGCAGAAGTATTTAAATGAAGCTTTGAGATTGGCAGCTCTTAGGTTCTGGCTATCTAGATTAGATGATTTTCACAATATGAAAGAGGGTGAAATTACATCTACAAAAGACCCAAATCATTTTAAAGAGATTTTGATTGATCGACATATTGTGAGAAATTATGCTAATTAAAGTTAAAAATTGGATATATAGCTCTTTGATTTTATTTAGACAATCTGTCAGACAGTCTTTATTTTTGGGGATGCTCTACATAACTATAATTTTGTTTATCCCAATGCTTCCAGTGTTAGCATTCTTTTCACCAATTACAATTTTTCTATATCCATTTATAGTTCTGATTTATATTCATTTTTATAGAGAATTAGATGCAAAAAGAAATTTTGACATTCAGCATATTTTTAATTTATTAAAAATTAAATTTAGACCCCTTCTTTTTATAGGTGGCCTCACTTTTATTTTTTCAACATTATTGTCAATGGTTTTTTATGCTGACCTTGTTCCAAAAACTGAGGAAATTAAGTCAATTACTGAGTTTAGTGAAAAATACCAACTTACCTTTATTAAGCTTATTTTGATTTCAATACCATTTATTATGGCAACATGGTTTTCTCCCATGCTTATTTTTTATAACCAATACGGACCTATGAAAGCAATTAAATCTAGCCTAGCAGGCACTTTAATGTTTTCTATACCACTTTTATTGGGGTGGGCTATATTGACAGGAAGTTTCGTTGTTATTATTTTGTTAACAACTTTTTTCTTTTCATTGTTATCATTTTTGGGACAAAATTCTATTTCATTTTTATCAAGTCTCTTTTTGCTAGTATCTTTTACTGCTTATATTTCAATATTGTTCATATTCCAGTATGTCACGTACAGAGATATTTTTGAGTCAATAAAAACTAAACTTTAGTAAGTTTAGCAAATTCCATTGCCAGCCATTTGATGCCTTGTGTAGCGAATTTAATTTGAATGCGCAAATCATTTTCATTACCCTCATAGCCAGTCACTACTCCTTGCCCAAATTTTGGATGGGTTACTGAGGATCCAATCTTTATTTCATGTTTGGATTCGGAACGAGGAGCTGTTTTTATTGAACTTGTAATAATATCGTGCTTTTTCATCGAGTTGAGCCTTTTTACAAGCTGATCAGGAATTTCGTCTAGAAAGCGTGATGGAATATTATATCTAGTTTGGCCATGAAGCATTCTAGATTGTGCCAAAGTAAGGTAGAGTTTATTTTTAGCTCTAGTTACTGCTACATACATCAACCTCCTTTCTTCTTCTAAGCCATCAGATTCAGATAAACTTTGCTCATGCGGACATAAACCATCTTCAAGCCCAGTAATAAATACAGCATCAAACTCTAATCCTTTTGATGAGTGAATAGTCATTAATTGAAGAGCATCATCACTAGCTGATGCTTGAAGTTCACCACTCTCTAGAGAGGTAAAGTTAAGAAATTCTACTAAGGTGAGTGCCTCATTTTCAATCTCAGTAGTATTTATGAAAGTTACAGCAGCAGAAACTAATTCGTTTAAGTTTGATACGCGATCAATTCCATCTTTATCTTTTAGATAGTGATCTTTCAAACCTGAATGAGTAACTATAGATTCTATAGATTCTGCAATGGAGGTGCCTTGAATTTCATCTTCTAAGTTTTTAATTAATCTTACAAAAAATGGCACTCCTTTTTGAATATTTTCATTTTGAGATTCAATTTCTTTTGCAGCTTCCCATAGTGAGTAATTGTTCAACTTCGCTTGGTCTTGTAACTGCTCTATAGCTCTAGCACCAATCCCCCTGGTTGGGAAATTAATTATCCTTAAAAAAGCATTATCATCTGTTTTATTTGAAATTAATCGGAGATAAGCCAATGAATTTTTAATCTCAGCACGCTCAAAGAACCTTAAGCCACCATAAACTCGATAAGGGATATTATTAGACACAATGGCATGTTCTAGAACGCGAGACTGAGCATTACTTCTATATAAAATTGCAATCTGACTGTAGTTTAGACCACCTCGGTGGAGCATCTTTATTTCATCTAGAATAAAATTAGCTTCATCATAATCACTTAAACCAATGTATTGACGAATTGGATCACCATCCCCAGATGCTGCCCAAAGGTTTTTTCCAAGTCTATTTGTATTATTATCTATTATTGCATTTGCAGCATTTAGGATATTATTTTTAGAGCGATAATTTTGTTCAAGTTTGATAATATTTTTAATTTTGAAATCTCTTTCAAGGTCCTGCATATTTCCAACTCTTGCCCCTCTAAATGCATATATGGATTGATCATCATCCCCGACAGCGAACACAAAATTATCTTTACCTGCTAACAATTTAAGCCATTTGTATTGAAGCTCGCTAGTATCCTGAAATTCATCAACTAAGATATGCTTAAATCTTTGTTGATAATGTTCTTTAATGGAAATATTATTTTTTAACAACTCATAACACCCTAAAAGCAATTCTGGAAAGTCAGCAACCCCTTCTCTTTGGCATTGCTTTTCATACTCACCATAAATTTCATTAACTCTTTTTGTGTGTGGATCATACGGTTTAACATTAACAGACCTGATTCCTTCATCCTTTTTTCCATTAATAAAATATTGAATCTCTTTTGGGGGAAAGGTATCAGTATCAACATTCATTGCCTTCATAAGTCTTTTGATTGCTGATAATTGATCTGAGCTATCTAAAATTTGGAATGTTTCTGGAAGTTTTGCTTCTCTATGATGAATTCGTAACATGCGATTACATAAACCATGGAATGTTCCAACCCACATACCTCTTGTGTGTATTGGTAGCTGATCAGTCACTCTCATTAACATTTCTTTAGCTGCTTTATTTGTAAAAGTAACAGCAAGCAAGCCTGTTGGATTTGTTATTTGATTTTGAATAAGCCAAGAAATCCTTGAAGTAAGTACTTTGGTTTTTCCACTACCGGCACCAGCCAGTATCAAAGCCGACTGATTTTCTAAAGTTATGGCCTTAATTTGCTCTTCATTTAGATTTTCTAAAAATTTTGTATTTTCTTGAGGTTGATTCATGAGTTGTAATGCTACACCAAATAATTTTTATCAGGTATAAAAAAGGCCTCAAAAGAGACCTTTTTTACTAATTAAATTATAATTATTACATCATGCCAGGCATACCACCCATACCACCCATACCACCCATACCACCCATATCAGGAGCACCAGCAGCAGCATCATCTTTTGGAAGATCAGCAATCATACATTCAGTGGTGAGCATTAGCCCAGCAACTGAAGCAGCATTTTGAAGTGCTGATCGAGTTACTTTGGTAGGGTCTAATACGCCCATTGCAACCATGTCGCCGTAAGTTTCATTCGCAGCATTAAAACCATAATTACCTTTACCATCAATAACTTTATTAACTACTACAGATGGCTCGATTCCTGCGTTAGATACAATTTGGCGCAACGGATCTTCAACTGCACGTAGTACAATCTGAATACCTGCATTTTGATCAGCATTATCGCCTTTAGTTTTAGAAATTGCATCAAGAGCTCTAATAAGTGCAACTCCTCCACCAGGAACAATTCCTTCTTCAACTGCTGCTCTAGTTGAATGAAGAGCATCTTCTACACGTGCTTTTTTCTCTTTCATTTCAATTTCTGTTGTAGCACCGACTTTAATTACTGCTACTCCACCAGCAAGCTTTGCTATACGTTCTTGAAGTTTTTCTTTGTCGTAGTCGCTTGACGAATCTTCAATTTGCGCTTTGATTTGCCCAAGTCTAGATTTAATTGCATCTGCTTTTCCAGCACCATCAATAATGATAGTATTTTCTTTGCCTACCTCGATTTTTTTTGCTTGACCAAGATCCTCAAGCTTTATATTTTCAAGTGAGAGACCAACTTCATCTGATATTACAGTTGCCCCAGTTAGGATAGCAATATCTTCTAGCATTGCTTTTCTTCTATCACCAAAACCAGGAGCTTTTACAGCAACTGCTTTTATAATTCCGCGTATGTTATTAACAACAAGAGTAGCTAAAGCCTCACCTTCAATTTCTTCGGCAATAATTAGTAGTGGCTTACTTGCTTTAGCTACTTGCTCTAAAGTAGGGAGTAAGTCTTTAATGCTCGATATTTTTTTATCATGAAGGAGTACAAAAGGCTCTTCTAATAATGCAATTTGTTTGTCATTATTATTAATAAAATAAGGTGATAAATATCCTCGATCAAATTGCATTCCCTCTACAACATCTAATTCATTTGTGAGTCCAGAACCATCTTCGACAGTAATAACTCCTTCTTTTCCTACTTTGTCCATAGCATCGGCAATAATTTGACCTACCGCAACATCAGAATTAGCTGAAATTGAACCAACTTGTGCAATTTCTTTTGATGTATTACATGGTTTACTTAACTTATGTAATTCTATCACTGCAGATTCTACTGCTTTATCAACACCCCTTTTTAAATCCATTGGGTTCATACCTGCAGCAACTGATTTCATTCCTTCACGAATAATTGCTTGAGCTAGAACAGTAGCTGTTGTTGTGCCATCACCAGCATTATCTGAAGTTTTAGATGCAACTTCTTTTACCATTTGCGCACCCATGTTTTCAAACTTATCTTCTAATTCAATTTCTTTTGCAACAGACACACCATCTTTTGTGATTGTCGGTGCTCCAAAAGATCTTTCTAAAACAACATTTTTACCTTTAGGTCCAAGTGTCACTTTAACTGCATTAGCTAATGTGTTGACTCCCTTAACCATCTTTTGACGAACATCATCGCCAAATCTTACGTCTTTAGCTGCCATTTATTCTCTCTCCAATTGTGTATTTAATAATTTTAATGGTATGTTATTCAACAATACCCATAATATCTTCTTCTCTCATTACAAGAAGCTCTTCACCGTCTACCTTCACTGCTTGGCCGGCGTATTTACCAAAAAGAACCTTTTCACCAACTTTTACGTCTAGTTTACGACTTGAACCATCTTCAAGGATTTTTCCATTCCCGATAGCTTGTATTGTTCCTTGATCAGGTTTTTCACCTTCAACACTTTCAGGGATAACGATGCCTGATGCAGTTGTTCTATCTTCTTCAAGACGCTTTACAATTACACGATCATGTAAAGGACGAATTTTCATGTGTAAGTTCTCCTAGTAGTTTATTCTTTAAAAAGTTAAAATTAATCTTGTCTTTAAGTAAATTTAGCACTCAATGACATAGAGTGCTAATAATAGGGACAAATAGTGATAAATTCAAGGGGAAAGGTAAAAAATAATTCATAAGTAATTGTTTTTAAAAAAATATGTTTGAAAAAAAAGATTATAAAAAAGTTGCTCATACAGAGCTAAGAGTGTCACCAATAACACTGGGGACGATGACATTTGGAGATCAAAATAGTCAAAAAGAAGCATTTGACCAACTAGACTACGCTTTAGACCAAGGTATTAATAGTTTTGATGTGGCAGAAATGTATCCTGTACCTCCGAAGGCAGAAACTTGCAACGCGACGGAATTAATTATCGGAAACTGGATTGAAAAGAAAAAAAGAGATGAATTAATACTATCAACAAAAATAGCTGGACCAAGGCGCTCTATTGATTGGATTAGGGGTGGACCAAAATCCCTGGACGATAAAAATATAAGTGAAGCTGTAAATAATTCATTAAGAAGAATGAAAACAGATTACGTAGATTTGCTTTATCTTCACTGGCCAGAAAGAAACGTGCCTATGTTTGGACAATACAAATTTGACCCAAAAGATGAATATAAAAATAGTAAAAAGATACAATGGGTTTCAATTGAAGAGCAGTTGGAAAGCTTAATGAAGCTAGTTGATGATGGGAAGGTAAGGTATATCGCTTTATCAAATGAGCAACCTTGGGGTGTGATGGAGTTTATTAGGGTTGCTAAAGAAAAAAAATTACCCTTAATTTGTGCAGTTCAAAATAGCTATAGCTTGATAAATAGAATCGCTGAATTAGGGTTGAGTGAAATACTATATAGAGAAGATTTAGGATTTTTTGCTTACTCACCATTAGGATTTGGGCATTTAACAGGAAAGTATATTCAGAACCCAGAATCATCTGGAAGGGTAAATTTATTTCCTGGCTATGCAAAACGATATAGTAAGCCAGGCGTCACTCTTGCTGTTGAGGATTATCTTCATATAGCAAAAGAGGCTAATTTATCTTTAACACAGATGGCATTAAGTTTTGCCTACAGACAATGGTTTGTAACAAGCACCATTGTGGGTGCCACCTCAATAAATCAATTAAAAGAAAATATATCTGCATATGAAATAATCTTAAAAGATGATATTTTAGAAAAAATTGACCAGACACATTTAAAAAGAATGAATCCAGCCCCTTAACTTATGAAAAATAAAAAATATATTAAAGAAAGCATGAAGTATATTTGGCATCCATGTTCCCAAATGAAGCATCATGAAAAAACTCCTTTGATACCAATAAGAGAAGGTAGGGGAAGTTGGCTAATCGATTTTAATAATAAAAAATATTTAGATGTGACTAGTTCTTGGTGGGTAAATTTATTTGGCCATAATAATAAAATAATTAAGCAGCACATCACAAAGCAGTTAAATAAAATTGAACATGTAATGCTTGCAGGGGCAACGCATGAGGCTGCTATTGATTTATCAAAAAAATTAAGCAAACTCACAAAACTAAGCCATTGCTCCTATGGAAGTGATGGGGCAAATGCCGTTGAAATTGCATTAAAAATGAGCTCTCATTATTGGAAAAGAGTAGGGTTACCAAAAAAGAATAAATTTGTTTACCTTGAGAATAGTTATCATGGTGAAACAATAGGGGCCCTATCTGTAACAGATATACCTATATTTAGAAAACAGTACGCCTCGTTAATAAAACCATATTTCTCAGTCCCATCTCCTGATCTTAGGTTAAATAAAGCTAATAAAACATCCGAAGAATTTATTCAAGAAAAAATAAAATCGTTAAAAATATTATTTGAGAATAAGCATGAAGTTATTTCAAGCATTATTTTAGAGCCACTCGTTCAGTGTGCGACAGGTATGGGAATCTATGACTCAATTTATCTAAAAAAAGTAAGAGAATTATGCGATGAATATGAGATTCATCTAATTGTTGATGAGATTGCTGTGGGCTTTGGAAGAACAGGTAAGATGTTTGCACATCAGTATGAAAAAATTATTCCAGACTTTATATGTTTATCAAAAGGGCTAACCGGTGGTTATCTTCCGCTCTCTGTCACACTTACAACTGATAAGGTTTATTCAGCTTTTTATTCTGACAAAATGGCTGATGCTTTTCTTCATTCTCACAGTTATACAGGTAACCCCTTAGCATGTAGTGCCGCATTAGGAACTTTATCAATATTCGAGAAGGAAGACGTACTTAAGAATAATAAAATAAAATCAAATTTAATTAATAAACTAATGATTGATTATAAAAACTTACCAATTAGAAGCCTTAGAAACATCGGGATGATTTGGGCGTTTGAAGTTGATAATAAAATCGATATAGATAAATTCACTGAGTATTCAATATCTAATGGAGTTTTAATAAGGCCAATTAATAATACTGTTTACTTTATGCCACCTTATTGTATCTCTGAAAAAGAAGCTCATCATATGGTTGCGATAACCTCTGAAGCAATCAAGCAGGCTATATAGTTATGAATATTCTAAGGGTTTTAATTATATGGTTGATACCATTGTCGGTTTTTGCAGAGATTCCGCTAGAATATAAAAAAATTATCAATAAATATAAAGTCTCACAAGATTCATTCACTTTTGTCGTAAAGAATCTAACAAATAAATCTGAACCTATAGTCGCACATAATGAAAAAAAATTTTTTAATCCTGCTTCATTAGTTAAAATAATCTCAACTTTCATAGCTGTAGAAGAATTAGGCCCACAATTTAAATGGCAATCAGATTTTTTTCACAATGGCGACATTATTGGGGAAACTTTGGATGGGGACTTAATCTTTAAGGGAAGAGGGGATGCTACTTTTTCAATCACTAATTTAGAAAACTCGATAAGAAAAATTCAACGTAATGGGATAAAGAAGATAAAAGGAGATTTAATCCTAGATTTAAGTTATTTTGGATTAGCCTCAAAAGAAAAACCATTTGATAGTGATCCAATGAGGGCTTACAACGCTTTACCAAATCCGGTTGTTGTTCAAAGTAATACTATGAATTTTATATTTACTATGAAAGATAAAAATTTAATTATCGAATCTAATCCTAACTTAGAACACTTCAGTATTAAAAATAATATCAAAATTACAAATGACAGATGTATTGATTGGAAAAGTAAACTCAATTACCGAACTCAACAAAACAAGCTTAAGTCTCAGGTTATTTTTGATGGTAAATTTAGCCGAAAATGCGGCACAAAAGAAATCAATTTATCAGTTCTAAATGACGAAGAATATTTTTATAGGATTTTTAAGAAAACATGGAAGGCGAATGGTGGAGAATTTAGTGGTAATTTAGACACGACTTATATTCAGGATTCTAATTGGAAAGTTTTGTATAGACATAATTCAAGACCTTTGAGTGAAATAATAAGGGATGTTAATAAATATAGCCTAAACCTTATGGCCAGAAACACTATGCTGACTATCTTGGCTGAGGATAGTGATTTACTTGTTTTGGAATCATCGGTAAATAAATATGTGAATACATGGTTTGAAAAGATGAGTTTGCCACACAACGGTATGTTCCTTCAAAATGGTGCTGGATTATCAAGAAACTCTATTTTAACTTCTGAGCAGCTTTTGTTGTTAATGGAAAAGATATATCATAATCCTTTGATGCCTGAAATGCTTTCGTCCTTTCCAATTTCTGGAGTAGATGGGACCCTAAAAAGAAGAATGAATTACTCAACTTTTAGAAAGTCTGCTCACTTTAAGACTGGATCAATGAGGAATGTAAATGCAATTGCAGGTTTTTTACTGGATAAAAATAAGGAAATGAAAATTTTTATTTTTATTATGAACGATTTGACTGCTAAAGATTCTCATATATTACAAGAGGCTCTCATTGCTCAAGCTTATAAAAATTAAATTAGGATTTGACTATGCATAAAAAAATATGGCTATTATTAATTTTAATGATGTACTTTACAAATAGTTTTTCAATTGAAATTTCAACAGGAGACACAAAAAAAATGAATGAAAAAATTCAAGAATTAGTTATAGAAGACAGTAAAGTGGGAGAGGGAAGGGAAGCTGAAAAGGGCTTGACTATATCAGTTCACTACACAGGTTGGATTTTGGATGCCACAAAAAATGACAAAAAAGGGCAAAAGTTTGACAGCTCACTTGATCGAAGAGAACCTTTCACATTTGTACTTGGAGTTGGTCAGGTTATTAAAGGTTGGGATGATGGTTTTGATGGAATGAAGATTGGGGGTAGCAGAACTATTTTAATTCCATCAGAGATGGGTTATGGAAGTAGGGGTGCTGGTGGCGCAATCCCGCCTAATGCTGATTTAATATTTGAAGTTGAATTGCTAGAGATTTTATAATTGAAATCGACAATAAAATGGCTTGATGGAGTAAGTTTTGAAGGAGGCTCTGAGTCAGGTCATTCAGTTGTTATGGATGGAGCACCAGAATCTGGTGGTAAGAACCTTGGTATGAGACCAATGGAGATGTTACTGCTTGGGCTGGGTGGCTGCACATCCTACGATGTCGTAACTATTTTAAAAAAATCACGGCAAGATGTAAAAGATTGTAGCGCAGAAATTAGCGCAGAAAGATCAGAAAACATTCCTAAAGTATTTACAAAGATTCATATTCATTTTATCTTAGAAGGCAATGATTTAGATGCCTCAGTTGTAGAAAGAACGATCAACTTATCTGCCACTAAGTATTGCTCGGCTTCTATTATGCTCGAAAAATCAGTGATCATAACTCATGATTTCGAGATAGTTGGAACAATAAAATAAATATTTTTAATTCAAATATCAACGTAAAGTCTTAATTTAATTCCTTTCTTATAAAATGTTGTAATTAAACAACAATTTTTTCTTATTTAGAATCAATAACTTATACATTCAATGCGAATCTAAATAAGAATGCGAATGTAAATGAGAATGATTCTTATTTACAATTAATACTATAAGCACTATAATCAATCCAACGTTAATAAAACGTAAATTTAAACATTTAAGGAAACATAAATAGTGAATATTAAAAAATCTTTAAAAGGCTTAGTAGCTTTAGCAATTGTTGGATCATTTGCATCAAGCGCAATTGCAGCTCCATCTAATGCAGAAATCTTTGACATGATGCAGGAAATGAAAAAAGAGCTTAAAAATTTAAAAGCTGAAAATAATGCATTAAAAGGTACAGTTGAAGAAGTGGCAGTATCAACTGATGAAGCAATTAAAGCACAAATTAAATTAGCTAATAAAAGTACATGGGGTGGTTACGGCGAGCTTCATTACAACAACTTAGAAGGAAATGGTGCTGGTGTAGCAGACAAAGACAATATAGACTTCCATCGTTTCGTCCTATACTTTGGCCATGAATTCCGTGATGACCTAAGATTCTTCTCAGAATTTGAATTAGAGCACAGTCTTGCTGGTGAAGGCAAACCTGGTGAAGTTGAGCTTGAGCAAGCTTATATCCAGTATGACTATAACGATACAACACAAATTACCAGTGGACTGTTTTTAATGCCAGTTGGTATTATGAACGAGACACACGAACCAGATACCTTCTATGGTGTAGAGCGTAATACTGTAGAAAAAAATATTATTCCTTCAACTTGGTGGGAAGCTGGTTTGATGGTAACGAAAGAATTAAAACCTGGTCTTACTGCTGATGTAGCATTAACCAGTGGGCTTGATGGAACAGCTGCTTCAAGTTATAAAATTAGAAGCGGACGTCAAAAAGTTGCTTCAGCAGATGCAGTTAGTTTAGCTGGGATAGCTAGACTTAAATATACTGCAATACCGGGCCTTGAGTTAGGTGCATCACTATTTGTACAGCCTGATTTTTGTCAGGAAAAAGTGAGTGGTTGTGGATCAGCAAAAATGATCGAAACTCATGCTGTATACAAAAAAGATAAGTTCCAAGTAAGAGCTTTATATGCTCGTTGGGATATACAAGGCAATGTTGTTGCAACAGCAGGTGCTGATCAGCAAGACGGTTACTATGTTGAACCTTCATACAGATTAAATGAAAAATGGGGCGCTTTTGCTCGATTCGAAACTTATGACAACAAGGCTGGTAATACTACAGACACTGAAGTTGATGCAAGAAGTATTGGTTTCAATTACTGGATAGACCCAACTGTGGTAGCTAAATTTGATTACGTTGATCAAAGTAAAGCAAACGATCAAGATCAAGACGGATTTAATATTGGTCTAGGATACTCATTCTAATATAAGGTATATGAAACACTAGAATGGTTATAAAAAAATATTCACTATTAATAATTGCGACACTGTTACTTGTAACAGTGTCGTCTTTATTTGCACGTGGGGTATACCAAACTGACGAAGATTTCATATCTGAGGCATTCTTCAAAAAACCACCAGAAAATAGCAGAATAATGTTGGGAGGCGATGTGAGAAAGAGAGTCGCTGCACTCTTAGGTCATCCTTACGGTGGACTAATAATAAAGTATTGGGAAAAAGAAGGTCGAACAGCATGGATATTGAAAGAGATTGGTAAAACAGAGCCAATTACATTTGGAATCATAATTAAAAATAGTAAGATTGAAAAAATAAAAGTATTAGAATTCCGTGAAAGTCGAGGTTGGGAAGTAAAGTACCCAGCTTTTACTAAACAATATAATGGCGTGAGGTTAGAAGGTGATAAACTAGATAAAAATATTGATGGAGTATCTGGTGCAACATTGTCTCTTTGGGCTATGAATGGCGTATCAAGAGTAGCTTTATATCTCAGCCAACATCTATCAAACAAACCTAAGTAAAATTTTAAAGTAAGTTAAAAAGTTGGTTATATGGAGCAAGTGCGCATATCAAAGATATTGTCTGAGCTTGGTCTTTGCTCAAGACGGGAAGCTGATAAGTATATAGAGCAGGGTTTAGTTTTGCTTGATGGAAAAGTTGTTGATGAACTAGGCACTAAAGCATACCGTAGTCAAAAAGTTGAGCTTTTAAAAAAAGCCAGACTTAATCAATCACTTAAAGCAACAGTGATATTAAACAAACCAGTCAGCTATATTTCTCATTTAGATGATGACAAAGAATTTACACCAGCATCAAGCTTAATCACTCCAGATAATTATTATAATTCAAAAAATGAAGAAACTACCTCAAAGCGAAATCCAATATTCAATAGAGAAGGACTAGCTCCAGCAGGAAGGTTAGACATTGACTCGTCAGGAATGCTTGTATTGACTCAGGATGGGCGTATTGCAAAAAAAATAATAGGGGAAGAAAGTGCTGATATTGAAAAAGAATATTTGGTGAGGGTCGAAGGAGCCATTACTGATGAAGATTTAAAATTATTAAACCATGGCATAACCCTAGATGACTATGAATTAAAACCAGCCAAAGTAAATTGGCAAAATAAAGATCAGCTTAAATTTATTTTAATTGAAGGCAGAAATCGGCAAATAAGAAAAATGTGTGAATTAGTTAGTTTAAAAGTCAATGGTTTGAAAAGAGTTAGAATTGGAAATGTTAGGCTAAATGATTTACCGGAAGGTAAGTGGCGGTTTTTATCTGAAGAGGAATCATTTTAACTAAAATAGAAATAAACTTGATAAACTATTCTTATGATTAAAAAATATTTTTTATTTACTTTTTTACTGTTAAATTTTTCTGTTGCAAATGGGCAATCATTTAAAGAGTTCACTGAGGGTAATTATTTTGCACCAATTGATGAGAAGTATTTGGAATTAAATGTAGTTTGTAGAAAGAATTATGATGAAAAAGAAAAAAAGAAATATTTTGAAATATTATTTTACAATCAAGGTAAAAATGTTTTTGATATGAATAAGCATTATAAAATATATCAAAAAGGATATAAAAATCTCAAACCACCAATTTATTCATTTACTGTTAGGAACTGGTTCCAAACTATTGCAATCCAGAGTGGAAAGCCTAAATTTATTACAACAACTCAACAATCCTCGATAAGGAGGAATGAGGTAATACCTGGCAATCTAGCAGAGGCAATATTAAGTTCGGGGCAATTGGATATATATTTCCATTTTCAAAATGACAATACCAAAAGCATTGGAAAATTTAAAGTATCAAATAATAAGGTGCTGATTGATTGTTTTGATTAAAGCAATTATTTAAATCTCTGCATGACATTCCAATTATTTGAATATATTACAGCTGGGTTAATTTTTTTTAGTGCGATATTGTATTCATCTGTCGGGCATGGAGGAGCTTCATCTTATATTGCAATTATGTCACTAATGGGTACGCCAATCGATTCGATTAAGCCTATTGGATTAGTTTTAAATATAATTGTATCGTCGATTGCAAGTTTTCGCTTTATTAAAAATAAATTATTTAACCTTAAAGTTTTTATACCAGTAGTTTTAGGGTCTGTTCCTACAGCATTTTTAGGCGGCTACCTCCATTTGCCTTCAGAAACTTATAGGATTTTAGTTGGAATTATTTTAATATTTGCTGGATTTCAATTTTTATTTGATATTTTTAAATATTTTAAGAAGAGATCTAATCAACCAGTAAATTTTGTATTCGGAATATTTGCTGGTGTAATTATTGGATTTCTCTCTGGGCTCACAGGTACAGGAGGTGGTATTTTTCTATCACCTTTGATAGTTTTTTTAGGTTGGACAAATGTGAAAGGTGCTTCAGGAACTGCAGCTGCATTTATTTTATTTAATTCAATTTCAGGGCTTCTAGGTAATATATCTTCGGTTAGCTTAATACCAAATACAATATTTTTATATGCTTTCTCTGTGATTGTAGGGGTTTTAATTGGTACCCAGCTTGGTATTAAGATATTAAATGAACATCATATGAAAAGAGCATTGGGAATAGTTTTAGTAGTTGCCGGATTTAAATTTATTTTTATATAGTTCTGTTATTGTGTAGTTATCTAGTTAAAAGGTGATGGATAATGATATCAGAATTTAGTAAACAATTTTTTTGGCTGTTTGCAATTGTTGGATTTTTTTTATCTCTTATTTTGTTGGCTAATGACTATTTTTCACATCAAATTTTTCTCGAAGAATATGAGAGACAGATGGCCTTTTGTATCGAATCTACCAAGCAATGCAATATTGAAAATATCTCTACTAAAGAAGTTAGTAAATTAAATGCCAATCAATTAAAGTTAATTGAATTAAATACCCTCATTATTAATTTTAAAAACTACCTAATAAATATATTGATTACATTTGGCGTATTTAATTTAATCGCAATTATTCCAATGATCATAAATATTTATAGTGAAATTAGGTCAAGAATTAAACTTAGTAGATAGTTTAAATGGTCTTTGTTTTAAGGAATATTTGACCCTTGGTGTCAGTAGCAGAGACTGTAATTGTTCCGGGCTCATTAGGGAAGAATTTAAATTTTAGGTATGGATCTTGACTCATACTTATTCCATTCTCAGCAACTAGTATAGACTCACCATTAAAGTCATACCTTACTTGAGTTACAATCCATTCTGGCACAAACCATCCATTTATTGAGTCTTTTTGTAATCCTGTAAAGTTAGGATGTTTGATGCGGGTTGTTAGATATTTTTCTTTAGCCTTTACTAAAATTTTACCTAAATCTTTAGTTAATTCTGGGTCAGCACTATTCATATAACCACTACAACCACCTGAAGCCCTGATAGCTACCTTACTCATATATAATTTTCCATTACTATCTTCTCCTACTACACGAACAAAAGAGTCAGTTTCCATTCTAATTCTAGTTGAGAGATCTAGTTCCTGAGTATTTCTTGTGAGATGGTAGGTTGCAGCATGTTGAACAGGGTTACTATCAATAATAATAGTAATTTTTTTTATTTCAATACCATCTTTTGGAGTTAATTTAACATTTATTGGAACCTGAGCACCACTTGATGCACGTTTTGGACCATCAATTTTTAGAAAGCTAACTTCTTCTATTGGCTTATCTTTAAACATTCTTTCTTTTATATAAGGCCAAACATCTGGATTAGCATCTGCGTTAGCTATAAAAGAGCTGCCTAATAATGTTAAAAATACTAATAAATGTTTAATAATTGCCATAGTTATTTTGTGTTTTTTGCCTGCTTATGTATGATTACAATACTCCTAATAAGAATAATTGTCTAATAAATGAACCTATATCTAAAACTAATATTACCCATTTTTTTATGTTTTTTATCCGGCACAGTTTATACAAAAAGTTTGTTAGATAATGCTCAAGATGGACATCCAGGCTCACAATTTGAGTTAGCCCTTAATGAGACATCTGCTGATACTAGCTTTATTTCTGATTGGTTACTAATAGCCGCCTTACAAGGTCATCAAAAATCTATTCATTATTTGAGAAAATTTTCTAATAATAAAACCTTAATAATTGATGAATTAAGATTAATAAACAAAAAAAATAAAGACTTTCTCCACGCTTATTCTTCTATAGTGAAAGTTAAAAAGAAGGATTTAAATAAATTAAGAAAAAAGGGTAATGAGGGCGATGTAGATACTCAGTACTTAATGTGGCTTTTATATGTCAATGATAAAGGGGTTAAAAAAGCAGAAGCTTATACTTGGCTAAAACAAGCGGCAGGTAACAATCATCAAAAAGCATTATTTGGGCTTGGGCTTCTTTATTACTATGGGTATATTGTCCCAGAAGAAAAAGATAAAGCGCAAAAATTAATTCAAAAATCAGGAAAGTTAGGTTTGAGCATAGCGTCTATTTTCCTAGCGTCTATTTTTAAATAATTTCTATTCTAAGAGTCTCATTTTTTTTAACAATATCTAGTAAGCGATCAATATTAGGATGTTTTCCTGGATTATTTTTAGCATCTTCAACATGCTCACAATAAAGATCTAAACCTTCAATCGCTGCATTCTTATTTAATTCACCAAAAATAAGAAATAGATGGTTATATAGCTTTATCGATCTTTGTGAGCCTGGCTTATTTAAAATATTACCAGCTTCATGACCATTAGCATTAAATAATTTAATTTCCTTAATATTGTTTATATTTTCAAATATTGCCAATGTGTCATTAAAATTTTTCATTAGATATGAGTAGGGGGTAAATTTGATTGAGACCTATTATAAATTTTTTGATAACCATCTTCAATATTTTTTGTAAATAAATTAATGTCATATAATAGGGCTGCGGGTAAGTTCTTATCAAGCTTATCTTTGATAATTTTTAACTGTTCCGGATTATTTGCTAGCTTAATTGCAAGAGATTCATATTGCTCAAGATTTTCAGTTATTAGCTCAGGCATGTTAACAGCATTTAATAAACTAGAGCCCATTCGACCAGCAAATATTTTTCCTTTGCAAGTGAGCACTGGCAAACCAGATTGAAGTGCATCACTACATGTAGTTCCAGCATTAAAAGGGACTGTGTCTAGAAAAAGATCAACCACTTTGTATCTTGCCAAATACTCAGGAATAGGCAAACGATCTCCAAAAAATAGTCTAGCAGGCTGAATTCCCCTGGCAGCAATTTCTTTTTTTAAATTTATTTTTACTGCTTCGTTGTCTGCAAAAAGGAGCAAAATACTATTATCAACTTTACTTAGTATTTTTACCCAACTATCAAAAATAGATGGGTTGTATTTATTAGCATTATTAAAACAGCAGAATATAAAACCTGTTTTAGGAAGCCCAAGATCTTGACGTGTAAATAAAGTACTTGGAGCAGGGCGAGTGGAATCATTCGCTTGAAAGCTAGGTAGATAAATAATCTTTTCAGAGTAATATTGTTGATCATTTTGTGGAATTAGAACTGGATCGGCAATCATGTAATCAAAGTAATCAGCCCCTGATGTACCAGGAAAACCTAAGTAATTAATTTGAATGGGGGCTGTACGCATAGCAAAAATTTCAGGCCTAGTTTGTCCAGTATAAACTGCCAGATCAATCGTGATATCAATTTCCATTTCCCTGGCAAGCTTAACAATATCTTTGGTGAGTTTATTTTCTACGTTTATATATTTTGTGAATGCTTGTTTAAGCCTCATATTAACTAGATCATTTGGCTTATCAACTAATGCAAATCCATATATTTCAAATTTCGATTGATCATGTTTTTCTATGCATTCAACCATCAGATTTGAAACAGGATGGGTCCAAAAATCTGGAGAAAAATATGCAATACGAATTTTTTTATGATTCTTGTAAGGCAAGACTTTATTAAACAAATTATTAGGAAGTTTATATTTAGAAGCATATGTCCCAGATATTTTTTTTTGTACAGCAGGGTCATTAAAATATGATAATGAAGAAAAGGGTCCAACTGACTCCTCATTATCATTTATTTTTTTCAATGTATATGACATATCTTTTTCATAACATGACCAATCACAGGTCATTTTTCTTATTTTTATACTTAATAAAATTGTTTGACTATGGCCTGAATCAATAGCGAGTATTTGAGCGCAGTAAGTTAGGGCTAAATCTAATTCTTTTTTAGCTTTAAAGAGCACAGCAATTTGAAATAGACTTTTAAGGTTGTTAGATTCTATTTTAACTATTGCTTGGAATTCCTCAATAGACTCCCTATTCATTCCTAATAACTTTAAGGCAAGCCCCCGGTTATATCTTGCATTTATAAAATTAGAATTAATCTGGATAGCTTTATCGTAATCAGCAATCCCATCTTTAATTTTATTAAGGTCAACAAGAGCCACCCCTCTATTAGAATAGGCTAAAAAAGAATTTGGGTTAAGCTTAATAGATTCGTCATAACTTGCTAAAGCCTCATTAAATTTTTTAATTTCATATAAGGCTATTCCCTTTAATAAATAAAGTTCATAGTCTGGTTTAATACTAATCGCTTTATCGTAACTCTCAATAGCATCATTGATTTTATTAAGTTCTTTTAAGACATTCCCAAGGTTAAAATGTGCTGAAGCAATATTCGGATTTATAGTGATCGCTTTTGAGATTAGCTCAAAGGCTGATAGATATTCTTTATTATTTTTAGCAATAAGACCAAGATGATGAAGGCAGTTAAAATCATTTGGAGTTTCTTTTAAGATTAACTCATAAATTTTTCTTGCTTCTTGAAGATTCCCATTTTTATGGTGCTCAAAAGCTTCTTGAAAGTTTTTTCCCATAAATCATTATACGATAAGAATAAAATTCTTTAAATTTTATATGTTGAGGCAGTCATAATTTTAGATGTAAATTTCATGGTTTTTTGGATAAAGCTAGGTAATTCTTTAGCCCCCATTAACTTTGCTGAAGCTTCATGGCTTTCTTCATCCTTTTTCATTTGCTTAATTATTGCAATTGTTCTTTTATCTCTTGGAGAAATGATGTTTAAATGATTTTCTAGGTGAGATGAAACTTGTTTTTCTGTTTCTGACAAAAAGCCTAAATTATATTTTTCATCAATAATACTAGCAATGCTTCCAACAGCAAAAGAACCTAAATAAAGAAATGGATTGAGAACACTTGTTCTACCACCCAGTTCTTTAATTCGTGACTGGCACCATGCTAAATGATCAAGTTCTTCAGTTGCAGCCTCTTCTAATTTTTCCTCTATTTTTTTATTTTTATTAAAAAAAAGTTGTCCACGATATAAAGCTTGTGCACATATTTCACCAGAGTGATTAACGCGCATATATTTACTGTGATTTTTCTTTTCTTGGGGGGTTAGAGTATCCGATTTTTTCAGATTTATATCTGGCCTTGATCTTTGCGGGTATGGAGAAACAGTCAGAACCTTAAGGGCTTTATCAATCTCATTAATGATTGAATCAATCATAATTGTTCAACTTAGTTCTTTTGATAAAGCTCAATACCTTTGAGAATGTTTAATGCTTCAATAAATTGCTTATCATCTTTCTCACCAAATTTTGTAGGCTTAAAGTTTCTCAATGCTTCTGATCCATCACCAGTTGGCCCATCTTGAACTTCTTCAAGTTTTGGTTTTGTTTCTTTGGACACGGCCTTATCATCCTCAGGATTAGATAAACTATTATTTAAATCTGCCTCTCGAATAGCAAGATTTTCCATACCGTCTTCAACAACAATATCTGGCACAATACCTTTTGCCTGAATAGATCTTCCATTAGGGGTAAAATATCTTGCAGTTGTTAGTTTAATGGCAGTTCCATTAGCCATTGGCAGAATACTTTGGACTGATCCCTTACCAAAACTTCTAGTACCGACTATCAATGCACGTTTATGATCTTGTAATGCACCTGCAACAATTTCTGAAGCAGAAGCAGACCCATTATTAATTAGAACTACCATTGGAGTATCTTTAATATCTGAAGGTAAATCTTTAAGAAAATTATTTTTTTCCGGATTGTTCCTAACAAAATTTTCTGGGGATGTTGTTAAATTCATTCTTGAATCGGGAGCTCTACCTTCTGTATAAACAACTAAATCTCCTTCTTTCAAAAAAGCAGCGGATACTGCTACTGATGAATTAAGAAGTCCGCCAGGGTTGTTTCTCATATCAAGAATAATCCCATTAAAAGCAAATTTATTTTCAGCTCTTAATTTTTTTAGGGCTTTAGCAAGATCCTCACCAGTTCTCTCTTGAAATTGAGTGATTCTAATATATGCATAGTTAGGTTCAACAAGCTTTGCTTTGACACTTTTTGTTTTAATCTGAGCTCTAGTTACTTTTAAATCAAAAGGAGCGTTAACACCTTTTCTTAAAATCTGTAAAGTTATTGATGAGCCTGGTTTTCCTCTCATTAGTTTTACAGCCTCATTTAGAGTTAAGCCCTTAACAGGAGTAGAATCAAGTTTCATAATTAAATCACCACTTTTTAATCCAGCCTTGTATGCAGGAGTATCCTCAATAGGTGAGATTACCAAAACAAATCCATCTTCCATTCCAACTTCAATTCCAAGCCCACCAAACTCGCCAGCGGTTCCTGCTTGTAGGTCTTTAGTTTGATCCAAATCTAAAAAAGATGAATGTGGGTCTAATCCAGACAACATTCCACTCAAAGCTTCATTAATTAATTTTTTATCTCCAATCTCTTCAACATAATCAGATTTTATTTTACCAAAAACTTCTGCAAAGGTTCTAAGTTCGTCGATTGGAAGGGCTGATGATTTTGCCTTATCTGCAAAAACTGGCAAATTAATGCTGATAAGAATACCAACAATTGCTCCGCTTAGGATTAGTAAGACTTTTTCTAGTTTTGTTCGCATATTAAACTTTCATCTTTAAATTTAGTAATTTATAAATCAGAATATACATCAAATTCCTCTCATAATGTGTGAGAAAAACATTAAATTTTTAAAATTGCATTACAAAATATATTTTTTGTACAAAATGTTAATGTTTAATGTGTGTAACATAAGCATCATATAAATTTCTCGACATCTATTTACATGACATAAGGCTTGCTAATTTAGTTCCTAGTATCGATGGTAAATTTGAAATTACATGAAAAAAAAACAAATAATAGAAAATTTTTTTAAAACCTCAGGGCCTCTCAGCAAGATTGTTAGCAATTTTCACGAGCGAGAGGATCAAGTTGAGATGGCTAAAATTGTTAATGAAGCAATTGAAGATAAAAATTCATTAATTGTGGAAGCTGGAACGGGTGTAGGAAAAACTTTCTCTTATTTAGTCCCAGCTTTAATAAATGGTGGAAAAGTAGTCATTTCTACTGCAACTAAGAACTTACAGGACCAATTATTTTTTAAAGATATACCAACAATTCGTGACGCCCTTAAAATTCCAATTGATATTAATATCCTTAAGGGGAGATCAAATTATATCTGCCAGTTAAGAATGGAAAATGCATTACTTGAAGGTAAATTTTTAAATAAAGCAGATGCAAAATACATTCATGAAATAAAGAAAATATCAGACCATAGTGAGTCAGGAGAAATATCTGAGTTTAATAATATTCCAGAAGTATCAACCATATGGCCCTTTGTAACCTCAACTAAAGAAAATTGCTTGGGACAAGATTGTGAATTTTATAAAAGCTGTTTTTTAATAAAGGCTAGAAAAAAAGCAATCACTTCTGAAGTTGTGATTGTTAATCACCACCTTTTTTTTGCTGATTTAGTTTTAAAAGATGCTGAGTTATCAGAAATTTTGCCAAAAGCTACCACAGTTATTTTTGATGAAGCCCATCAAATACCCGAAATCGCTTCCATTTTTTTCGGTCAAAATATTTCTACAAATCAAATTATTTACTTAATTCAAGATGCACAACAGATTCTTTCGCATCATATAAGTGATAAAGAAAAATTAATAGAATTATCACAATCAATAATAGATGCAACTCATTTATTGAGTTCTTTTTTTGAGATAAGAAATCAAAGGATTGGTATTGAAAAAATAGAAAAATTAGATTCTTTTAAAGGAAAGATAATAGATTTATTAGTTCATCTCGATAAACTTTGTAAATTTTTTAATGCTTATAGCGATCAAGACGTCGAATTTAAAAAACTTTTAGAGCGAACTGAAGACATTGTTTCCAAATTAAAAAATTGGAATAAACAAAATGAGAAAAATTATGTTTACTGGATTGAGATATTCTTAAAATCGATTCAGTTCAATATAACTCCTATAAGTATTGCGGATAATTTTAGAAAATTTCAAGAGTCTAACGAAACAGCTTGGATTTTTACTTCAGCAACGTTAGCAGTAAATTCAAGCTTCGATCATTTTCAATCTTTAATGGGCCTAGAAACTGCAAATACTAAATTACTTAAAAGCCCTTTTAACTATTCTGAAAATGCATATTTATATGTACCTAAAGATATGCCAGAAACTTCTAATCGATTATTTAATAATCATTTAGTGAGCCATATTTACCCACTAATTATTGCCTCCAAGGGAAGAGCATTTATTTTATCAACTAGTATTAAGTCAATGAATGAAATAACCAGTTTGATAAAAGAGGAATTTGAAAGAAATAATATTAGTTATCCTATTCTCACTCAGGGTAACGGATCTAAAACAAAACTATTGGAGCAATTTAAGAGCCATGGCAATGCCATTTTAATTGGTTCTCTAAGTTTTTGGGAAGGAGTTGACGTAAGAGGATCTAATCTTTCATTAGTAATAATTGATAAACTCCCATTCCAATCTCCTGGAGACCCCATATTCGAATCAAAAATTAATATGCTTTCAGACAAAGGTATTAATGCCTTTATGACATTTCAATTACCAAAAGCAATTATTGCACTCAAACAAGGAGCCGGAAGGTTGATACGTGATGAAATGGATAAAGGAGTATTGATGATTTGTGATCAGAGAATTGTATCTAAACCCTATGGGAAAAGATTCTGGCGTAGTCTCCCTGATTTTAAAAGAACGAGAGAGCAAGATGATGTAATAGAATTCCTAAAACACTTATAATGTTGCAATGAGAATACTATCTATAGATACTTGCACTGAAATTATTTCAATTGCTTTGATAGTTGGAAAAGTAATTACTGAGAAGGACTTTCCATTAGGTAAGGATTATTCTGGAAATATTATTCCAGAAATTAAAATATTATTAAATGAAAGTAATTTAAAGATACAAGACATAGAGGCTATTGCTTTTGGTGCAGGCCCAGGTTCATTTACTGGTATTAGGGTTGCTTGCGGCATTGCATATGGAATTGCTTATGCTAATAATTTACCAATTATTGGTATTAATACGCTTGAGGCTTTAGCATTTTTATCAAAGCATGAAAATTCTATTTCATTTATTGACGCAAGGATGGGCCAAGTTTATTTAGGAATATATCAAAATAGGAATAACACTATCACCTCCCTTATAGAGCCAGGAATTTTTAACCCAAGCGAATTACCTAAACTACCAAAAATAAAAAAAGCGATAGTTATTGGCTCTGGTCTTAGCCTCTATAAAGAGGAATTAAAATCTCAATATAGCGATATTGAGCTAGAGTATTTTGAAGATAAATGTTCGCTAGCTTCAGCAATTGGTATTCTTTCAATTGGCCAATTTAGTAATGGGTTTAATTTAAAGAATGCTGCCCCAATTTATATTAGGAATAAGGTTGCCCAAACTACAAAAGAAAGGCTTAATAAAAAATAATATTTTAGATGATTAAAACTAATAAAATAGATTTTTTTACTAAAAAAGATTTGGGTAGGGTTGTTAAAATCGAAAATAAATGTCACCTGACCCCATGGACTAATAAAAATTTTATTGATTCATATGATGCTAAAAATTTATTTAAGGTTTTAAAAGATGAAACTGATATTATCGGTTATTACATTGCTTTATTTGCATCAGATGAATGTGAATTATTAAATATAACTGTAAAGTCAGAGTTACAAAAAAATGGCTTTGGAGAGTTGATGCTTAAAGATCTTTTTAATGAATGCAGAAATGCAAATATTGTGAATATCTTTCTTGAGGTCAGAAGATCTAATTTATTAGCAATTCGATTGTATAAAAATAATGGATTCAATGAGATAGGAATTCGGAATAATTATTATCAAAATAGAGGCGGCAAAGAAGATGCAATTTTAATGGGCTTGGCTATATGAACAAGGAAATAATAAAAGAGTCATTAATATACGATGAGCTCGACTTAAGTCCGATATGGATAACCCTTCCAAAAAAAGTTGAAGTTGAAAGCGTTCGATTACCAACTAATTCATCTATATTTTATTTAAAAAAAATTAAATTAAATGATCTTAATGTTTTGTTTATAGCTCTAATTTCTCATTCGTCCGATAATGGCGAATTAGAATTATTTAAAAAAATTAGTGTCTATTTGGATACACTCTCTGATAAATTAAATCAGCTACAACCTCTAAAGATAATCCAAGAGTTGGAACTTGCAAGTGAAATCGAATCTAGCGAGTATTTAATCTTTCTTGAACAGGGCCTAGATAAATTAATAGAGAAAGAAAATTTAACTATTCCATACATTTCGTCTGTTTCTTTAAAAGAAATGGTTGAAAACCCAGAGAAAAAGAAAAAATTGTGGCAAGATATCAAAAAATTAACAAAATCAATAAAGCAATAATAGATAATAATTATGCGCGCATCTAGATTCTATATTTCCACTCTTAAAGAGGCCCCAGCGGAGGCTGAACTAATTAGTCATAAACTAATGATTCGTTCAGGCTTAATTCGCCGACTAGGATCTGGACTCTATAGTTGGATGCCAATGGGCCTAAAGATATTAAGAAAGATTGAATCTATAATTAGATTAAAAATGAATGAAGCTGGGGCAATTGAGTTACTTATGCCTGCAATTCAACCATCGGAGCTTTGGGAAGAATCTGACCGATGGGATGTCTTTGGACCTCAAATGCTTAAAATAAAAGATAGGCATGATCGACTTTTTTGTTTTGGTCCTACGCATGAAGAAGTAATAACCGATATTGTAAGAAAAGAAATTAATAGCTATAAGCAGCTACCTATTAACTTTTATCAGATACAAACTAAGTTTAGAGATGAAATAAGACCGAGGTTTGGCGTGATGCGTGCAAGAGAGTTTTTAATGAAAGATTCGTATTCATTTCATACAGATATCGATTGCTTAAAAAATACTTATGAAAAAATGTACAAGACATATAGTGAAATCTTTGAAACTATAGGGTTAAATTTTAGGGCTGTTCAAGCTGACAATGGAGCAATAGGTGGTGATGGTTCGCATGAATTTCATGTTTTAGCAGATTCTGGTGAAGATGAACTTGTTTATAGCGAAGAGACAGATTTTGCAGCCAATAGCGAAGTTGCAAAAAATCATCCCGATCGAGATAAATTAAAAACATGTCGTGGAATTGAAGTTGGACATATTTTTCAATTAGGAACAAAGTATTCTGAGGCAATGAAAGCAGAATTCATTGATGAATCAGGAAAGCCAAAACCTTTATTGATGGGTTGTTATGGCATTGGTGTTTCAAGAATTGTGGCTGCAGCTATAGAGCAAGGCCATGATGAAAGAGGAATTATATTTCCAAGCTCTATAGCTCCATTTGAAGTAATTATCACACCAATTGGCTATGATAAAAGTGAGGAAGTTAAAAAAGTTACAGACTCTATTTATAATCAACTATTAGAATTGGGTTGCGATGTTATTTTGGATGATAGAGGTTTAAGGCCAGGGGTAATGTTTAGTGAAGCAGAGCTGCTAGGAATTCCTCATCGCATAACGATAAGTGATAAAACGATTGAAGCAAAGAAGGTAGAATATAAAAAAAGAGAAGTAGAAAATTCTAAGCTGATTGATTTAGAATCTTTAGAAGAATATTTAATATAACCTTATTTTAGCACTTTATAGGCATGGTAACTTCCAAATTCTCCATCCGAATCTAAGTAGATAAAGTAGTAACCATTTAAGGTATAACCTAGGCCATTGAAATGATTTTGCGCTCTAATTTTTAAAGATTTAGGAAGTGCACTTGATCCTTGATATTTCCCATCTTTGTTATAGATAAGAAATCTTTTATGATCGATATCTAATAAAATTAACTCTTCACCAGGCTTACCAGTAAACGCTACAAAATGTGAGGCAACATCATGATGCATTACATTAGGCGTATCAAAGTCCAATTTAATTTCTTTTTGTAATTTTTTTGATTTTCCATCTAATACAAAAACGCGATTAGAGTTTTCTTGCTTTGCATAATATAGGTTATTTTTTGAATCATAAGTTGGCATCGTTCCTGCACTACCAAATGACGCTGAAGGCTGAGAAACGACCTCTGATTTTGCTGTCAACAAACCCTTTTCATCTAATTCCAATGAAAATATACCTGTCATTGGTGCAAATCCGGCAGCAGTTGATACATTGTATGTAATTGTTTCTAGCTTAAAAGTTTTTTCATTAAAGTAAATTGACCGATTATCAAATCCAGCCCTTGTAGACTCTATGTATTTGCCATTTTCATCGAACGTGTGAATAAGAGATTTTGATATTGGAGCCTCATAGTCAGAACCGCGAGCCGCCAAGCCACCATCTGCAATGTAATATTTTTTCTCACCTGGAACATAGGCGACAGTTTGAGGCCTAGTGGTTGGTTTTTTCGTAAGGTTTATTTTAAAAATAAATTCAGCATTTTCATTTATCTCAGCATATGTATAACTGATATTTAAAATTGTTAAGCAAACTAATATAAGTATATTTTTGAGCATGTGATTTCCTAATTTAATTTAATTAGTCATTATTTATAAATTTTTGTTCAATAAACATCGCATCCCCATAACTAAAGAACCGATAATTTTTTTTTATTGCATGACTATACATTTTTTTTGTAAATTCATAACCAGCAAAAGCAGACACTAACATAAGTAATGTACTTTTAGGTAGATGAAAATTAGTAAAAAGACTATCAACTAGTTTAAATTTATATCCCGGCTTTATAAAAATTTTTGTTTCTTGATGGCCGGTCATAATTTCATCATTAATACATGCGCTCTCTAACGCTCGTAAAACTGTCGTACCTATTGCAATTATTCGACCACCATTTTTTTTTGCCGTCTCAATTTTATTTTTTGTTTGATTTGTAATCTCAAATTTTTCACTATGCATATTATGTTGATCTATATCTATGACCTTAACTGGTTGGAATGTTCCAGAACCGACATGAAGTGTTATAAAAGTATAATTAATAGTATTTTGATTAAATAATTCGAAATCACCCTCTGAAAAATGAAGCCCCGCAGTTGGTGCTGCAATAGCGCCTTTATTTTTTGCAAATACAGTTTGATATCTATCAATATCAGCGACTTCATCTGGGCGATTTATGTATGGAGGGAGAGGAACATGCCCATTTAAATCCATTAACTCGTGAAATGACCCTTGATTGAGTTGTATTAAAAATAAATTTTCACTTCTTTCAAGAATTTTAACGACATAATTATTTGAAAGTATTATTTTTAAATCCATATTTATTTTTTTTGAAGATTTAATCATTGCTAATGCTTTTTGATTATCAACAACTTGCTCAATTAAAATTTCAATCTTACCGCCAGTCTCTTTTTGACCAAATAACCTAGCCTTTATAACTTTAGTATTATTAAAAATGAGTAAATCATTTGGGCGTACAAGGCTTATAAAATTTTGAAATGATAAATCTTGAAGTTTCTGAAGAAAAGGGTTGGTCACTAATAACTTGCTATCACCACGATTTTTCGGAGGATATTGGGCTATTAATTTATTTGGTAATTCGTAATTAAAATTTTCAATATTCATTTAATGTTATAGGTTGCTATAATGTTCTTTCTATCTTGCCGGGATGGCGAAATTGGTAGACGCACGGGATTCAAAATCCCGCGTTGGTGACAACGTGCGAGTTCGATTCTCGCTCTCGGCACCATTTAAAAAGGGCTTCAAAGGGAAGCCCTTTTTTATGCTCAAAAATAATGTTACACACTAGTTACGCATTATATTTTTATCCAATTTATTGGATAAAAATATAATTATGTATTAGTAAGTATCTCATTGAACAATTATGGCATAATTTTTATATGAAATTACCTTACTGTTCTGAAATTGATGGTTTACGCAAGATTAAAATAAATCTGCTGAGAATTAAAAAAAGGTAAATAAATGAAGAATATTCATTGGTTAGTGCCATACAAAATAAATCACCCTGATGATATTGTGAAGAAAAATATTGCTAGCATAAGAATTAGAACTGGGCTATTTACACTTCCAATTTTTAAAAGTTACAGCTTAACCATTGATGAATCTATTTCTAATATAAATAATATAAATTTTTTGTTTATCGGTAAATTTCCTGGAAACAGAAAAGATTTATTTGACAAATGGTCTGGATATATCAAGTCCCAAAGAGGCAAAGGTAAAATTATATATTTTGACTACACAGATAGTCACCTTCTTCAGGAAACATTAGCAGGTAAATTTTATAGCGATGCCTTAAAAGAAAATGATCAAATAATTACTTCAAGTGAAACATTAAAAAAAAATCTTATATCAAAATTTAAGAATGTTTCGATTATAGAGGATCCAATTGAGATAGAAATTCAAAAAATAAAAGATAATCAAAATAATTATTTTTTATTTTTTGGGCATCATACAAATTTAAAATATTTATTTAACGTTATACCAAATTGGGATTCCTCAAAAGAATATAACTTAATAATTCAAACATCTGAAATAGGATTAGAGATAATTCAAGAGCAATCAAGGTTTATAAAAAAACCTGATAATTTAAATATCCAACTGCAACTTTGGAGCATAACTAATATGCTAAAGGCAGCAGAATTAGTTTCTGGAATTATTATTCCTGGAGATATTACAGATAATAAAAAAAATGGTGTTAGTCATAATCGCTTGATAACCGCATTTGCTCTTGGATTACCAGTTGCTGCTACTAGATATAAATCATATCTTGAATTTGATAATCAATTTGCTGACATAGATAATCACGATGAATTCAAAAACTTTCTCTTAAATCCAAATTTATACTCAAGTCGGCTAAAAATCGCACAAAATAAAACGAAAAACTTTACAAAAGAAATTTTGGCTCGTAAGTGGTTAAAGTTACTAACAGTCAAAAGCTCTGAAAATTAATATTGAGATATCACTATTTTATTTAAAGCTGGTTGTAAATGATTTGGTACAATTCAAAATTGCAGAATTATAATAATTAATTAATTAAGCGTGCTTAAGAGATACTAAAAATATTTATGATTGAACATACAGCCTTAAAACTAGAAGAGCATCGTTTAATTATTCGCCCTAATCCTGCGATGTCCTGGAAGTTGATAAAAAAAATTTATATAGCTTTCGCTCTGTTCGTTTTAGTAATTGCTGTGATATTAAGTATGATTAATGTTTATTTAGCAATTCCTTTTTATGGTGTGGAAGTTATTTTCTTAGGGTATGCATTATATATAACGGCACTTAAAAGCTCATATTATGAAGAAGTAAAAATTGATAAATTTAATATTAAAATTTCATTTGTAAACAGAAAGAATGTTAAGAATTATGATTTTGTTCGGCAGTGGGCAGAATTTAAATTTAAACCAGCAACTAATTTAACTCCATCTGAGATTTCAATCTCAAAAAAAGGAAAAATTCTATTAATAGCAAAAAGGGTGAATGAAGCTGATAGAAAAAAGTTATTCAATCTTCTTAAAACTTTCTGAAAAAACAGTTGTCAATCTTTGTATAAAAAGTAAACTAGTAAACGAATGATTATTGATATATATTTTATAAGCTGATAATATTCCTCAGGTTTTAAAAAAATTCTCGCTGTTCGAAATAATCGAAATTAATTGATGAAAGGTATCTCAAAATTGAAATCAAGTCTGCAAAAATTAGTTTTAGCTTTAATTTTTATGCCGCTATCAGCAATGGCTGAGTGGGCACTTAATTTGCGTCAAGGAGTAACTCCAATTAGTCAAGAAATTTACCAAATGCATATGGTAACTCTTTGGGTTGTTACCGTAATTGGTGTCTTAGTTTTTGGTGTAATGTTTTGGTCAATTTTTCATCATCGAAAATCTAAGGGCGTGAAGGCTGCCAAATTTTCACACAGTACAACAGTTGAAATTATTTGGACGATTATTCCGACTGCAATTATTATCTCTTTAGCAATCCCTGCAACAAAATTATTAATTAAAATGGATGATACATCTGAATCTGCTATCACAATTAAGGCGACTGGTTCGCAGTGGAAGTGGAAATATGATTATTTAGATGGTGTGGGTGAGGGAATAACTATGTTTAGTAGTTTAGATGATAAAAGCAAAGAAATAAGTCAACGAGATTCAGGATTAGATCCAATGGACCATGAGTTTTATTTGAGAGACGTTGATGAGCCAATCGTATTACCAATTAATACTAAAATTAGAATTTTAACTACATCACAAGACGTTATTCATGCTTGGTGGCTTCCGGATCTTGGTTGGAAGAGAGATGCCATACCAGGATTTATAAATGACAACTGGGCTGTAATAGAAAAAACTGGAACTTATCGAGGAAAGTGTACAGAGATATGTGGCGCTGGACATGGCTATATGCCAATTGTTTTAAAGGCTGTTACGATGGATGATTACACTACATGGGTTGATGAGAAAAAATTAGCTCAAGCGGCATCAAAGAATACAAGTAATATTGTTCTAAATATGGAAGAATTAATGACCAAGGGTGAAAAAGTATATAAAGCACAATGTCTTGTTTGTCATCAAGCAAACGGCCAAGGTCTTAAGGGAGCTTTCCCTTCTATTGTTGGAAGTCCTGTTGCTATTGAGGTGAGTAATAGAATGAGACATATTCAACAAATTATTTATGGAAAAGGACTAATGCCGGCTTTTGGTGAGCAATTATCTGATGTTGATATTGCATCAGTAGTATCCTTCACTAGAAATGCTTGGGGAAATAATACTGGAGATATTGTCCAAGCTAAAGAAGTTTCTGAAGCAAGAAAAGCACCAAAGGTTATCAAGTAAATAAGATTTAATTTGATTAATATAATTTTAATTTAGGAAGCGAATTATGAGTACACTTGCACATGATGACCATCACGATCATAAGCCAACAGGCTTTAAACGCTGGTTTTTTTCTACTAACCATAAAGATATTGGGACGCTATATTTAATATTTGCGTTAACTATGTTTTTTGTTGGCGGTGCAATGGCTATGATTATTCGTGCAGAATTATTTCAGCCTGGACTTCAGTTTGTTGATCCTCAGTTTTATAACTCAATGGTTACTGTGCATGCGTTGATTATGATTTTTGGTGCGGTCATGCCAGCCGGTGTGGGTTTAGCAAATTGGATGATTCCTTTAATGATAGGTGCCCCTGATATGGCTTTGCCTCGAATGAATAACATGAGCTTTTGGATTCTACCTTTTGCATTTGCACTTTTATTAAGTACTTTATTTATGGATGGTGGAGCGCCAGCAGGGGGTTGGACAATGTATCCCCCATTAGTTCTTCAGACAGGCGATGCATTTCCATTCCTTATTTTTGCAGTTCATTTTTTAGGCATCTCATCCATAATGGGTGCAATTAATATTATTGCGACTGTATTTAATATGCGCGCTCCTGGAATGACCCTTATGCAAATGCCATTATTTGTATGGACTTGGGTGATTACATCATTTCTATTAATTGCATCTTTACCAGTCCTTGCTGGTGGTGTAACAATGCTGTTAACTGATAAATATTTTGGGACTAGTTTCTTTGATGCTGCAGGTGGTGGCGACCCAGTTTTATTTCAACATATTTTTTGGTTCTTTGGCCACCCTGAGGTTTATATTTTAGCTTTACCAGCATTTGGAATAGTGTCTCAAATTATCCCTGCATTTGCTAGAAAGCCTCTATTTGGTTATGCATCAATGGTTTATGCAACAGCATCAATTGCAATCCTTTCCTTCTTTGTTTGGGCACACCATATGTTTACGGTGGGCCTACCAATTAAAGGAGAATTATTTTTTATGTACGCAACCATGTTGATTGCAGTTCCAACGGGAGTAAAAGTCTTCAATTGGATTGCTACTATGTGGAAGGGATCAATGACTTTTGAAACCCCTATGTTATTTTCTGTCGCATTTGTTATTTTATTTACAATTGGAGGGTTCTCTGGTTTGATGCTTGGAATTACACCAGTTGATTTTCAATACCATGATACTTACTTTGTAGTTGCTCACTTCCATTATGTACTATTAACGGGAGCTATATTTGCTTTAATGGCTGCAGCTTATTATTGGCTACCAAAATGGACAGGAAATATGTACGATGAGCGATTAGGTAAAATTCATTTCTGGCTGTCTTTAATTTCATCAAATGTATTGTTCTTCCCTCAGCATTTCCTTGGCCTAGCAGGTATGCCAAGAAGAATACCTGACTATAATATTCAATTTGCTGATTTCAACATGATTTCTAGTATCGGTGGATTTGCATATGGCATTACCCAATTACTATTTGTTTATATAGTTATCAAGTGTGCTATGGGTGGAAAAAGAGCTAGAGCTAGATCATGGGAGGGCGCCAAAGGTCTTGAATGGGAAGTTCCATCACCGGCACCATTCCATACTTTTGAAACACCGCCTAAATTAACAAAGAAAGTGCTTGAAGGTTTGTATTAAATCTTAATGGCTGAAAAAAAGGATACTGTAGAAGTGCAATTACGAAAAAAGAATAAGCGATTGGCTCTAGTTCTGAGCTTGCTCGCTTGTTTTTTTTATGGGTTTTTTGTCTTGATGCATGCTATAAATGGATAATAAGAAAGGTATAAAGAAAACAACGGCTAGTTTATTTTTATTTACAGTTTTCATGTTTGGTTTTGGTTACGGATTGGTTCCTTTGTATGATGTTTTTTGTAAAATAACCGGATTAAATGGTAAAACCATCCGTGTTACAGAAAATATAAATAGAGAAGTAATAGTTTCAGATCGATTAATCAAAGTTCAGTTTGATGCGAATATAAACGGTGATTTGCCATGGACATTGAAGCCCAACCAAAGAATAATGAGGGTACAGCCAGGTAAGTTTTATGAAGCGGTATATACTGTTAAAAATATAAAGGATAAAGATATTGTTGGGCAAGCAATTCCTAGTGTTTCTCCCCAAATTGCTTCATTGTATTTTAAGAAAGCTGAATGTTTTTGTTTTGTAAATCAACTTCTTAAAGCTGGTGAAACTAAAGAGATGGTAGTTAGGTTTGAAGTAGATAAAGACCTGCCTGAGGACGTTGAAGAACTGACACTTTCATATACTTTTTTTAGGGTAAAGAAAGTAGCATCAATAAATTAATTAAATTTTTAAGACAGGAAACTTAATATGGCAACTCAAGAAATATACTATATTCCAGAAGGCAGTAAGTGGCCAATTGTTGGAACCCTTTCTTTATTCGTTACCTTTTTAGGTGGCGCCATGATGTTTAATAGTGTTGATGCCGGTAAGTATATATTGATTGTTGGCTTAGCTTTATTAACCTATATGTTCGCTGGCTGGTTTGCTGATGTGATTTCAGAAAGTATTGCAGGAAAATATAGTAAACAGGTTGATGTAAGTTTTAGGATGGGAATGGGTTGGTTCATTTTATCTGAAGTTATGTTTTTTGCAGCGTTTTTTGGCGCACTTTATTATGCACGAATGTTTTCGATTCCATGGTTAAGTGGAGAAGGGCAAGGAGGACATAATGGAACGCATGAATTTTTATGGTCGTCTTTCCAGGCTAGTTGGCCAATGAATGTTATGCCAGATCCATCTAAATATACTCAATACAATGATGTAGTCCCTGCATTTGGAGTCCCAGCTGTTAACACTGCTCTTTTATTAGCTAGTGGAGTAACTGTCACATTTGCTCATTGGGCATTAAAAAAAGCAAATAGGACAGCCTTAAGCGCATGGCTTTTTGCTACAGTCGCTTTAGGGTTTATATTTGTTTATTTTCAAGCGGGGGAATATGCACATGCTATGCATGAGTTAGACTTAACTATTAATGGCGGAATTTATGGCTCAACATTCTATTTATTGACAGGATTCCATGGATTTCATGTAACAATGGGCGCCGTAATGCTATCAGTTATTTTATTTAGGTCTTTAAAGGGACACTTTACTAACAAAGATCATTTTGCTTTTGAGGCGGTAGCTTGGTACTGGCATTTTGTTGATGTTGTCTGGCTAGGTTTATTTATATTCGTTTACTGGATATAACACTAAAAAAGCTACTATATGTAGCTTTTTTAAATATGATTTGGTGTAATCCACCCCATTGAGTAACCAAAAAATATTAAAATGAAAAGAAAGACAGAGAGCACTACTCTAATAGTTAATGATTTCGCCATCTTAGTAGACTGATCGTCATCTTTCATTAAAAAGTGCAACCCCTTAGTTAAAGAGATTAATATAATTGCTAGAATAAAAATTATTAAGAATTTAAAAACTACTGAGATATCCATCATTTCTCCAAAAAAGGATAAAAATTGTTTTTTAAAAAATATGAATTGAATTTCACATTAGTTCCAACCATTGCATTTCTGGTTGCATTTATTTGCTTTATTCAGCTAGGATTTTGGCAGCTTGAAAGAGCTAGCGAAAAAAATAACATTAATTCCAATTATACTTTACGCCAAGATGATACTTTAATAAATCTTAACAGTTCAAAATCAATAAATAATAAAGAAGCAATATTATGGAGGCGCGCTGAAGTAAATGGTTCATTTTTGAATAAAAAAAATATAATTTTAGATAATCAAATCTTTAATCAAATTGCAGGCTTTAATATTCTGACTCCATTTTTAATTAAAGATAGTAAGTATGTAGTTTTGATTAATCGGGGCTGGCAGCCCAATCTGGCTCGCCGTGATTTGATTCCAAATATTAAAAATCTAGAAGGCACTAAAATCTTAAAAGGTAATATTGCTAAATTTCCTACCAGTGGGATAAGCTTGGGTCAAAATAATATTGAGACATTAAACGCCTCAGTCTTCAGGATGCAAAGATTAGACTTCGACGAGTTAAAATATTTTTTAACATTTAACTTATTACCTTACATGGTTTATATAGATCCTTTACTTGATGACGAAAGTTATAATACGTTTAAACTGCCAGCACCAGATTCTCAGAAAAACTATGGTTATTCTTTTCAGTGGTTTGCTTTTGCTTTTACATTATTAATTATCTTTATAAAGATTGGAATTAGGAGAAAAAATGTCATTAAGTCAAAAAAATAAAGGAAAACTAACTTTAATTGGTATCTTTCTTTTATTTTTCATTCCAATTATTGTCTCATGGTACCTAGTTTTTTATACTGATTTTATGCAAGACTCTCAAGGAATACAGCATGGAAAATTAGTGAGTCCCGTAGTTAGTATTGGACCTATAAAGGCAAAAGAAATTTCAACTATGAGTGAGGTTGAAATTACTAAAAAATGGGTTTTAGTTTTTATTCAAAATAACGTATGTGACGAATTTTGCAGCGAAAGGTTGTATCAACTGCGACAGATTCGTTTGGCATTAGGGGAAGATAGAGATAAGGTTGATCGACTAGTAATTTTTAACCAAATAAATAATTTTAACGAACTTAAAGACCTATATTCTGGGCAAAAATTTATTGACGATAGTTTTAAGGATTACCAATTTTTAGTTAAAAAATTTAACGTGGTACATTCAGACAAAACAAACCCAATTTTCTTATTGGACCCATATGGTTTTTTAATGATGCAATACCCTAAAGGGACAGATCCAAAAGGGATTATTAAGGATATTGAGAGGCTTATTAAGAACTCGAAATAGATTTTTTAATTGCTTTCTGAAGCAATGAGTCAAATTCATCAAAATTGATTTCACCGATTATTCGATTAATTATTTTTCCTTCATGGTTAATAAGAAATGAAGTGGGTGTAAGAGTAACATTGTTAAATTGAGCTGAAATTTTCTTTTCAATATCCAGTACTACAGGAAATGGAAGATTATTATTTTTTGAGAAGTTTAAAACATGACTTGGTGGATCATAAAACATTGATACTGCTATGACCTCAAAATTTTGGTTCTTATACTTATTGTATGTTTTTATTAAGCCTGGCATTTCGGCAATGCAACCAGGGCAATCAGTGGCCCAGAAATTAATTAACACTACTTTTCCTAAAAGATTCTTTGAGGTAATTTTTTCTCCGCTAATAGTCGTCATGTCTAAATTATCCACAACATCTTTTTGGAAACTTATTAATACAAGACTAGTCAATATAATGACTACGGAAGATATAATAGTATTTTTTTTTATGCTCATAGTTTTTTTAATTAGTATCTTTTTTGATTTTTTTTTCGTAACCAATGTTAAGATTGTTAAAAAATTTATTAGATGTTATCTGGTTATTTCTCATGAATATACGTAAGGCACGAATAAAATAACCAGATATAATTCTTACATTCTACATCAAGTATAACTCAACGTTTTTAGGACACCATAGCTTTGATTTGGTTTAAACGATTAATTCTTTCTGCTGCATTTTTGACACTGTGCGTTGTAGTTTTTGGTGCCTATGTAAGGCTTACAGATGCAGGTCTCGGTTGCCCTGATTGGCCTGGTTGTTTTGGGACACTAACAGTGCCAGAAAGTGAGTTTGCAATTATGGAAGCTCAAGGCCTATATCCGGGTAGTATTGTTGAAGTTGGTAAGGCATGGAGAGAAATGATCCACAGATACTTAGCGGGGGTTCTTGGATTATTGATTTTATTGATTTCGTTTGTAAGTTACAAAATTTGTGATGAACTTAAAGTAAGCCTTACCTTACCTTTTTCTATACTTGCCCTAGTTATTTTCCAAGCCACTTTAGGGATGTGGACAGTTACGGAACTTCTAAAGCCAGCTATTGTGACCGCACATTTAATGGGGGGCATGACAATATTGGCATTATTAACTTATTTAACCCATCGTCATATAGGTGCGGTTAGCAATACCATCATCATTAATCCAGGGATTAAACCCTATATTCGATTTGGTTTTGTATTATTATTTATTCAAATTTTGCTTGGTGGCTGGACAAGCACGAATTATGCCGCATTAGCGTGTACAGATTTCCCAACTTGCCATGGCTCACTTATGCCAGATATGGACTTTAAAAATGGCTTTAACCCTTTTAGGGAGCTTGGAATGACGGCATCAGGCGAGGGTTTATCTATTAAGGCTCTTCAAGCAATTCAATGGGTTCATAGAGTCGGAGCTCTTGTATTGACTGCTTATTTTATTTTTATGGCTTATTTATTAAGAAATTATCCATCAACTAGGTTCTATCGAAACCTTTTACTTTTAGTCTTACTTCTTCAGGTTATTATTGGTATTGCTAATTTGGTACTGTATTTACCATTATTTTTAGCCACTCTTCACAACTTAGGCGCTGCGTTATTAGTTATAATAACAACTATTATTAATTCAAGAATTACTCCGCAATATGATAAAAACTATACCTATTAAAAGTTATTGCTCGATTGAAAATTTAAAATCTTTTTTTGCACTCTGTAAACCAAGAGTAAATGCTTTAATAGTCTTTACAGCTGTTATCGGAATGTTTTTATCTACACCTGGCATGGTTCCACTAAATGTATTGATTAGTGCAATTCTTGGAATCGGTTTTGTATCTGGAGCTGCAGCAGCTTTTAATTGTTTAATTGAAGAAAAAATTGATGCTCGAATGGCGAGAACTCGAGGCAGGCCCTTACCTATGGGAAAAGTGTCCCAAAAAGAAACTATTTTCTTTGCCTCTGTATTAGGTGGATTAGGATTATTTATTCTTTTTTATTTTGTAAATTTCTTAACTATGTGGCTCACCGCACTAACCTTTTTTGCTTATGCGGTAATCTATACAATTTTCCTTAAACCCGCAACACCTATGAATATAGTTATTGGCGGCGCTTCTGGAGCAATGCCACCAGTTTTAGGGTGGGCAGCGGTAAATAATCACTTATCACCTGAGGCATGGATTCTATTCTTAATTATTTTTTGTTGGACACCCCCTCATTTTTGGGCATTGGCGTTATATCGTCGCGTAGAGTACGCTAAAGTGGGCATACCAATGCTACCAGTTACGCATGGAGAAAAATTTACCTTACTTCATATTGTCCTTTACACAATTATTTTAGTTATTGTTACCATGATGCCTTTCAGTATAGGTATGACAGGCCTTATTTATTTATTTTTTGCAACAATATTAAATGCCATATTTCTTTATTATGTAGTCATGCTCTATAGGAATTATTCTGATAAACTAACAATGAAAATTTTTAGATATTCAATATTATATCTCGGCTTAATATTCACAGCATTTTTGATAGACCACTATTTTAAATTTATTTTTGTTTAACTTTTAAGAAGGAAGATTTATGAGTGAGAAAAGGAAATTAAAAGACATTTTAGAAACAGTTGGGGTTGTTGTTGGTAGCTTGGTGGGGGCAATTATAATTATTACTGCCGCTACAACTAAATATGATTTTAGCCAATCAGAGGAAGCTAAGATTGTAGAAAATAATTCACAAGAAAATATAATGCCAGTGGCTCAAGTTGTAGTTGCTAATGAATCAGTTCCTAAAGCTGGGAATTTAATATCTGCAGATGCAATTATAAAAGCAAATTGTGCGATGTGTCACGCAGGTGGCCTAATGGGTGCACCAAAAATTGGAGATGTTGGTCTTTGGGCCCCAAGAATTGCTCAAGGTAAAGAAATGCTTATCAATAATGCCATCAAAGGAATCAGAATGATGCCAGCTAAAGGTGGCAACGCAAAACTTACAGATGAGGAAGTTGCTGCAGCTGTTATAAGTATGGCAAATGCATCTGGAGGTAAGTTATAAATTTCTAGATGTCAATTTATGCTATTGGCGATTTACAAGGATGTTTCTATTCACTTCAATCTTTATTAAACGCTGTAAATTTTGATAAAAGAGAGGATCAGCTATGGTTAGTTGGGGATTTAATTAATCGTGGCCAAGGCTCACTAGAGGTTCTCGACTGGTGCTACAAGCATCGAGATAATATAAAAATTGTTTTAGGTAATCATGACCTTCATTTTCTAGCAGTTGCCTTTAAAGCAAAATCAATTTCCACCAAAGATACATTTGAATCTGTTCTTAAAAATAAGAATTTATCAAAATTCATTGACTGGCTATTGTCAATTCCATTAGCTCATGGAAATGATAAATATTTAATGGTCCATGCTGGTATCGCCCCATCTTGGTCTACAAGATTAACAAAACAATTATCTAATGAAGTAACATTCGAATTAAATAAGAACCCAAAAAAATTTTTAAAAGCGATGTATGGAAATTTCCCAATCATATGGGATGAAAATTATAAAAAAGCTGATCGTCTAAGGTTTGCAATTAACACTATGACAAGAATGCGTGCTTTAAATAAAGATGGCTCAATTGATTTTTCTTTTAAGAAGAATATAAATAAACTACCATCCAACCTTACGCCTTGGTATCTTTTTCCTAATAAAGAAAGAAAAGAGTTTATTTTATCAGGCCATTGGTCTGCAATTGGAATACAAACTTATGCAAATGGTATTACTTTAGATTCAGGGTGTGTATGGGGGAGAAAGTTAAGTGCTTACAGCTTTAAAGAGAAAAAAATTATATCAATCGATTCAGACCCTAGAGACCTACTTTAAAGAACTGCCAAGAAGGCTTTCAATTTCAGGCAATGTCGCTGTGTGATTTTGGCCGCCTTGAGATTTAATCTTTATTGCCCCCATAACAGACGCAAGTTTTCCCGTTTTAATCCAATCATATTTATTTAAAATTCCATATATTAAACCTGCCCTATAAGCATCGCCACATCCTGTTGGGTCAACTGGTATTTTGATTGGGATAGCATCGATGACAATTTCCTCACCTTTAGAGTAAATAGATGAGCCTTGAGATCCTTTCGTTACTATTAAAGCATCTACAGAAGATGCTAATTTAGATAGAGTTAGATCGGTTTTGTCTAATACAAGTTGTAATTCATAATCATTTAGAGCGATGTAATTTGCTTGACCTATAAAAACCATCAATTCATCTTTATTGAACATAGGTAATCCTTGACCTGGGTCGAATAGAAAAGGAATACTATTTTCAACACATTCATTGGCATGTTGAATCATCCCGTCTTTCCCGTCAGGAGCAATTATTGCAAGGCTTATCTTTTCAGTAATTGATAAGATATTATTTTGATGAGACTCGCTCATAGCTCCAGGATGGAAAGCTGTAATTTGGTTATCATCTAGGTCGGTTGTAATATAGGCTTGCGCAGTAAAAGTATCAGGAATTTTCTTTATATAATCTTGAATAATCTCAAACTTACTTAAGCGCTCAACATATGGTTGGAAGTCCTCTCCTACGGTTGCCATAACCAAAGGGGAAGTGTTAAGTAGTGATAAATTGTATGCAATATTGCCAGCAGTTCCACCAAAATTTCTTTTTAACTCAGGCACATAAAATGAAACACTTAGTTTATGAATTTGGTCAGGTAAAATATGATTTTTAAAATAGTCATTAAAAACCATAATCGAATCATATGCCATTGAACCACAAATTAGCACATTACTCATTAAGGTTTTACCACCACTAAAATAACTATTGCGAAAAGAAGAATGACAGGCACCTCATTAAACCATCGAAAGAAGATATGGGAATGTTTATTTTTTTTAAGTTTAAAATCAATCAAATATTTAAAGCAAGCTATGTGATAAAAGACCAAAAGAATAACACAAAATAATTTTAAGTGAACCCATAATCCACTATATCCATAACCTAACCACAGCCAAATACCTAAAATTAATGTAATTAGTGCGCCTGGTGTCATAATTCCATAAAATAATTTTCTTTCCATAACAATAAATCGTTCGTGACTAATTTTATCTTTTGACATCGCGTGATAAACAAAAAGTCTTGGCAGGTAAAATAAACCAGCGAACCAAGTAACCATGAAAATAATATGAAAGGATTTTATCCAAAGCATGAACCGTTACCTATAAAAAATGTTCGTAATAATTATGATAAATTTTCTCATAAAATGTACAATAACCCTAATAGAAATAGCACAGAAAAATTAATGAACGCACCTATGTCCCCAGGTTTTATGAAAGCTCAATCGCAGCTTTCAACACGGTTGCGTGAAATTCCTTATAATTACACTTCCTTTTCAGACAAAGAGATTGTACTTCGGTTTCTTGGGGATGAGATTTGGATAATTTTAGAAGAATTACGAGGCGAGAGAAAAACAGGGCATTCAGCTAGAATGCTTTTTGAGGTCTTAGGTGACCTTTGGGTGGTGAATAGAAACCCCTATCTTCAAGACGATCTTTTAGAAAATCCTAAAAGACTCAAGATGCTTATTCAAGCGATGCACCATAGAGTTCAATCAATAGAAGATAGAAGTTTTGGTAATATGAAAGTAGCTCAATTAACAACTGCGGCATTGTCTGCAATCAGCATATTTGAATCTGAATTTAAGAAAACAAAAAAACTAAGAAAGCGGGTATCTTCCCGTTTAAGGCGCCACACAAAGAAACATAATATCCAATTTGATGGGTTAGCTAGGGTATCCCATGTTACAGATGCAACAGACTGGAGGGTTGAATATCCCTTCGTTGTAATAAACCCAGACACAGAAGAAGAAATTGCCGACATAGTAAAAGAATGTATAGCCTTAGAGCTAACAATTATACCTAGAGGTGGAGGTACGGGATATACAGGAGGAGCAATTCCGTTAACTCCTCTGTCCGCAGTAATTAATACTGAAAAATTAGATAATATAAGTCCAATAGAGTATAAAAATTTACCTGGGTTAAATAAGACAATTCCAACTATTCATTGTGGGGCTGGTGTTGTGACAAGAAGAGCAATGGACTTGGCTTCAAATGCTGGATTAGAATTTGCGACTGACCCAACATCTGCTGATGCATGTTGTATCGGTGGTAATGTTGCGATGAATGCTGGCGGGAAAAAAGCAGTGCTATGGGGGACAGCCATAGATAATCTAGCTTCATGGCGAATGGTTGATCCAGATGGTAATTGGGTGGAGGTTGAAAGGCTAGATCATAATTTAGGTAAAATTCACGATGTTGATAAAGCACGCTTTAAGGTTAATAGATTTTCGAGCAATGGAAAACTAGCAGAGGGTAAAGAAGAAATATTGGAAATTCCTGGCGCAAGTTTTAGAAAAATTGGTTTAGGTAAAGACGTTACAGACAAGTTTTTAAGTGGTTTACCTGGCATACAAAAAGAGGGGTGTGATGGGCTTATTACTTCTGCTACTTTCATTCTCCACAAAATGCCTCAACATATAAGAACTATTTGCCTTGAATTTTTTGGTAAGGTTTCTGAGGCAGTTCCAACCATTGTTGAGATTAAAGATTATGTGGATAATTTAGATGACGTATTACTTGCCGGCTTAGAGCATTTAGATGAAAGATATATCAAGGCGGTAGGTTATAGCACAAAATCAACTCGCACTATGAGACCTAAGATGGTTTTAATTGCAGATATTGCCAGTGATAATGAAGATGCTGTTGGTAAAGCTGCGTCCCAGGTTGTTCAAATATCAAATATAAAAGACGGAGAAGGATTTATTGCTGTGTCGCCTGAGGCGAGAAAACGGTTTTGGCTTGATAGAGCCAGAACTGCTGCAATTGCTAAACATACTAATGCATTTAAAATTAATGAAGATGTTGTTATTCCCCTTCATAACTTAGGTGATTACTCAAATGGTATAGAAAGAATTAATATTGAGTTATCGATTAATAATAAATTAAAGCTTATTTATGAGCTTGAGCAATATATAGAGACAGCTCCAATAAGCCTAGAAGATGAGGATAATGATACTCAGTTATTTGAAAATAAAAAATCTATAGCATTATCACTTCTTAATAAGGTTAAAGAGAAGTGGGTTTATTTTCTTTCCAATCTTGATACCCCTCTCAATATGCTTGAGAATTTTATAGATGTAAAGGAGAGCAATTTAAATTTACTGGAAGCTATTCAGTCTCATGAGATTAGGGTATCTTGGAAATCGGAACTAAAAGAACCTTTAAATGAAATTTTTTCTGGTCGTAATTTTGAAGTAATTTTTAAAAGAATAACTGCTATCCACCAAGAAGTTTTGAAGTCCCGTGTCTTCATTGCTTTGCATATGCATGCGGGTGATGGAAATGTTCATAGCAATATTCCAGTTAATTCAGATGACTATGAAATGATGCAGGATGCTAATAGAGCTGTTGCAAGAGTCATGAAGCTTGCTAAAAGCCTAGACGGTGTTATTTCTGGTGAGCATGGAATTGGCATTACAAAAATGGAGTTTATAGATGAATCTACAATTAATACATTTGCAAACTATAAGGCAAAAGTAGATCCAAATGGCCATTTCAATAAAGGTAAGTTAATGCCCGGATCTGGTTTAGGTAATGCCTATACCCCAAGTTTTGGATTACTTGAACAAGAGTCAATTATTATGGAGCAATCCGCTATAGGAGAAATTGCAGATTCAATCAGTGATTGCCTAAGATGCGGAAAGTGTAAGCCAGTTTGCACAACACATGTCCCAAGGGCAAATTTACTTTATAGTCCTAGAAATAAAATCTTAGCAACTTCACTGTTGATAGAGGCTTTTCTTTATGAAGAGCAAACAAGAAGAGGGATTTCATTTAAACATTTTGATGAGTTTAACGATGTAGCTGACCATTGCACTGTCTGCCACAAATGCCTGTCACCTTGTCCGGTAGATATTGATTATGGCGATGTTTCTATAGCTATGAGAAATTTTCTAAGAGAGCAGAACAAGAAAAACTTTAACGCCGGCACTTTGATGGCAATGACTTATCTAAATCTTAAAGACCCATTAACCATTAAGATAATGAGAAAGTTTATGGTTGATGTTGGCTACAAGGCTCAGAGATGGGGACATTCTGTCTTTAAGAAGCTTGGCTTAGTAAATTATTTAAAGAAATCACCAACACCAACTGTTGGGAAAGCATCAATAACTGCTCAGGTTATTCATTTCATGAATAGACCTATGCCAAAAGATATGCCGACAAAGACATCTAGAGGACTTTTAGGAATTGAGGATGATAAAGTCATTCCGGTAATAAGAAATTTAGATCGAATTGATGATGATGCAGAGGCTGTATTTTATTTTCCTGGTTGTGGTTCAGAGCGCCTATTTTCACAAGTTGGATTGGCAACACAGGCCATGCTTTATGAAGTTGGAGCGATTACAGTTTTACCCCCAGGCTATTTATGTTGCGGCTATCCTCAAACTTCATCTGGCGACCATGACAAAGGGCAAGAGATAACATCAGATAATAGAGTTCAATTCCACAGGGTGGCAAATACATTAAATTATTTAGATATTAAGACTGTTATTGTTTCTTGTGGAACATGTATGGATCAATTACAAAAATATGAATTTGACAAAATTTTCCCAGGCTGTCGTTTACTCGATATCCATGAGTATTTAATGGAAAAAGGCGTTAAGATGAAAGGAGTTAATGGGCAGCAATATATGTACCATGACCCTTGTCATAGCCCAATGAAAACTTACTCGCCCACCGAAGTGACAAATACATTAATGGACCAAACTGTCCCACTCAATGATAGATGTTGTGGAGAATCAGGTACGTTTGCTGTAGCAAGGCCGGATATTGCATCGCAAGTTAAAATGAGGAAGCAAGAAGAAATTGAGAAAGGCTTAAAAGAACTACCAAAAACAACTGACATTCAGAAGCCAGTAAAGATTCTTACATCCTGCCCTTCTTGTCTCCAAGGTTTGGCAAGGTATGGTGATGACACTAACACCGAAGCAGACTATATTGTTGTAGAGCTTGCAAAACATAATTTAGGAGATAGGTGGCTTCAAGAATATGTCGATAAAGTTACAAAAGGTGGAATTGAAAAAATTCTATTGTAATTAAAAAGGTAAGAAGATCCCAGTTGTAACGCTTTGGATGATTCGCGTTACAGCTCTTTCAGTTTTTTCAGATAAGGTAAATGCAAAATAATCAGTGCGACCTATTATTTTCCCAAATTCTCTTTCAAAAGATAAATTAGCCGCTGAAGAATTAATCTCATTAGATAGAAGATATGGCTGACCTTTACTATCTTTTTTTGAGGACAATTTCCAAACAATCATTTCAAAATTTCTAGAGGCATTATAAATTTTCTGAGGGTCTAATGAGTCAAACATATAAAATTCTTTTTTATCCCCATGAGCCTTTATAAGCATTGTATATAATCCAGCTATTAAAGATAAAACTCTATCACCTTCAAAATTATCGTTAAAAACTAGATTTAATGCATCAATTCCTTGGGCATTATTGATTCTCTCAAATTCCCAATTATGGCCACCATTAAATACCCAGTTAGTCATTTTTTCAGCATTATCTGACGTGCTCTTTTTTAGTTGACCAGGGTTTTTTTTATAGAACTTTATCATTAATAATTTTAGACTTTCAATATTTTCACGAATCTCATAGTCAGCCATTCGATCAACGTCAGATTTACCAAATTGATTTATAGAGCCCTTATCATATTGAGTTGAATCTTTCTTTTGAAGGGTTGAGGTTGAGCATGCAGATAAGGCAAGGGCTAGTAAGAATATTAAAATCTTCATTTGTATTTAAATAACTGATTCCTTGTTAAAAATTAGTTTAAACGAACTCCCTTCTCCTACTTCGCTAGTAATTTTTAATTCTCCATCATGTTGATTTATAATATTTTTAACTATTGATAGCCCTAAACCGGTACCACCGGTACTTCTACTTCTATCTGCATCAACCCTATAAAACCTTTCTGTAATTCTATTGATATGTTTTTGTTCAATTCCACTTCCTGTATCCTTTACTTCAAAAATTGGTAATCCATTAATTAATCCCCAGCTAATTGAGATGAGCCCATTTCTCTCCGTATATCTTATTGCATTAGTGATTAAATTAAGAAAAGCACTTTCGATTTCTTTTTTTGAACCATAGATATTAGGCTTGACATCAATTCGGTATTTAATTTTATGACCCTTATTATTTAAAATAGAAATATTTTTCTTAAGCTTAGTTATTATTGTATTTATTATTAACTTTTCAGAACGGTTTTGAAAAAGACTAGATTCAACATTTGATAGTGTTAATAAGTCATCAATAAGTTTAGACATTCTATTGGCTTGCCCACTCATTGTTTTAAGTATATTTTTGTGCTCAGTATTTTTGGGTGTAAACATATTTTCTAATGTTTCAATAAAGCCTGAAATAACTGTAAGTGGGGTTTTTAATTCATGGGAAACATTTGAGATAAATTCTTTTCTTTCAGATTCAATTTTAATTGACTGACTTATATCTTTCGCAATCATCACTTTTTGTTTCTCACCAAAAGGTATAATTTTAATTTCAATCACTTTATCGGTTTGAGTATCTAAACTTACCTTAATTGATTCTTCGTAGTTTTCTTGTTCAAGATACTTTATTAGATCTGTATTTCTAAATATATAATTTATAGGTTGCCCTGTATCTTTTCTAGAGTTTAAATTTAGCATTATTTGAGATTTTCTATTACTCCAAATAATTTCATTATTCTCATTTAAAGCAACAACTCCGTCCATTAGTGCTTCTGCAGCTTTAGTAAATTGATCTAATGCAGAAATAAGCCCTTTTTTTGATTTTTTATTAACTTTAAGGATTTGGTAGTGCTTTGTAAATATATATTGCCAAACCCCAGTTCCATGGGGTAGGTTAGACAGGGATGGGTTATCAAGCCATTTTGCAAGCATATGAATCCAATATATATGAAGAAGTAAAAAGGAACTCAGTGATATTAAGCATAAAATTAACCCATATTTGACAGAATAAATATTAGAAATAATTATAAATAATAATATTTCAAATACAAAAAACCAGAATGTACTCCAACGGATATCTTGCAAAATATTTATCTCTTTATTGAATAGTTAATTTATTATAACGACCATTTTATTGCTTTGTTTATTATTTCTATTCATTAGAAAATCTATAGCCTGCTCCACGCACTGTTTGAATTAATTTATCATAGCCAGATTGTTTGAGCGACTCCCTTAATCTTTTTATATGGACGTCAACTGTCCTATCATCTATCACTGATTTATCTCCCCAAATTTTATCTAGAATTTGATTTCTACTGTACACACGGTTATTGTTCTTCATAAAGAAATGGAGCAATTTAAATTCAGTTGGGCCTATATTTATACTTTTATTATTTACTTGGACTCTATGTGAGCTTGGGTCTAGAACTAAGCCTTCAACTATTATCGGGTCATTTACTAATTCTGGACTCCTTCTTCTAATCAGCGCCTTAATTCTCGCTACTAATTCTCTCGGGCTAAAAGGTTTTGTCAGGTAATCATCAGCACCTTCATTTAAACCTTCAATTTTATTATCCTCATCACTTTTTGCAGTTAGCATAATAATTGGAATTAACTTAGTTGCTGAATTTGCTCTAAGTCTTTTTGCAAATTCAATTCCATTCATTCCGGGTAACATCCAGTCAAGTACTATTAAGTCAGGTATGGTTTCCTTTACAATATTATCAGCATATTCAGCACTAATAGCTCGAATTGGATTAAATCCAGCCTGATGAAGGTTTAGTGCAATTAATTCTAATATTGAGCTTTCATCTTCTACTATTAGAATATTTGCTGCCATCTCGAAGACCTTTTAAATTATTATAATTTTATATATTATGACATTTATATGACATTCTTGTGACATTTTTGTGAAATATTTTAATTTAATAAAATCCCAAGAAATAGCTTATGATTAAACTAATTTTTAAAAATATAGGTATTTATTATGTTTGAATCTTTAGCTAAGAGTAAAATCGTTGCAGACAAATCGTTTAATCGTTGGATGGTTCCTCCTGCAGCATTATTTATTCACTTATCGATTGGCATGATTTATGGCTTTAGTATATTTTGGCCCGGCCTTACAAAATTAATTGGAACAGAGTGTGCAGAGTCAATAGGTATCTGGGAAAGAGTATTCACCACCTCTTGTGACTGGTTAAGAAGCGACGTTGTCTGGACTTTTGCTATAGCTATAGTTTTTCTGGGCATGTCAGCAGCAGTTTTTGGTCATTGGCTTGAGAAAGCTGGACCAAGAAAGGCTGGGGTTGCAGCAGCAATATTTTGGGGTGGCGGCTTAATGATTACATCATTAGGCGTTTCTTTGCATCAATTGTGGTTAATTTGGCTAGGGGCCGGTGTCATTGGTGGTATTGGACTCGGACTTGGCTATATTTCTCCTGTCTCAACATTAATTAAATGGTTCCCGGATAGAAGAGGTTTGGCCACTGGTATGGCAATTATGGGATTTGGTGGAGGAGCTATGATTGGAATGCCTCTAGGGGACAACCTTATAAGTAGCTATGGTATTGCTCAAACCTTTTTCATTATGGGCTGTATTTATCTAACCTCTATGACAATTGGTGCTTTTGGGTATCGAGTTCCTGCCGAAGGTTGGAAGCCTGAGGGTTGGACACCTGAAGTTAAAAAAACTAGTGCAATGATTTCTTCTAACCATGTTCATGTTGGAATTGCCCATAAAACCCCACAATTTTGGCTTTTGTGGGGAGTACTTTGCTTAAATGTGTCAGCAGGTATAGGTGTTTTATCTGTTGCAAAGCCAATGTTCCAAGAAATTGCTGCTAGTAGCTTTGATCCATTAATTATCGGTGCAATTGCTACAGGATTTGGTGCACTATTATCCTTATCAAATATTATTGGTAGGATTTTTTGGGCATCTTCATCTGACTTCCTTGGAAGAAAGTTGACTTACGCAATATTTTTTAGCTTAGGAACGGTGCTGTATTTATTGGTACCCTGGGCTGGTTTAAATCAATACATTGCAACTTTTGTTATAATTACATTAGTTATACTAACGATGTATGGCGGAGGTTTCGCAACTATCCCTGCATATCTAGCAGATATTTTTGGAACTCAGCATGTAGGAGCTATTCATGGTCGACTTTTAACTGCATGGTCATTTGCAGGAATTATAGGACCAATGCTTATTTCATATTTAAGGGAGTATCAACTATCGCAAGGCATTCCTCCTGATCAAGCATATAATTCTAGCTTTAAAATATTAGCTCTGCTTCTAGTTGTTGGCTTTATTCTCAATTTGTTGATTAAGCCTGTAAATAAGAAATTTTTTATGACTGAAAAACAATTAAAAGTTGAGCAAGCTACCACACAGAGTAACAAAGAAAAACTAGTAGTTGCAACAACACATACCAATAAAGCACTTCAAACTATATTATTACCAATTGCATGGTTAGTTGTTAGCGTCCCAATTGGCTGGGGAATAGTAAACGCATTACAAAAAGGGTTGATAATTTTTCAATAAGACAATATGAGTGAAGAAGAAATAAAAAATTTATCTATTGGGATAGTCTCATCTAGATTTAATAATGAAATTGTAGAAAAAATTTCTAAAGCTTGCATATCAAAACTGCTAGCTTTAGGGGTAAGTAAAACAAAGATTATTCATAAAACTGTACCTGGTGCATTAGAAATACCTATTGCATTGCAAAAAATGAAAGAATCTGGAAATAGCATTGATGTAATGATTGCAATTGGATTAGTTATTAGAGGTGATACATACCATTTTGAGATAGTCTCTAATGAATCAGCGAGTGGTATTATGAGAGTCCAGTTAGACCATTCAATTTCAATTATAAATGCTGTATTAACTACAAATAGTACCAAGGAAGCTCTTTCGAGAGTTAATATTAAGGGAGAGGAGGCAGCAGAAGGAGCCATTGAAATGGCATTAAAAAATTACCATAATGATTGATTCTAAAATAACTAAAAGTAAATCAAGAAAAAAAATTAATAACCGAAGAAAGTCTCGAGAGTTAGCTATGAAAAGTATTTATCGTGGCTTGGTTAATACGTTTGATTTAACACAAATTCAAAAAGATATTCGTGATGACCCAGATTTTATAAGAGCAGACGAAAAATTTTACGTTGAGATTTTAAAGGGCGTTTTTAAAAATATAGAAACATTAAAATTAGAAATCATAAGTTATATAGATCGTTCTTACGAGGAGTTAAGTCCAATTGAATTATCTATTATATATAGCTCTTTGTACGAATTAAAATATTCTCCATCAGTACCATACAAAGTTGTAATCAATGAAGCAATAGAGGTAGCAAAATCATTTGGTGGCGTCGATGGGTTTAAATATATCAATGGAATTCTAAATCAAGCAGCTGAGAAAAATAGAAAAGAAGAATTTGATAAGCAGAAATAAATTACAGTATTTTGGAATTTAATTGGCCATCATTCCAAATTAAGTAGCTACCAGAATCATACCAGTCGTTTAAAACCCATCTTTCGCAGGTATGATTATCTAGCAAGTATTCGTGTCTTTTGGGGCGGTGGGTATGGCCATGAATCATTAAAGAAGGATAGTTTAATTCTTTAAATAAATTTTTTACTTCATCCTCATTTACATCCATTAATAATTCACTTTTATTTTTTTGAGCCTCATAGCTTTTTTTTCTTAAATCTTTGCAAATCCCCAACCTAGTATGAATTTTTTGATTTAAAAATTCTTTTTTCCAGTCTTCTGACCTAACCTTTGTTCTAAATTCTTGATATTCTTTATCATCAATACATAAAGTATCACCATGAAGAATGACAGTTTTTTTATTTCCAAGTTGAATCAAGGTGAGATCTTCAAGGATAGTGATATTAGTTTTATCTAAGAAATCAGAACCAATAAGGAAATCTCGATTACCTGGAATAAAATAAATCTTAGTTTTTAATTTTTGAAGGGTTGTAACTACTGATTCAAATTGATTAGCATCATCACCAATCCAATATTCAAAAAGATCACCAAGAATAAATAGAAACTCATGCTTATTAGCATGAGTTTCTAAAAATCTATTAAATTTATCAATTACAGATGGAGAATCTTCACTTAGGTGAGTATCGGAAACAAATATTGCGCTTGTATCAACCTTAATCAGTTGATATTTCCTCAATAATTATAGACTCAATAGGAACATCCTGATGACCATTTTTTGATCCAGTCTGGGCAGTGTTAATTTTGTCGACAATATCAAAACCATCAATGACTTTAGCAAAAACACAGTAACCAGCCCCATCTTGTCCTGGATAATCTAGAAAGTCATTATCAGATGTGTTAATAAAAAATTGAGAAGTAGCAGAATCGGGATCACTAGTTCTTGCCATTGCAACGGTATACTTTTCATTTTTTAAACCATTGCTGGCTTCATTCTTGATAGGAGAATTAGTTTCTTTCTGGGTCATATCTAATTCGAAACCACCACCTTGAATCATAAATCCATCTATTACTCGATGGAAAATAGTCTTGTTATAAAAACCTTTTTTAACGTAATCTTTAAAGTTCTTTGATGATATCGGTGCTTTTCCTTCATTAAGTTCTAATGAAAAACTACCAAGATTTGTTTTAATTTTCATTTAATATCTACCTTTGTTTAATTGATTTAATAATGACTTTTTTGATGGGTACGTCGCCTTGCCCATTTTTTGTTTGTGTTTTAAATTTACCTATTTTATCTACAATATCTTTTCCTTCAATTACGCTTCCAAAAACACAATAACCTATTTTACTTGAGCTTTTGTCAGTGTAGTTTAGAAATCCGTTATCTATCAAGTTAATAAAAAACTGAGAGGTAGCTGAATTAGGGTCATTTGTTCTTGCCATTGCTAATGTGTAAGGTTTATTTTTAAGCCCATTGTTGGATTCGTTAATGATTGGTTCATTCGTTTTTTTTTGCATCATATTTTCATCAAAACCACCGCCTTGTATCATAAAATTACTGATTACTCGGTGAAAAATAAGGCCATTATAGAATCCATTTGCAACATATGTCTTAAAATTAGCTACTGTTTTAGGTGCTTTCTTTGGATAAACCTCAATTGTTATGGCACCTCGATTTGTTTCGACGATAAATGTATTAGAGTCTTTAGCAAAAGAACTTATACTTATTAGAAGGAATAAATTTAAGGCTATTATTTTAACTATATTTCTCATAGATCTCTCTCACTTTATTTATTAATTTAAGATTGTAAAACTAAAAATGTTGCATGGTATAATTTTTGAACATTTAATTTATCATAAATGAATTTTTAATACCACTTTATGAGCCAACTACTCGATTATAAATGCTTTCACTATACAATAGCTTAACAAATCAAAAAGAAATTTTTAAACCTATTAAGCCAAAAGAGGTTCGATTGTATGTGTGTGGCATGACAGTTTATGATTTCTGTCATTTAGGCCATGCAAGAGTTATGGTAATTTTTGATGTAATCAATCGATGGTTAAAGTTAAGTGGTTATAACGTTCAATATATTAGAAATATTACTGACATCGATGACAAGATTATTTTAAAAGCAGCTGAAGAAAATATTACTATTAAAGAGTTAACTGAAAAATTCATCATGGAAATGAATAAGGATTCAGATGCACTCGGTGTTTTAAGGCCAGATTCTGAACCAAAGGCAACTAATCATATTGACGATATCATTGATATGATTAAAATATTAATAGATAAGGGGTTTGCTTACGTCGGTGATAACAAAGATGTTTACTTCTCTGTATCAGACTTCAAAGGCTATGGAAAACTCTCCGGTAAAACATTAAAAGACTTAAGAGCCGGAAATCGAGTAGATATTGATCGATATAAAAAAAATAATTTTGATTTTGTAATGTGGAAGTCAGCTAAGAAGGATGAGCCATCATGGGAGTCTCCATGGGGAGCAGGTAGGCCAGGTTGGCATATTGAATGCTCTGCAATGAGTAATAAAATCCTAGGAAATCATTTTGATATTCATGGAGGAGGCCAAGACTTACAATTTCCTCATCATGAGAATGAAATTGCACAATCTGAGGCTGCAAATGATTGTAAAATGGCGAATTACTGGCTACATAATGGCTTTGTAAAAATCGATGATGAAAAAATGTCGAAATCCCTAGGCAATTTTTTTACTATTCGATCAATTTTAAAAAATTATTTACCAGAGGTAGTTAGGTTTTTTATTTTAAGAGCACATTATCGAAGCCCTTTGAATTATTCAGATATTCAATTGGATGATGCTAAACAGGGCTTAACAAGACTATATTTATCAATTAGAAATAAAATTAAATCTCAGAAATCTGAAATTGATTGGTCAAATAATTATGCAACAAAGTTTAAAGCAGCACTTGATGACGACTTTAATACGCCAGCAGCTATCGCTGTGTTATATGAACTAGCTAATGAAATAAACAAGGACAAAGATAATCAAAAAATCGAGCTTTTAGTTAATCTAGCTAATAGCATAGGTATTTTAACTATGAATCCAGAAGATTTTTTACAAGGAGTTATGCTGTCGCCCATTGGAGATGATGGATTAATTATTGGTGACTTAATAAAAGAAAGAGATTCAGCGAAAAAAAATAAAGATTACGAAGAGGCTGACAGAATTAGAAAACTTCTTTTGGAAAATGATATCCTATTGGAAGATACAGCTGAAGGTACTATTTGGAGACAAAAATAAAGATATGGCTATTAATTTAAAAATGCCAATTAACAATGAGCTATTAAGCATACCTGGAGTCAAACTTGCTACTTTATCAGCTGGACTAAAAGATAAGAATCGTAAAGATTTAATGTTAATGGTTTTTGATGATGAATCTATAGTATCGGGTACATTTACTCAAAATAAATTTTGCGCAGCCCCAGTTGTAGTTTCAAAAAATCATCTTAAATCAACTAGCGTTATAAAAGCATTAATTGTAAATACTGGGTCAGCTAATGCTGGAACCGGAGACAAGGGTATTCAAGATGCCGAATCAATCTGTGAAACTTTAGCGATTGCATTGGGAGTTATGCCCAACCAGGTTTTACCTTTCTCGACTGGAGTCATCATGACGCCACTTCCAGCGGAAAAAATAATTAAAGCTATTCCTGATTTAATTAAAGGCTTGAAGGAAAATAATTGGCTTGAAGCAGCAGAGGCAATTATGACAACTGATACTATCCCAAAAGCTATATCGAAAAGTATATTAATTCAAAATCAAAAAGTGATAATTACTGGAATAAGCAAGGGGTCGGGAATGATACATCCTAATATGGCTACAATGCTTGCTTTTATTTCAACAGACACAAATATCTCTCTAGAAATGTTACAAAAATTAAATAAAGAAATTACGGATACAACATTTAATTGTATCTCTGTAGATGGCGATACTTCAACAAATGATTCATTTATGATTTCAGCAACAAATCAATCTAAACATTCTAAGATAGTTAAAGAAGATAATAATTATAATCTTTTAAAATTAGCAATTTTTGACATTGCTCTCAAGCTCTCACAGGCGATTATAAGAGATGGAGAGGGCGCTACAAAATTTATAACGATTGAAGTACTAGGTGGAAATAGTTTGAATGAATGTAAAGAAGTAGGTATGAGCATCGCCAAATCCCCTTTAGTTAAAACAGCATTTTTTGCTAGTGACCCAAACCTAGGAAGAATATTGGCAGCGATTGGTAATAGCAATTTAAAAGATTTAGATATTTCTATAATTGATTTATATATCAATGAAATACTATTTGCTAGTAAAGGCACTATTGCAAAAGACTTTGACGAGGTAAAAATTCAAAAAGAAATGAAGAATTCTGAAATTTATTTAAAAGTTGATTTAAACAAAGGAGGCTATAAGGCATCAGTCTGGACAAGTGATTTATCATATGAGTATGTAAAAATTAACGCTGAATATAGAACCTAAGGAAGTGAATGTTAATGTTTCAGTTGCAGTTTTAATTAATTCTAATCAACAAGTTCTTCTTGCGCAGCGGCCGCCAAAAAAGTCCTGGGAAGGGTGGTGGGAATTTCCAGGCGGAAAGATAGAAAAAGATGAAACATCAGTTGATGCGTTGTATCGGGAAATTTATGAAGAGATTGGTGTCAAGATAACGCAATTTACAAAGTGGGTAACAAGAAAGTATTCATATGGGGGTAACGATGTCACGCTTCATTTTTTTAAAGTTCAGAAATGGGAAGGTGAGGTTACATCAAAAGAAAAGCAAAAACTAGTATGGACATATTTACAAGAACCAAACGTTTCTCCTATTCTTCCTGCTAACCAATTTATTCAAAAAGCATTTGATCTCCCAAAATATTATGCAATAACAAATTTATCAGAAACATCAAAAAAGGTATTTCTTAATCAATTACAAAAAAAAATTAGTGATGGATTGGAGATGATTCAAGTTCGTGAAAAAAATATTTCATTTAATGAGTTTAAAATATTTTCAAAAGAAGTAATTGAAATTTGCAAACCAAAGAATGTAAAAGTAATCATTAATTCTGATGTGAATCTAGCATACGAAATAAAAGCTGATGGAGTCCACTTAACGTCTAAAGATCTTTTAAGTATTAAAGTAATACCTAAGAACCTTATAGTGTCTGCTTCATGCCATACCCAGGAGGAAGCAGATATTGCGGAAAACCTAAATATTAATTTCTTAGCCTTATCTGCAGTTAAACAAACTTTATCCCACTCAGATATCAAGCCAATAGGTTGGGATAAATTTCAAAAAATAGTGAATAAAATTAATACACCGGTGTATGCTCTCGGGGGGCTAGGTACTAATAATTATGAAGCTGCTTTGAAGAATGGGGCAATAGGCATAGCATCGCAAAGATCAATCTGGCAATAATTATTTAATCTTAAATCGAATAGATTCCGTTAATTTTTTTTTATTTTTTAACTGAAAAGTGAATAGTAAGTTAATTTCCCCACCTGCTATAAGCTTTCTTTCAACACCAAAAAACATTAGATGATTACCACCCGGTTGAAATTTATATTTTTTATTTTTGACTAGTTCAGGTGTAATCTTTCTCATTTTCATTATTTCATCATTCATCATCATTGAATGAGCCTCAATACGCCCAATCAATTCTGCCTCAATCTTTATTATTTTTGCATCTTTGTTTGCAGTTATATCCATAAAGCCGGCAGTAACTTTTTGACCAGGCCTTAATTCTGAAATTAGATTATTTTTACTAGATATAGAAAACTCTTCTCCATAAGAAAAAAGGGGAAATAAAGAGAATAGTATAAAAATGATTAATGAATTATAAGTTTTCATCATATTCAGACCCATTGTGGTTACCAGGTATTTTAAATTTTTCCGTTGCCCATGCGCCAAAATCTATCAACTTACATTTTTCTGAGCAAAATGGTCTAAATTTATTAGTCTTAGAAATGTCGGCATCATTATCACAATTAGGGCATTTATTAGGCATATTAAAAAGAAGCTATTCCCAACTTAAATTTAACCAATTTAAATGGAGAGACAGGTATAGCCCTGGCAAAATGGATATTAACAGCATACTTGTTCGCCGAAATATTAGGGTAGTACTTCGATTTTTCAGGTAAAGATATAATCACAAGATCATTTTTAAATGAAGAATTAAGTTTGTATTGAACAGTTTCAATTTTAGATTGCAATACTTCAAATTGAGTATTATCTCTTAAAATACCCATCAATACTTTAATAGCAATCTTGATTGGCATGTATTCAATCATCTTATTAATAAAGTAGTTTTTTCTATCCTTTTGAGAGGTTGTTCCTAACCAATACTGTAATTCCGGGAAGTCAGTCATTACGATTCCAGAAGGACTTACTGCTCTCGTTTTAAGCTCATGTAAGAATTTATCCCCACCGAAATTAAAGCCAGTTTTAATTTTACTTTTTTCGAGCCCCAATTTTATTTTTCTCAATTCATTATGAGCAAGTATGTTTTTTTTTGTCTTATTTTTTTTTAATAATAATAAGCGTTGTTTTTCAATTTCCTGAATAAGTTCAACTTTGAGGTCTGTGCGCGAGGCGGTGGCCATAGTAGAGAAATATAAATTAAAGCAGACATAATCATCAAATTTATTTTTAATCTGAAGTTGTAGGTCGATTTTATTAAAAATTTCCTCAATTCGAAGAAATTTTCTTACCCGCTCATTAAGTGGAAATTCGTATTTAAGCATATTATTTTTTATTAATCTTAAGTTTTAAATCGTTATGATATCGGTAAATCTCTTTTTTAAGGTGACTTTTGCTGAGATTATTGTGAATTATTGTATCAGCCTTTTTAATTTTCTGATTTCTAGGCAATTGAGATTTTATAATAGATTTAATTAAGTTTTTATCTACTTTATCTCTTGAGCTCACCCTCTTAAATTGAATTTCCTCATCGCAATCAATAAGAACACTTTCATCAATGAATTTTAGATAACTCCCTGTCTCAAAAAGTAATGCTACCACTATCACTATATATTCTTCTGATTTATATTGATTTATTTTTTTTTTGCATTCTTTTAAAATAATGGGGTGCAATATAGATTCAATTTTATCTTTTTTCTCACTATCGTTAAAAATATCAATCTTAAGTTTTTTTCTTATTATTTCTTTATTTTTATCGAGATATTTACTACCAAAATGTTTTTTAATTTGAACGTATCCAGGGTAATTTTTTTGAGTAATTTGGCGGGCAATCTCATCAAGATCTATTACAGGCACCGAGAGGCTCATAAATGCTTTTGCAGCCTCACTTTTGCCTGACCCAATACCACCCGTGATTCCTACTATATACAATGTACTTTCCTTTAAATAATTAAATTTAATACCATATTAATTTATAAGTTTATATGATAAGTTTAACTACAATTATGAAAGAAAAAAAATTAGAAAGCCACTCAATTAATTTACCTACAGATTACCTCTCTTTACTTGAGTCTGTTGTTTGTAAGGTAGAAGTAGATTTAACCGGGTGGCTAAGTGATTTATCAGGCCGTAAAGATTGGGAAGTTTGGTCAGAGTCTGAGAGTGATAATTATGTAATTTTCTTTTTAAAACAAGAAAATCAAGATGCTGAGGTGACTCTTTATAATACCGGGTATGCTAGAGTTGATATAAATGATGAGTTAGTTTTTCAGGGTGATATTATTAAAAAAAATGCAAGTTCAGCACATTTAAGTTATTACAGTATTGAAAGCGGCGAGAAAATTCTTTTAAACTAATTTTTTCTGTAGACAGAGTATTCTGCTAAGTCCAATATCATTTTATTAAAATTATTGTTCGGTATTTTATTTAATATCAATTTTATATTTTCTAGTTGCTTTTCAGACTCGATTTGTACCTTAGATATTGATTTTGTTTCTGTAATAATTTCAATAATATCTGGAAGTTTGCTGATATCACCTACTTTAATAGCATCTTTGATGAGATCGCGTTGCTGCCTACTAGAGTCTTTCATTGCATAAATTAATGGCAAAGTAATCTTGCCCTCACTTAAGTCATCACCTATATTTTTACCAATTTGAGTTGCATTACCTGAATAGTCGAGAATATCATCTATTAGCTGAAATATTATTCCAAAATGAAGCCCTAATCTTGAATAGAGATCATTCGTTTCAGTGCTTTTATTGTTTGATATTCCTGCCAAACTCCCACAGGCTTCGAAAAGTTTAGCAGTTTTAAATTGAATAACTTTAAAGTATTGCTTTTCATTAATATCTGGATTATGACTATTTAATAGTTGCAACACTTCTCCTTCAGAGATTGCATTGGTAGTATCAGATAAAATTTTCATTATCTCCATATTGTTTATACCTACCATCATTTGAAATGATCGAGAGTAAATAAAATCCCCAACTAAAATGCTAGCTGCATTACCAAATAGTGCATTTGCTGTTTTTATATTTCTTCTTTTTGTGGACTGATCAACTACATCATCATGTAAGAGGGTAGCGGTATGAATAAACTCAATAATTGCAGCAATTTTATGATTAACTTCATTGATTTCTCCACCCATTCCGGAAATTAAAAGGTGTAAAATTGGTCTCATTCTTTTGCCACCACTGCTAATAATATGGCTGGAAATTTGATTTATTATCGGAATATCAGAACTAAGCGATTTTTTAATGACATTATTCACTGATTCTAAATGATTCTGAATGGGAGAGATGATTTTTTCTAAAGACAAGGGGGTATATGCTTAAGTAATTAAATTTAAGTTAAAATTTTATCACATTAAATATGCATTTTAATTTCAAAGAAAAACTTACTGTTAATTTCTTATTTTAAGAGATTTAATTAATTGATAGTTTTTAATTTTATGAGTATAATCGCTGCTCTAATTTGAAAAATAATTTTGATAGGGTGTGTTAAATGTACGCGGTTATAAAAACAGGCGGTAAACAGTTCAAAGTAGCTGAAGGCGACGTACTTAAAGTTGAGAAACTTTCAGCTGATGTTGGGAAAGCTCTTAATTTAAATTCAGTTCTGACACTTGTTGATGGAGATAAGGTCACAATTGGTACACCAATGATTACAGACGCTAGTATTGATGCAACGATTGTATCTCATGGCAAAGGTGACAAGGTAAAGATTTTTAAAATGAACCGTCGTAAAGGCTATAGAAAGTCACAAGGACACAGACAAAGCTTCACTGAGATTAAGATTAATAAGATTGTAGTTAAATAGTAAGGGTAATTAAATATGGCACATAAAAAAGCTGGTGGGAGTTCTCGTAATGGACGGGATTCAAATGCAAAAAGATTAGGTGTAAAAGCTTTTGGAGATGAATTTGTGAAAGCTGGCAGTATTATTTTAAGACAAAGAGGAACAAGAATGCACCCAGGTGAGAATGTAGGTATGGGTAAAGATCATACTTTATTTGCTAAAACAGATGGTAAAGTTAACTTCACGACGAAGGGCGCTTTAAAACGAAAATTAGTTAATATACTAGCTGTTTAAAAAGATTTTAATGAATCTAAAGCCCTATCAAGTGATAGGGCTTTTTTGTTTGGAAGATAAAAATGAAGTTTATTGATGAAGCAACAGTTAATATTTATGCAGGAGATGGCGGAAATGGGATTGCTTCTTTTCGTAGAGAAAAATATGAACCAATGGGCGGCCCTAATGGGGGAGATGGTGGAAATGGAGGCTCTATTTATTTTGAATCTGATGAAAATATTAATACACTAATTGATTTTAGATTTGTTAAGAATTATCGTGCCAAAAGAGGTGAGAATGGAAGAAGTTCTGAATGCTATGGAGCTAGAGGGGAAGATTTAGTACTTAAAGTGCCTGTAGGAACAGTAATATCTGAGAGGCAGACAGAAGAAACAATAGCAGATTTTAAATTACATGGACAAAAAATCTTAGTTGCGAAAGGCGGCAAAGGAGGATTGGGTAATGTTCATTTTAAGTCGAGCATTAACCGCACCCCAAGACAATGTACACAGGGCGATGCAGGCGAAGAGTTTGAGATCTATTTAGAACTTAAGGTGTTAGCTGATGTTGGCTTGCTAGGAATGCCTAATGCGGGTAAATCTTCATTGATAAGATCTATTTCTGCAGCTAAACCTAAAGTTGCAGATTATCCATTCACAACTCTTCAGCCAAATTTGGGGGTGGTAAAAATTGATATGCAAAGAAGTTTTGTGGTCGCTGATATACCAGGCTTGATTGAAGGGGCTGCTGATGGGCATGGTTTAGGGCATCAATTTCTTCGACATTTATCAAGAACGAAATTATTACTTCATATTCTTGATATTGCACCTTATGATGATTCTATAGACCCAGTATTAGAGGCTAAGGCTATCATTAAAGAATTAGGTAAATATAGTGAAAATATTGCCAATAAAGAAAGGTGGCTAGTGTTAAATAAGATAGATTTAATAAATGATATAGATAGTGTTAGAAATGCTATTTTAAAAAAACTAGATTGGACAGGAAAAGTTTTTTGTATATCTGCAATAAATGGCAAGGGATGTAAAGAATTAACATATGAAATTATGAAACATATTGAATTAAAAAAAAATAATTATGAAAAAATTTAATTTCTCTAAAGCTGAAAAAATAGTTATCAAACTTGGGTCTAGCATTGTCACTAATGATGAAGAAGGGTTGGATGAGGAATGCTTATCTAGCTTGATTAAACAAATTTCAATCTTAAGCTCTCAGCATAAAAAAGTGATTTTAGTTTCAAGTGGTGCGGTTGCTGCTGGATTAAAAAAATTAGGCACTAAAAAAAGACCTAAAGTTTTAAGCGAATTACAAGCTGCTGCTGCAGTGGGTCAGATGGATTTAGTCCGAATATATGAAGAATTATTTTCGGATAACGATTTAATATCAGCACAAGTTTTACTTACTCATGATGATTTGAGTGATAGAAAAAAGTATTTAAATGCTAGATCCACAATTTTTAATTTAATAAATAATAATGTCATACCAGTAATTAATGAAAATGACACTGTAGCTTCGGAAGAAATTCGATTTGGAGATAATGATACGCTTGCTGCAATGGTTGCTAATTTAATTGAGGCAGATCTTTTAGTTTTACTGACAGATCAAGATGGATTATTCACCTCAGATCCAAGAGAAGATAATAATGCAAAGCTTATCCAACATGGTTATGTAGATGATAAGAGTTTGGATAATTTAGCTTCTGGGACAAAATCTAAAATAGGGACTGGGGGCATGATTACAAAAATTTTAGCTGCACGAAAAGCAGCTCTTAGCGGAGCACATACTATCATCGCTTCTGGGAGGAGGGATGATATTCTTGTAGATTTAAATAATGATGAAGATATTGGTACATTTCTTCAAAGTAGAGAAGTAAAGTTAGCAGCAAGGAAGAAGTGGCTTGCAGATAATCTAAAATTAAATGGAAAAATATATATAGACAATGGCGCAGAAAGTGCTTTGATTTATGAGGGTAAAAGTTTATTAGTAGCTGGCGTAACAAAAGTTACCGGGAATTTTGATCGAGGTGAGGTTATTCAATGCATAAATGAATCTGGAGATGAAATTTTA
>CAJQTF010000003.1 GCA_905618945.1 uncultured Methylophilaceae bacterium
TGATAATTAGATGATTAAAATTAAATCTAGAAAAGAGTATTTCGAACTATCAAGAGCCAGAAGGCGAATAGTCTTAATACTTATGCTTGGAATGTTTTTAGTTTTATTTGCGCAAGCGATTAAATTAGCTGCTTTTGAAAAAGATAAGTTACAAAAAGAATCAAGGCAAAGACAGCATAGGGCATTAGATTTATTTCCATATAGGGGAAAAATTTTAGATCGTAATGGCTCACTATTGGCAGAAAGCACCCCAGTTTATTCAATTATGGCTGATGCAGCGATAGTAAATTTCAAAGATACAGATCCTATTGTTCAAGCCAAGCTTAATAAGCAAAAGAAGCAGTTAGCTAACTTACTTAAATTAAGCACAAAAGATTTAAACAAAAACCTTAAAGATAGAAATAAAAGAAATATTCCTCTTAGGAAAAATATTCCACCCGATACTAAAATAAAAATTATGGCATTAAAAATATCGGGTATTAGTTCAAATAAGATATATAAAAGATTCTATCCTGAAAATGGACCAGTTGCCCATGTTGTAGGATTTACTGGAAGCGATGGTGTTGGGCAGGAGGGAATAGAGATGTTAATGAATAAAAAACTTACTGGAGAAAAAGGAAAGATAATAAATCGTATAGATAAAAATAGGAGAGTGGTTGGAGAAGTGCAACAAATAAAATTACCAAAAGATGGAGAAGATATAAAGCTAACGATTGATTTACGATTACAAAATGCGGCTTATAATGCTCTTCGAAAAGCAGTAGAAAAGCATGAGGCAATATCTGGATCCGCCGTCTTATTGGATGCTAAGACTGGTGAGGTGCTTGCTATGACAAATTACCCTTCTTTTAACCCAAATGGATATAATAAAGTAGGAGATTTTATAAAAAATCGTGCAGTGACAGATGTGTTCGAGCCTGGTTCAACGATGAAGCCTATTAGTCTTGCTGCAGCCTTAGAGAGAAAAGTAGTGACTATAGACACCATAATTGATACAGGTAAAGGTGCATATAGATATGAGGGTAAGCCCATACATGACACTCATGCGCATGGAGAAATAGCTGTAAAAGATGTGATTAAAGTTTCTTCAAATATAGGCTCGGCTAAAATTAGCGAGAAAGTTAGCTCAAAGAATTTAGCAGCAATGTACAGAAAATTCGGTTACGGAATAAAAACAGGTATTAATTTTCCTGGAGAAGTAAGCGGGTCTATAAGAAAACATACAAAATGGAAAAAAATAGACCATTCGCGAGCAAGCTATGGGTATGGAATGAATTCGACACTCATTCAGACTGCTCAAGCTTACACAGTGTTTGCTAATGAAGGAAAACTAAAACCAATTTCTCTAATTAAAAAAGATGATCTAAAAATAAGTAAAAAAGTATTGTCTTCTAAAACAACAAAAGATATGTTGCTTATGTTGGAATCTGTAACTGATGCTGATGGAGGAACAGCGCCTAAAGCTAAAGTTTATGGTTATAGAGTAGCTGGAAAGACAGGAACAACAAGAAAATATATAAATGGGGAATATGCTAAAGATAAATATATCGGGACTTTTGTAGGATTAGGGCCAGTATCAAACCCAAGGTTTGTAATGGCAATTATGATTGATGAACCATTAGTGGAAAAAGGTTATTCAGGAGGTACCCTAGCGGGCCCAGTTTTTAGTAGAGTTATGTCAAAAGCATTTGAATGGTATAGCATTGAAGCTGATGGATTAGAATTAAAGGATACACAAAATAAAAAAGAGGCCTATGCTGATAAGACAAAATTATGAGCAATTCATTAAAAAAGCTATTAACTGAGTTTAAATATTTAGAGCAAAATAGTATAAATATTAAAAAAGGCTCAATTTTCTTAGCTTACCCAGGCGAGAATAAAGATGGAAGGAATTATATTGATGAGGCTATAAAGAAAGGAGCCGGTGCAATAATATATGATCCTTTTGGTTTTAAATGGGATGCCAAATGGAAATTACCAAATTTACCAGTAAAAAACTTAAAAAATAGTATTTCAAATATTGCAAGCGAGTTCAATAATAACCCATCAAGAAAAATAAATTTAATAGGGGTAACTGGCACTAATGGGAAAACTTCAAGTGTCTATTGGATAACCCAATGTCTTAAAAATCTTGAGAGAAAAGCTACAATGATCAGCACAATTGGTTATGGTTTATTTGATAATTTACAGCCAACTACCAATACAACACCTGATGCAGTTACAATTCAAAACATATTAAATAATTTTGTTATCAATAAGGTCCAAGACGCATGTATTGAAGTATCTTCGCATGGGATTAAGCAAGGCAGAGTATCCGGTATTGATTTTAATGTACGTCTATTTACCAACCTTTCTAGAGATCATCTAGATTATCATGATTCTATTGAGAGTTATTCACATACAAAGAAAGATTTCCTATTGGATGCAAAGAAGGGTAATTTAGTTATAAATATTGACGACCCACTAGGTAAAGAAATTTTTCAAGAATCAAAGTTAGATGAAGCTCAAAAAATATCTTTTGGTATAAATACCACATGCACATTACAAGCAAAAAATCTTGTTACAGATAATAAAATAACAAAATTTGATTTAATATATCAAGAAAAAAGTATTGAGATAAGTGCTTCAGTGGTTGGACAATATAATATTTATAATACTTTAGGGGTGATTGGGACTTTAATTTCTTTAGGTTATCAAATAGAAGATATTATCCCATTATTAAAAATCTTGAGCCCTGTTCCTGGAAGAGCAGAAGAATTAGAAACTGGTTTGAAAAATTGTCCAAAAGTGATTATAGATTACGCTCATACCCCTGACGCTCTTAAAAATATCTTAGAGTCATTGAAATCATCAAAATACAAAAATTTAAATATAGTTTTTGGATGTGGGGGAGATAGAGATAAGGGGAAAAGAAAAGAAATGGCAATTATTGTTAATCATTATGCAGATTTTGTAGTTGTAACTTCTGATAACCCTAGGTTTGAAGAGCCAAAATCAATAATTGATGATATTTGTCAAAATATAATTATTCCAAATATAAAAATAGAAGATAGAGAGGCTGCAATTAAAGAAGTTTTAAAGAAGTCTGATATTGATGATGTAATTCTTATTGCAGGAAAGGGACATGAAACATATCAAGAAATAAAAGGAGTCAGAAAAGAATTTTCAGATAGCTTGATAGCAAAAAAATATTTAATTAGATACTTTGGAGTAGGTAATTAATATTACATTAAAGAAGATTATAGAGGTTACAAAAGGTTCTTTTATCGGGCCAGTAGAATCTTTAAAAACTAAAGTATCAACTATCACAATAGACTCAAGAAATGAAAAAAAAGGTGATTTATATATTGCAATAATAGGAAAAAAACATGACGGGAATAAATTTATAAAAGAAGCTTTGAACAATGGTGCTAAATTTGCAATCATTTCTAATCCTGAGTTGCATTCAAAAAATACAATTTTAGTAGAAAGTGGAAAAAAAGCATTAGCAAATATCGCTTTATTTCTTAGAGATGAAATTAAACCAAAAATAATTGCAATTACAGGAAGTAATGGAAAAACTTCAACAAAAGAGATACTAGTATCAATTATGAGTAACTATTTAGGCGAGGATAAATTATTATATACAGTAGGAAATTTTAATAATGATATTGGCTTACCACTTACACTTCTAAATCTTAAGGACAGTCATAGTCATGCTGTATTAGAGTTAGGGATGAACCATGCTGGAGAAATTGCTGAACTTATAAAAATTGCTAAACCCAATATTGCTTTAATAACTAATATTGGCGAAGCACACATTCAAAATTTCAAAACTAAAGACAATATTGCAGAAGCAAAGAAAGAACTCTTAAATAATTCGGATGAAATTGAAACCTCTATATTGCCTAGAGATGATAATTATTACCAATTTTTAGCTAAGAATAAAGAGCACTTAAAACAAATCACGTTTGGGTTTACAAAAGAAGCAACCATAAACTGTAAAGTGCTAAATGAGCAAACAATAACAATCTTAACTCCCAAAGAAAATTTTGACGTCAAAATAAATTTATTAGGCAAGAATAATATAAGGAATATTCTTGCTGCATGCGCATGCAGTTATGCTTTAGATATACCTATAAATATAATCAAAAAAGGAATAGAGGCAACTAAACCATTTCCTGGAAGACTTGAGATTATGGATAGCGGTAGTGGGACAATTATTATTAATGACAGCTATAATGCCAATCCAAGCTCTATGAGGGAGGCTGTAGATGTTTTGGCATCAATGAAAGGGAAAAAAATTTTAGTTATTGGAGATATGGCTGAGCTTGGAAATAATACATATAGATACCATCAAGAATTGGGCGATTATATTAAAAAATCTCAAATAGACTTTACCCTAGCTATTGGAAGTCAAACAAAAATAACTATGCAACAATTAGATAAAAATGAATTTTGGTTTGGATCGAAAGAGGCTCTTTTAAGTAAACTATTAAAGATAATAGATGCTAAATCAATTATATTGGTTAAAGGATCCCGGTTTATGAGAATGGAAGAACTTATTAGTAGAATTATTTTATAGGGAATTAATAATGTTATTAGAATTATTTAGATGGCTATCTACAGATATTCAAGGATTTAATGTTTTCAATTATATTTCTCTGAGAGCTGTATTAGCTGTTATTACATCTTTATTAATTTCATTTTGTTTTGGTGGTTGGTTCATTAAGAAATTAGGAGAATACAGTCTAGGCCAATATATAAGAAATGATGGACCAGAAGGGCATCTTGTTAAGTCTGGAACTCCGACAATGGGAGGAGGATTGATATTAATTTCAATTATTATTTCAACATTACTATGGGCAGATCTTGGTAATACTTACGTTTGGCTTTTACTTATTGTGACTACTTCTTTTGGCTTAATAGGTTTGATTGATGATATTAGTAAGATTAAGAAGAAAGAAGGCGATGGAATAACAGCAATTCAAAAATTTATAATGCAATCAATTATTGGTATTGGTATTGCGTGCTATTTATTTTTTACTGCTGGAACACCACAAGAAACAGAGTTATTAATTCCATTTTTTAAAAATTTAAGTTTACCGCTAGGAGGATCAGCTTTTATTATCCTTACTTATTTAGTAGTGGTTGGAAGCAGTAATGCAGTTAATTTAACAGATGGGCTTGATGGATTAGCTATTATGCCTGCTGTTATGGTAATAAGTGCATTAGGAGTTTTTGCATATGTTGAGGGCAATACAATTTTTGCAAATTACCTTAGTATCCCATACATAGAAGGAGCGGGCGAGTTGACAATATTTTGCGCCGCACTAGCTGGAGCAGGGTTGGGATTTCTTTGGTTTAATGCATACCCAGCAGAAGTGTTTATGGGAGACTTAGGTTCTTTATCAATTGGAGCTGCAATGGGGACACTAGCAGTGATTGTAAGACAAGAAATTGTTTTAATGATTATGGCTGGAATATTTGTGGTGGAAACATTTTCAGTAGTAATTCAAGTGAGTTACTTTAGATATACAAAAAAAATATTTGGAAAAGGAAGGCGTATTTTTTTAATGGCTCCACTTCATCACCACTATGAAAAAAAAGGCTGGAAAGAAACACAAGTTGTTGTGAGATTTTGGATCATAACTATGATGCTTGTTCTTATTGGCTTAGCTAGTCTAAAAATTCGTTAATGAATGAAAGTATCAATAATGTATTAATTTTAGGCTGCGGGAAAACTGGTTTATCTATTGCGAGATATTTAGATAGCAATACAAAAATATCTTTTTATGATGAAAACAAAAAAGCTTTGGGGAATGCTATAAATTTATTTGGTACCAAAAAAAATTTATATTTCCATGGCGATTTAAAAGAAGAATTTTTTGAGAATGTAGATTTTGTTGCAATTAGTCCTGGAGTAGATCCTAGACACCCTTTATTAAAAAAAATGATAAAGAAAGGGGTAATTTTTCATAATGATATTTCATTATTTTTTGAGAGAAATGACTTATTAGGAACAAAAATAATTGCTGTGACTGGCACAAATGGTAAAACGACTGTTTGCTCAATGATTGAGCAAATTTCTCTGGAATCAGGATTAAGAGCAAAGGCAGTAGGAAATATAGGTTTTCCAATATTGGATATCGATCAATTAGAAACCTTGGATCTTTTAATTATTGAATTATCAAGTTTTCAGCTTGAATTGCTCAATAAGGCAAAAATTGATGTAGCCGTAATTCTAAATATTTCAGATGACCATATGGATAGATATGATTCATTCACACAATATTTTAAAGTAAAAGCAAAATTGTTTGGCTTAGCAGAAATTAATATTATTAATCGAGATGACGAAAAATTAGATGCTTTAAAGCATAAAGCAAATTTATCTTTTGGAGCTTCAGAATCTCATAATAAAGACGATTATATTTTGACAAATAATAATTTTTCTCCTTCTGTAGAAAGAGGAGATGGGGTTACTATTTTATTGAAAGGTCTAAAGTTACTAGGGTGGCATAATAAATTAAATATTATGGCTGCAATTGCATGTATACAATCTGCTTTCCCGAAATTTAACCATTTTAAAATTAATAATTTAAAAGGTGTTACTCATCGGCTAGAGTGGTTAAAAAATTTACAAGGTATTGAATTTTATAATGATTCAAAAGCAACTAATGTTAATGCAACAATTACAGCTTTAAAAAGTTTTGATAAAAAAAATATTTTTTTAATTGCCGGCGGTGATAGTAAGAATCAAATTTTAAAACCTTTAGAAAAGCATTTAAAGCAGAGGGTATCAGCTCTTTATTTAATTGGTCAAGATGCGCATATATTTGAAGAAAACTTTAATTCTATACAATCACTGAAGATTACTAATCATAAGTTGATGAAAGATGCAGTTTTATCGGCATATAAAGATGCAGATGCCGGCGATATTGTTTTATTATCTCCCGCATGTTCAAGCTACGATATGTATAAAAATTATAAAGAACGTGGTGATGAATATAAATCTATTGTGGAAGATTTGTAGGTTATGAAACTTTTTTCTTCTCAAAAAAATTACAATCTTCCAATTTATGATTATAGCTTGATATGGGCTGCTTTATTGTTATTGGGGATAGGCCTAGTTATGGTGTATTCGGCATCAATTGAGGTAGCTGCTTCCGAACAAAAATATGGGTATCAACATTATTATTTTTTAATAAGACAGTCAGCGTATCTAGTGATTGCTTTTATTTGTGGGTACATTACATTCTTAATCCCAGTGTATTTTTGGCAGAAATGGGCACCTTATTTGTTCTTAATAGGAGGTGTACTTTTGGTCTTAGTTTTAATTCCTGGTATTGGTCTAAAAATTAATGGAAGCAGAAGATGGCTTTCATTGGTTGTTGCAAATTTTCAACCAACAGAGCTTGTTAAACTTTTTACAGTCATGTATGCATCTGATTATGTTTTAAGGAAATCAAAGCAAATGAGAACCATTGTGAAAGGATTTTTACCAATGCTTGGGGTGATGATTATTACTGGATGGTTGGTTTTCGTAGAGCCTGATCTCGGCGCTTTAATTGTGATTACTGCAATTGCTATGGGCATACTTTTTTTGGGGGGGTTGACCTTAAGGGTTATTTTAAGTTTAGCAATATTAGCTCCAATTGGAGTGTGGGGAGCAATTCAAATATCCCCATATAAACAGGCAAGAATACAAGGATTTTTAGATCCGTGGGGGCCCGAAAATGTATTTAATTCAGGCTATCAAACAACGCAAGCACAAATGGCTTTTGGTAATGGCGAATATTTTGGCACAGGAGTAGGAAGTAGTTCTGCAAAAATGTCTTTTTTACCTGAGGCACATACAGATTTTATTATGGCAATTATTGGGGAAGAATTTGGTTTATTAGGAGTTACTATTGTTATAGGATTATTTGCATTTCTAATAGTAAGAATGTTTGGGATTGCAAAAGAGTCAATACAAAATAATAGACATTTTGCAGCGTTAATGGCCCAAGGTATAGCTATATGGTTTTCGATTCAATGCACAATTAATATAGCTGTAAATTTAGGCTTGTTTCCAACCAAAGGATTAACATTGCCATTACTGTCTTATGGGGGAAGTAGTATTCTAGTGAGTATTATTGCTATAGCTATTGTGCTTAGAATTGATCATGAAAATAGAAGAAATTTACGAGGACAACATTATAATAAATAAATTTAAGACTATGGTTGTGGCTGCCGGAACAGGTGGTCATATATATCCTGGCCTTGCAATTTCAGAGTATTTTTTGGAACAGTCAATTCCTGTGTCATGGGCTGGTACGCCAAAAGGCATGGAAAATAGTTTAGTAGATAAATATAAGATTCCTTTTTATTCAATAAGTATTTCTGGCATTAGGGGCAAGGGTTTATTGCCATGGATTAAACTCCCATTTATGCTTTTCAGATCAATACTTCAGTCTATAAAAGCATTAAGAGTTGATAAACCAGATTTTGTAATAATAATGGGTGGCTATATAGGCATACCAATGGCAATTGCATCTAAAATACTCGGAATACATTTAATTATTCATGAGCAGAATGCGATACCAGGATTGGCTAATAAAGTAATTTCAAAGTTTGCTAATCAGATATTTTGTGGATTTGAAAATAGCTTAAAAGGAAAAGTAATAGGAAATCCAATAAGAAAATCAATATCTAACATTAAAAACCCTCAACAAAGATTTAAGAATAAAACAGGACCTCTGAATATTTTAATTTTAGGTGGGAGTTTAGGAGCAAGTGCTTTTAATAGATTATTGCCACCAATCTTAAACAAATTTACAAAGGAGCAAATCTCAGTTATTCATCAATCAGGTGAAAAGCATTATGAGGAATTAGTTAGAACATATTTGAATTTAGCGAGTGGTGTTGCAAAAGGTCCACCCTGGCTCTTAGGAAAAGAAAAATTTATATACGATATTGAGGAAAAATACGAATGGGCTGATATTGTTATTGCTAGATCTGGAGCACTTACTATTTCAGAATTTATTGAAGCAGGTATTGCTTCAATATTGATACCTTTTCCATATGCTGTTGATAATCATCAGTATCATAATGGAAAAATATTAGAAGATAAAAAAGCAGCTTACATTATTCATGAGAATGAAATTGAGAATAAACTTTTACAAATCCTTTTAAAAATAAATAGAAAAGAATGTTTTTTGATGGCTTTAAGAGCAAAAAAAGATAAATTAAATTCAAATGTATCTAATAAAATATATTCATATTGTGAAGAGATAAACAATGAAAAATAAAATAAAAAATATACACTTTATAGGTATTGGTGGATCTGGTATGAGTGGTATTGCTGAGGTTATGCATAATTTGAAGTTTAATGTACAGGGGTCAGATCTCGGCAAGTCAAAAGCAATTCAACATTTAAAAAAAATAGGCATAAAAGTTTTTAGTAAGCATCTAGAAAAAAATATAAAAAATATTGATGTTCTAGTTATTTCGGCAGCTATTTCAGATCAAAATCCTGAAGTTAAGGCAGCAAATAAACAAAAAATACCAATTATTCCAAGAGCAGAAATGTTATCTGAGTTAATGAGATTTAAAAAAGGTATTGCAGTTGCAGGCACACATGGAAAAACTACAACAACTAGCTTGATTGCATCAATACTAACCGAGGGCAAGCTTGATCCAACATATGTAATTGGAGGTAGGCTTAATTCAATGAATGCAAGTGCTAAGCTTGGTGATAGTGATTTAATGATTGTTGAAGCAGATGAGTCAGATGCATCATTTCTTCATTTAAATCCTGTGAGTGCAATAATTACAAACATTGATAATGATCATTTAGGTACATATCAAAATAACTTTGAGAGCCTAAAACAAACATATATAGACTTTGCTCATCAAGTACCATTTTATGGGCCAATATTTTTATGTACAGATGATAAGCATGCGAAGAGTATTATGCCAAAAATATCAAGGCCAATAGTTACATATGGTTTAAAGAATAAAGTCGATATTCAAGCAGTTAACATAAAGCACGAAGGAAACAAGGTTCACTTTAAGGTTATAGATAATAAGTATAATCAAAACGAATTTGATATTACAATTAATTTTCCTGGTGAGCATTTTGTAAGAAATACTTTGGCAGCAATTGCAATTGCATTAGAGTATGGCGTATCAAAAGATAGTATACAAAAAGCTCTTATTAATTTTGAAGGTGTAGCAAGAAGATATGAAATTTATAACAATGTTCTTATACAAAATAAAAATATTAAAGTTATAGATGATTATGGGCACCATCCAACTGAAATTGAAGCAGTACTAAATGCTACAAAAAAAGGATTTAGAAATAAAAAAATTAATTTAGTATTTCAGCCACATCGATTTTCTAGAACTATGGATTGTTATGAAGAGTTTATGAGAGTTTTAAAAATTCCAGATAAGATTTTTATTTTTGATATTTATTCAGCAGGAGAGATTAATGAAACAAATATCTCAACAAAAAAATTAATGAAGTCTTTGAAGCATCCCTCAATGCATTATTTACCCAATTTCAAGACGGCAAAAAATACTATAGCTAACTTAATTGAAGATGATTCAATTTTAATAATAATGGGCGCCGGATCGATCGGTCAATTTACCGAACAAATTATTGCAAAATAAAATATGGATAAAAATATAATTCATTATGGCGTAGAGTTAAAAAACTTTAACAGCTGGAAAGTTGGGGGAACAGCTGAGCAATTTTTAATTTGTGACGAAAAGGACATCCTTGCTTCCTTTATAAAGAAAAAAAAAATTAAGTTACCAATAACAATTGTAGGTTTAGGATCGAATTTATTAGTTCGTGACGGCGGAATTAAGGGAACTGTAATAGTTATGAATGGTGGATTAAGAAAAATTAATAATGATGAAAATCTAATTTATACAGAAGCTGGAGTAAGTTGCTCCAAGTTATCTAAATTTTCAGCTAAGGAAGGGCTGTCTAATTCAGCTTTTTTTTCAGGTATACCAGGTACAGTTGGAGGAGCTTTGTTTATGAATGCAGGATGCTATGGTTCTGAGACATGGGATTATGTTCAAAAAGTATTAATGATTAATTTGAACGGTGATCAAATTGAAAGAAAAAAATCAGACTTTGAGATTAGCTATAGAGAAGTAAAAAATTCTAATAAAGGTGAATATTTTCTTGCTGCATGGTTTAAGTTTCCAAAAGGCAATAAAGATAGGGCTGAAAATGAAATAAAAGAACTATTGGCTCACAGGAAAAATACTCAACCTTTAGATTGGCCAACAGCTGGGTCAACTTTTCGCAATCCTAAAGATAATTTTGCAGCTAAGTTAATTCAAGATTGCGGACTAAAAGGGTATCAAATTGGAGGAGCGCAAGTTTCAAAAAAACATGCTAATTTTATAATTAATCTAGGGAATGCTAGCGCTTTAGATATTGAAAAAATAATCATCTATATTCAGAAGGTTGTTTATGAGAAGAAAAATATTCAATTATTAAGAGAAATAAAAATAATCGGAGATGAAATTGAAAGCTAGAGACTTCGGAAAAGTAGCTGTATTAATGGGGGGGGCATCAAATGAAAGAGAGATTTCATTGGAGAGTGGACAAGCGGTTCTAAATGCACTTCTTAGAAAAAAAATACATGCTGTAGCAATCGATCCGAAAAAAGATGATTTAAATCAACTAAGCGATTTTGATAGGGCTTTTATTTGCCTGCATGGGAAAGATGGAGAAGATGGAGAAATTCAAACCTTTCTTGAGGCAATAAATTTACCATATACAGGGAGCGATATTCTTTCATCGTATTTAGGTATGGATAAATTTAAATGTAAAACTATTTGGAAATCTAAAAATATTAGCACACCTGATTTTATGCAGGTTAGCCATGTTGACGATTTTGAGAGGGCTTCCAATTGCTGTGGGTTACCTTTTTTTATTAAGCCAGCTAATTCAGGATCAAGTATTGGTATAGCAATAATAAATAATGAGAATGATTTTATTTTTGCTTTTGAGCAAGCGTACAAAATTGATAAAATTGTTATTGTAGAATCTTTTATTGTTGGCAATGAATACACACTACCTATAATTCATAATAAACCATTACCCATCATTGAGATTAAACCGAAAACAGAGTTTTATGATTATGAGGCTAAATATTTAAGAGATGATACTGAGTTTATTTGTCCAGCAGATATTACTTCTCCTTTGGTGAAAAATATTAACAAATTATGTATAAATGCATTTAATGCAATCGGTTGTATTGGCTGGGGCCGTGTTGATTTCATAATTGATAAAAATAAAAATATTTATATTATTGAGATCAATACAGTTCCTGGAATGACCAATCATAGCCTTGTGCCAATGTCTGCAAAATCTGCAGGAATTGAATTTGATGATTTGGTGACGATGATATTAGAGACATCAAATGCTTAGCAGCCAAGGATCAATAAAAAAAGTTACAACCTTTGTGTACTTATTAATATTTATAACTTTGATTTTTTTATGCTTTCAGCTAATGACGAGTTCAAAATTTCCTATAAATGAAGTTGGAATAACAGGAGAGTATGGAAATATTAATAAGAACCAAGTCGATTTAATTAAGAATCAGTATATTAAAAAAAACTTTTTTGCGGTAAATCTTCAAGATACAAGAGATGCTTTTAAGAAATTACCTTGGATCAGAGATGTAAGCATCAGAAGAGACTGGGATAAATTTGGTTTACTAGTCGAAGTAGAATCTCATAAACCAATAGCTAGATGGAGTAATCGAGGCTTAGTTAATAGCTATGGAGAGATATTTCATGCGGCTTATGAAGATAATTTACCATTATTTTTAGGTCCAGATGGGTTTGTTGGTGAAATGACAGTAAAATATAATCAAATAAACAAAATTCTTAAGAAAGAGTTGATGCAAATTGGTACAATTTCATTATCAAATAGATTATCTTGGGAAATTTATACAAACAATCAAATGCGTATTTTTTTAGGCAAAGAAGAGGGGGACAATATTGCTAAAAAATTAAATATATTTATAGAAAATTATCAATTAATTTTATCTGAATTGAAAAGTAGAGTTGAGTATGTAGATATAAGATATAAAGATGGATTTGTAGTAAAGAAATTAGATGAGAAATTATATAAAACAAATAAAGAAAAAAAGACTGCCCTATGAATAACGTCATACCACCACAATTAAAAAGCAAAAAAGATCAACAAAACATGATTGCTGCCCTTGATATAGGAACCTCAAAAGTTGTTGTCATTGTTGCTGAGATACAGCCTGATGGAGTTTTAAAAATTATTGGCAAAGGCCAGCATGTTTCAAAAGGATTAAAAAAGGGCGTAGTTATTAATATTGAGAATACAAAGCAGGCAATACAGAGAGCTGTTGAAGAGGCAGAGTTAATGGCAGATTGTAAAATAACTGAGGTATATACTGGAATTGCTGGAAGTCATATTAAAAGTATAAATTCTCATGCTATGGTAAAAATCAAAGATGATGAAGTAACCCAAATGGATGTTGAGCTAGTTCGGGAAACTGCAGAGGCCATAAACCTTTCAACCGATCAAGAAGTGTTGCATGTTATAGATCAAGAATATATTATCGATGATCAGCAAGATATCAAAGAGCCTTTAGAGATGAGTGGAAAGTTGCTCAATATCAAAGTACATATTATTTCTGGTTCAATTGCTGCACGTCAGAATATTATTAAATGTATTAAACAGTGCGGTTTAGATGTAATTGACTTAGTTTTTCAGCCTTTAGCATCAAGTGAAGCTGTTTTAACTCAAGATGAGAAAGAATTGGGTGTTTGTTTGGTAGATATAGGGGGCGGCACTACGGATATTGCTTTAATTAAGAATGGTGCATTTCAGCATACTGCAGTCATTCCAGTTGCTGGCGACCAAATAACAAACGATATTGCTGTTGCTTTTCGAACTACAACGCAATCTGCTGGTGATGCTAAAGAAAATTATGGTTCTGCTATGCCCAGCTTATGCTCTATGACTGAAGAAATTGAAATACCGCTTGTTGACGGCCAATCTCCATTAAGAATTACTACACAGGCCTTAGCTCAAGTCATTGAGCCAAGAATCTCAGAGCTGTTTGAATCAGTGCAAAACGAAATAACTAGAAGTAAAATGAGTGGCGCTATTGCATCCGGCATTGTTATTACTGGTGGGTCCTCGATGCTAAATGGTATGGTTGAGTTAGGGGAGAAAATATTTGGCATGCCTGTTAGAATCGGAATACCAAGAAATGTTGATGGGCTTTTGCAGGTAGTAGAAAATCCAAGATACTCTACTGGCGTAGGATTGTTAATAATGGGTAAGAATGATTTACAAAGGAATATAGATAGATTAGGAAAAGGAAATTCGATTAGCCATATGTTAAAAAGAGCAAAAATGTGGTTTCAGGGAAACTTTTAATGGAATATGGGGTAACTTATGTTTGATGTTGTAGAAGGTAAAAAACAAAAAGCCATTATTAAAGTTATGGGCGTTGGAGGATGTGGTGGTAATGCTGTCGATTATATGATTGAAAAGAATGTGATGGGTGTTGAATTTATTTGTGCAAATACCGACCTTCAATCATTAAAAAAAAGCCAAGCAAACACTATCGTCCAGATTGGAGAGATATTAACCCAGGGGTTAGGTGCTGGTGCACGACCAGATAAAGGAAAGCAGGCTGCATTAGATGATAAAGATAAAATAATCGAGACTCTTGAAGGGGCAGACATGCTCTTTATTGCTGCTGGAATGGGTGGAGGAACTGGAACTGGAGCAACTCCAGTTATTGCTGAAATTGCAAAAGAGCTTGGCATTTTAACTGTTGCCGTTGTAACAAAACCTTTTAATTTTGAAGGTAGAAGAGTTCAAGTTGCAAATGACGGAATAGATGAGCTTGTGAACCATGTCGACTCACTTATTACAATACCGAATGAAAAATTAATGGGGGTTTTGGGCCCAGATGTAACTTTTGTAGATGCATTTGGAGCTGCTAATGATGTTTTATATAGTGCAGTGTCAGGTATTGTTGAAATTATAAATAACCCAGGATTAATTAATGTAGATTTTGCAGATGTTAAAACGGTTATGAGTGAGATGGGTATGGCAATGATTGGCTCTGGGACGGCAGAGGGCTCAGATAGAGCAACAATTGCTACAAAACAAGTTGTAGCGTGTCCTTTATTAGAAGATGTCAATCTTAATAATGCTAAAGGAATGTTGGTAAATATTTCTGCAAGCACGGATTTTAAAATGAAAGAATATCACGAGGTAATGAATATAATTAAACAATATGCCGCAGAAAATGCACATGTAATAGTGGGAAATGTAATAGATGATGCAATGGGAAATCATATCAGAGTTACCATGGTTGCTACAGGACTAGCCTATCCAAAAGAAGGAGAAGGCTTAAACATGGCAAATAATTCAGATCAAAAGAATAGCGAAGTTATTCGTGAATTCATTTATAAACCAGATACAGAGTTAGGGGTGGATAAAAAAGAGATACAAGAAGATACAGATCAGGGTAATAGAGATAGTCCAAATGTATTTGGATCAAATACGCCGGATGAAGAAGGTTTTAATGAGGTAACAATGCCGGATGAAGACGAATATGATATCCCATCATTTATGAGAAGAAAAAATAAATGATTTTTCAAAGATCAATAAAAAATGAAGTAAGTACTGTTGGAGTCGGCCTTCATTCAGGAGAAAAAGTCCGTATTGTATTAAAGCCAGCCAAAGAAAATAGCGGAATAATCTTTAAAAGAATAGATATTAAATTGCCAATAGAGATAAAAATTGAACCGAAAGCTGTAAAAGAGACTAGATTATCGTCAACGATTGGGAAAGGTAAATTCAAGATCTCAACAGTTGAACACTTAATGTCTGCTTTATCTGCTTCAGGCATAGATAATATTTTAATTGAAGTTGATGGTTCCGAAATACCAATAATGGATGGAAGCTCTATCTCATTTGTATATTTGATAAACTCGGCAGTTGTATGCGAACAATCTAAATTTAAGAAATTTGCTGTAATTAAAGATGTAATCAAAGTTGAAGAGGGTGAGAAGTTTGCCAAATTTGAACCATACAAAGGATTTCTAGTTGATTTTACGATTGATTTCCCTCACCCAGCCTTCAAAAAAGAAAATAGTCGTGTCGAGATAGATTTATTTAAAGAATCATATGTAAATAATATCAGTAGAGCAAGGACATTTGGCTTTATGCAGGAAGTAGAATACTTAAGATCAAATGGATTGGCTCGCGGAGGAGCATTAGATAACGCTATTGTTTTAGATGAATATAAGATTCTAAACAATGAAGGATTAAGATATTCAGATGAATTCGTTAGACATAAAATTTTGGATGCAATTGGTGATTTATATATGATTGGGATGCCTATTATTGGTAAATTTACAGCATATAAATCAGGACACGAGCTTAACAATAGATTACTTAAAGCATTACTAGAGCAAAAATCAAAGTGGGCAATAGAATATTTAGACCTTGAGGACGAGCAGACTTCTTTGTTAGCAAGCAATTACATCAAAGATAAAAATAAATTTGGGATTAAGGGTGTAGACATACTCCAATGATATTTATTAAATTAAGTATTTTTTTATTATTTATATTCGTTGCATTAATGGCGGGCTGCTATCTTTTTACAAAAAATAAAAAGTATTTATTTTTAGCTAGAGATGCAATTAAGTATTTAATTTCATTGGTACTCATCATTGTAATAATTTATTTTTCTCTAAGGTATTTACACCTATAAATTAATGAAAGTAATTTCCATATTTGGCGGTACTGGATTTATTGGCACTGAACTTATTAATCAGTTAATCAGAATGCCTGTTAAAATTCTCGTGTTTACCCGAAATAAAAATAAAGCTAATCATTTAAAATCTCTCCCTAAAGTTACAATATTAGAATTTTCCTCACAAAATTTTTCATCAGATAACCTTAAGGGATCGGATGTCATAATTAATTTGGTAGGAATCCTGCATGAATATAAAAATATTAAATTTTCAATGGCACATGAAGATTTTGTTACCAAAATAATAAAATCTGCTTTAAAGCAAAATATAAAAAGATTAATTCATTTAAGTGCATTAGGTGTGAGTAAAAAATCATTAAGTAGATATTTATATTCTAAATACAAGACAGAGATTATTATTCAAAATAAATTTAAGGAAAATGATTGGACAATTTTAAGACCGTCAATTGTGTTTGGACTCAATGATAAATTTATTAATTTATTCAAAAGTTTGGTTCGGTTTTTGCCTGTAATATTTTTAGTATCACCAAAATCTGAATTTCAACCCATTCATGTTGAAGATTTAGTGAATATAATAATAAAAATTATTAATGATAAAAAAACTTTTAAAAAGACTTTTAATTTAGCTGGCCCTAAGAAATATACTTTTTATGAGGTTATTAAGTTAATAACCAAATGTGATAAAAAATACAATATTGTTATCGGTTTAAGTAAGACAATGTCTTATTTATTCGTTAGATTATTAATGCTATCCCCAGTAAAAATTATTACAACAGATAATTTGAAATCAATGGAGACTAGTAATACAGTAAAGGTGAATGATGCATATAACTTTAAATCCACTTTAAAAGAATTAAGTACTTATTTAATTAATTATAAAAAATATTAATATATGAAAATTTATTTAGTTGGTGGGGCTGTTAGAGACAAAATAATGGATATTCCAGTTAATGATAAAGACTATTTAGTCGTAGGCAGCACCCCTGAAGAGATGGTTAAATTAGGCTACAAACCTATCGGAAAAAATTTTCCTGTATTTTTACATCCTAAAACTAAAGAAGAATATGCACTTGCAAGAACAGAGAAGAAAGTTGGCAAGGGTTACCATGGATTTAAGTTTTATACATCACCCGATGTAACTCTTGAGGAAGACTTAAGTAGAAGAGACATTACGATAAATGCAATAGCCGAAGATGAAGATGGGAATATCTATGACCCATTCAATGGTAAAGATGATATAAAAAATAAGATTATTCGACATGTTAGCGATGCTTTTATCGAAGATCCTTTAAGGGTTCTTAGGGCGGCTAGATTTTCAGCATTAGACGTAAAATTTAGGATCCAGACAGAAACATTAGAATTGATGAGCGCGATGGTATTAAGCGGTGAGCTAAAGTCCCTATCATTAGAACGAGTAGTGGCAGAAGTTGGAAAAGGGTTGGAAGGAGAAAATCCAGATATTATGCTTCATTACCTTTGTGAATGTGGGGCTTTGAATGAAGTTTTCTTGGACCATCCCCATTGGAGACCTTCTTTTTCTGAAGATTTTGTTAGCTTAGGGTTGGCTATGAAGAAATTCCCAAAACCTTTGGCTGCTGAATCTAAATTAATCATGTTGCTACTGGTTCCATATTTTGGTAAACATTACTTACCTGAGTCCCGTAAAATTTGGGTAGAGAAACAAACATATTTATTAAAAGACTTAAAAATATCGAGCCTGTCAGTTAAGATATTTTGGAATATTATAGATGAAGAGCTAAACCTTAAACAGTTTTTAACATTAACAGCAGAAGATAAATTGGATTGTTTATATCGACTTGACTTTTTTAGACGCCCAAATATTATTTCAGAGATTTTGAATATAATCGCGGTATTTTATAAAGCATTTGAAATAAAGGCCCCAACATTTGAAAACCTTAATAAACTCATAGTTCTTTTTTCTAATGAAATAAATCAATTAAAAAGTGAGTTAGATACTTCAAAATCTGGGGGTGAAATTAAGGAAGTTGTTTATCAGGAGAGGCTTTCTCTTATTAAAAAAATTAGTCAGTAATTAAATCTTTTAATTTAGATATTTTCTTATCAATATATGAAGGACTTTCTTTTTCATTAGTTAGCCATATTGTAGATAACCCAAATTTATTAGCTGTTTCAAGATTCTCTTTTACATCATCTACAAAGTAAGCCTTTTTAATTTTATATTTTTTTAGAAAAAATCTCATTGAAATTTCACTTGGTTTTGCTAAAAAATTACAATCTTCTATACTAAAAATTTCATCAAAGTAACTTTCAACCTCACATGCCTTAAGCACTCTTCTTGTGTAAGCTCTAGGCGCATTTGTGTAAAGTATCTTTTGACCATTTATTGAAGATAATACTTTTATTAAACCTTGCATAGGTATAACTAAATCTTTGAAATTTTTAAGTGTGTGAGTTTTTTCTAAAAAGTCTGTTGGGCTAATATCATGGTGCCTAATTAATCCTTCTAATGTAGCTCCGTAATGATCCCAATATTTTTGTCGAAGTACATCAGCTTCTCTAAGATTAATTTTTACTCTTTTACTGATGTATCTATTAATTTTTTTATTAATTAAAGGGAATATTCTTTTTTGCGCATCATGCAGTGTATTATCAAGGTCAAATATCCAAGTATCTTCCAAATTATTGATCCTTAATTAGAGTGCCAACACCTTGATCAGTTAATATTTCCAGTAATAATGCATGCTCAACTCTACCATCAATAATATGCACAGTATTCACTTCATGCTTAGCAGCATGCACTGCAGAGTTTATTTTAGGAAGCATACCTTCAGATATGGTTCCATCTTCTATTAGCTTTTTAATTTCTTTGGGAATTAGCCCTGTAATTAGATTATTTTTTTTATCTAAAACCCCTTTTGTATTAGTCATTAGTACTAATTTTTCAGCATTCAAAATCTCTGAAAATTTTGAAGCTACAACATCAGCATTTATATTGTAAGTTTTGTTATCACTACCTATTCCAATTGGTGCAATGATTGGTATGATTCCATCATCTTTAAGTTCTTTCATAAAGGATGGGTCGATACTCAATATTTCACCTACATAACCAAGATCAATTAATTTTCCTTGAACTTGTAATTTTTTAGCTTTGATAATTCCTATTTTATTTTTGTTGCTATAGCTATTAGCATCCCCACCATTTTCTTTTATCAGTAAAACAATTTCCTTATTGATCTCATTTAAGACATTTGCAACGATTCCCATAGTTTCTTCATCGGTAACCCTTATTCCTTCAACAAATGAAGGTTTCTTCCCTAATGCATCTAGGGAATCATTTATTTGGGGGCCTCCGCCATGAATAATCACTGGATTCATTCCAACTAATTTAAGGAGTACTACATCTTTAGCAAATGACCGTTTTAACTTAGCATCAACCATAGCATTCCCGCCAAATTTAATAACAATTGTTTTACCAAAAAATTTTTTAATGTAAGGAAGTGCCTCGCTTAAAACCTTTGATTTTTCGTTTGGAGTCATATTTTATAACCTTTTGATAAAGTATTTAGAGTTTCGTTCGACAGTATAGGTTTTCTTTCTTTCATCGGGTATAAATTTTCTATCTGTTAAGGAGAAATTATTCTCTATAAACCAATGTTCCGATTGAGTTGTAAGTGTAAATAATTTATTTATATTTTTATTTATGGCAGTTTGCTCACAAAATTTTAATAATTTTTTCCCATAACCTAGATTTTGATAATTTTCATGAATTGCAAAGCAAGCCACTTCTATCATTTTGTCATATTGGTATAAAGCAACAGTTCCAATTATATTATGGCCATGCTCAATAACATAAAATGAGTTTATATCTTTACTAATATCTTTATTTACCCTATCAATGAGAATACCTTCTTTCTCCAATGGTTTAATAATATTTATTATCTGATTGATGTCTTTTATTGCTGCATTCCTAATATTTTGAAGGGAATATTCTGTCAAGACTGTCCCAGACCCTTTATCTGTGAATATTTCCTCTATGACTGAGCCATCAATATTTCTATTTATTAAGTGCACTTTTTCAATATTATTCTTGATTGCATATAAGCTACTTTTAAGTATATTGAAATCATGATAAGAAATAAAAGGAGCATTGTTTGGATCTTCAATGCTTTCAATCAGATGTCTGGCTTTAGAGATAGTTAATTCTGGAATTAATTCCCCACGAATATTTAAAATTCCATTTGCATTTATATAATAAATTAATTTTTCAGCTTTTATTGCTTGTGCTACATGTGCGGCAGTCTGCTCGTAAGATAAATTAAATATATCCCCTATGGGTGAATAACCCAGGGGTGAAATAATGACAATTTCTCTATTACTTAACTTATCATTTATAGCATTAGTATCAATTTTTCTTATTTGCCCTGTTAGCTGCATATCTACACCATCAATTACACCTAATGGTCTTGCTGTAATAAAATTTCCACTAGATACCTTAATATTACTTTCAAGCATCGGGGACTCCAAGATACCTGAAGATAAAGTGGCTTCAATATTTGTTTTTATTGTCCCATTTACTGCAACAATATCGTTTAACATTTCTTTTTTTGTTACCCTAATATTTCTAATTAACTCAGTCTTTTTTATTTCCTCTTTTAGTTTATTATCAATTTGAGGCCTGATTCCATGTACCAAAATAATATTTATATTCATTGAGTGGAGTAAATTAATATCACAAGCGATTGACTTTAATTGATTATCACTAATGACTTCGCCACCAATAGCAATAACAAAGGTCTTATTATTAAATTGATTAATAAACTTTGCAGATAATCTAAAATTTTCAACGAAACTCTTGACTTCACTAACCAAATTATTTTGAGGTGAACTTTTGTCAAAAAATACTAATGGAGATACATTTAAAGCTAAAGATAATTTTTCAAGCAAATTAAAGTTTATATTTAATTCATTTCTCTCAACTCTAGATAGGTTACCGGGATCTAATTTTATACGATTTGCTAAATAAACAAGCGTCATATTTTGTTCTTGGCGTAATTTTCTTACAATTTGACCTGGATTCATATTGTATTATTTACATATATTGTTATTATTTAGTTAATTATAAGCTAAAAAATGTAATTTATACAATATCTCCATATTTATATTGTAATATTGACAAAATACACATAGGTGCAGTTTCTGTGCGAAGAATTCTTGGTCCTATTTTGATTGGCGAAAAACCCTTTTGAATTGAAAAATCTAATTCTTGTTTAGTAAAGTCACCTTCTGGGCCAATTAAAACTTTTATGTCTTGCTTCATGTTGGGAGTAAAATTGTTTAAGGATTTGGTTGCTTTAGGACTTAAGATTATTTTAGTGTCTTTTTCAGATTCCGTCTTCTCAAGGTATTTAATAATATTTTCTGGCTTGTGAATTGTAGGTATTTCAGCACGCCCACATTGCTCACAAGCTGCAATACAAACCTGACGCCAGTGCGATAATTTTTTCTCTATTTTTTCATTTTTAATTTTTACTATACTTCTTTCACATACAATTGGTTGAATCTCACTGATTCCCAGTTCGGTTGTTTTTTGAATAATCAAGTCCATTTTTTCACTGGAAGTTAGTGCTTGTAAAAGAATTACCTTTAAATTTGATTCATTTTTAATATTTTTCTTTGATTTAATTGAGACTTCAACTTGACGCTTACTTATTCTTATTACCTGCCCTGTGAAGTCCGACCCATCGCCATTAAATAAAATTAATTGATCATTAGTTTTTAGACGCATTACTTTTAGCGCATGATGGGCAGCGAAATCATCCATAACTATGGTTTCATTAATATTTATGGGTTTAGAATGGTAAAATCTATTCATAGGGGTTTAGAAAATTGAATAACATTTATTTAATGATACAGAATGGAGAAAATTTTTGGTTAGTTTAAATACACCATTATGTAATTTTGGGTTGAAGGCAAAGCCATTTAATTTATTGGGTGTTGATGATAAATTATGGACTCTTGATAAAATTAAAGGTGAAAAAGGACTTCTAATAATGTTTATTTGTAATCATTGCCCTTATGTAAAGGCAATTCTCCCACGTTTAATTAATGATTTATCCGAATTAAAGCAATATGGCATTAACTCAATCGCAATTTCTAGTAACGACACTGTAAATTACCCTGAGGACTCGTTTGAGGAAATGAAAAAATTATCACATTTTCAGAATTTTACCTTCCCGTATGTTTTTGATGAGTCCCAATCTGTTGCTAAGTCTTATGATGCAATTTGTACCCCAGATTTTTTTGGATTCAATAAAGACTTACGGTTGCAATATCGTGGTCGATTTGATTCAACTGGAAGGGGTGACAACCCCCCTGCAATCAACCAAAGAGATCTTTATAAGGCTATGAAGTTAATTTCTAGCACTCAAAAGGGCCCAGAAACTCAATTTTCAAGTATTGGATGTTCATTGAAATGGAGAGAAGTCAATTAGAATTAAATTGCAGATATCTTGATTGAATGACTACTTTAGTGAATAATTCTAGATTAAATTTAATAAATGTAAAGAAAGCCTAATTGGCTGTACTAAAGAAATTAATTATGGAGATTAAATAATGGCTACAAGACAAGATTTAGCAAATGCAATTCGAGCACTATCAATGGATGCAGTTCAAAAAGCAAAGTCTGGACATCCAGGCGCCCCTATGGGTATGGCCGAAATTGGTGAGGTACTTTGGAATCATCATTTAAGCCATAATCCGACTAATCCTGATTGGGCTAATCGTGATCGCTTTATTCTTTCAAATGGCCATGGATCAATGCTAATTTACTCACTCCTTCATTTAACTGGCTACGATCTTCCAATGAAAGAGATTGAAAGCTTTAGACAACTACATTCCAAATGTGCAGGTCATCCAGAATATGGTTATGCGCCTGGTGTTGAAACAACAACTGGGCCATTAGGCCAGGGTATTAGTAACGCAGTAGGTTTTGCAATGGCAGAAAAACTTCTTGCTAATGAATTTAATAAACCAGGACATGATGTCGTTGATCATCATACTTATGCTTTTCTTGGTGATGGTTGTTTGATGGAGGGTGTTTCTCATGAAGCGTGTGCACTTGCAGGCACTTGGGGGCTTGGTAAATTAATCGCTTTTTGGGATGACAATGGTATTTCTATTGATGGACATATTGATGGTTGGTATACCGATGATACTGCAAAACGATTTGAATCTTACGGTTGGCATGCAATAAGAGATGTTGATGGCCATAATCCTGATGCTATTGAAAAAGCTATCCAAGAAGCTAAAAAGATAACGGATAAACCGACAATGATTTGTTGTAAAACAATTATTGGGAAAGGGTCACCAAATAAATCTGGTACGCATAATTGTCATGGAGCCGCTCTTGGTGAAGATGAAGTTGCTTTAGTGAGAAAAGAAATAGGATGGGACCATGCTCCTTTTGTTATTCCTCAGGACGTTTATGATGGTTGGAATCAAAAAGAAAAAGGCCAAGCTAGAGAGGCTGCATGGAATACCAAATTTGATACCTATTCTAAAGAGTTTCCAGATTTAGCTTCTGAATTAAAGAGAAGGATGTCTAATAATCTTCCAGCTAATTGGAAGAAAATTTCTGAAAATCTTATTAAAGATGCAAATGCTAAAGCTGAAAAATTAGCAACGAGAAAAGCTTCCCAGAATGCAATTACATCGTTGGCTGAATTTTTACCAGAATTTGTTGGTGGCTCAGCAGATCTAACAGGATCAAATTTAACAAGTTGTCCAAGTTTTGAACATGTCAGCGGTAAAAAACCAGGAAACTATATTTCTTATGGCGTTAGAGAATTTGGAATGGCTGCAATTATGAATGGGATGGCTCTTCACGGGGGTATTTTACCTTTCGGCGGTACTTTCCACATATTTACTGATTATATGCGTAATGGTATGAGAATGGCCGCATTAATGAAACAAAGAGTGATTTATGTACTAACTCATGATTCAATCGGTCAGGGTGAAGATGGTCCAACTCATCAACCAATAGAAACCACTTCTAGCCTTCGCTACATTCCAAGAATGGAAGTATGGCGTCCATGTGATGCAACAGAGGTTTCAACCGCCTGGGTTGCGGCTGTTGAGAATCTAGAAAATCCAACAAGTTTAGTATTAAGTCGTCAAGGTACAAGCTTTATTCCTAGAACAGACTCACAAATAACAGATATTCGTAAAGGTGGTTATGTATTGTCGGATTCTGATGGTAAGCCTGACGTTATAATAATTGCAACAGGTTCTGAAGTGGGTCTAGCTATGGACTCACAGCTAGCTCTTAAGGAAGATGGTGTAAATGCCCGAGTTGTATCAATGCCATGTACCCATGCGTTTGATCGTCAAGAGAAAAAATATCAAGATAGCGTTCTTACACCTGGTGTAAAAAGGGTATCTATTGAGGCTGGCGTAACAGATTTCTGGAGAAAATATGTTGGTTTAGATGGGGCATCTGTAGGAATAAATACATACGGTGAATCTGCTCCGGGCGGTGACCTATTTAAACATTTTGGATTTACTGTTGAAAATGTCATTAAAACAGTAAAATCTATTATTTAGAATAAGGTCTTATTAGTTTAGGATTAAGCCATTTTTAAGCACTAATGATTAATCTTGAAGTATTATATTGATTTAATTAAGGCATCTTTAGGGTGCCTTAATTCCTTGTGAGGAAGTTTTAATGACTATAAATATTGCTATATCTGGGTTTGGAAGAATCGGTAGGTTAGTACTAAGAGCATTATACGAATTGAAAAGAACAGATATTAAGATAGTAGCTATTAATTGCAGTCGAGGTGATATTAAAAGCCATGCGCACCTTATAAAATATGATACTGCTCATGGTCGTTTTGAAGGTGAAGTTAAAACTACCGAGGATTATTTTATAATCAATGGCGATAAAATTAAATACTTTAATACTAAAAATCCCGAAGAGTTAACCTGGAAAGATCATAAAGTTGATGTAGTTTTAGAATGTACTGGTGCTTTTAGAGGAAAATCATCTAGTTCTTTCCATATAGAGCAGGGTGCTAAAAGAGTGCTAATTTCAGCGCCAGGTGAAAAAGATGTCGATGCGACAATTGTTTATGGCGTTAATCATAATATTTTAAAATCTACTGATTTGGTTGTTTCAAATGCATCATGCACTACAAATGGACTTGCACCAATTGCTAAAGTTATTCAAGATCATATTGGAATTGAGTCGGGCTTAATGAATACTATTCATTCATACACAAATGATCAATCACTATTAGATAATATGCATGTTGACATTCGACGTGCCCGAGCTGCTGCTGCTTCAATGATTCCTTCTAAAACTGGAGCTGCTGCTTCAATAGGGTTAGTAATTCCGGAACTTATGGGTAAATTAGATGGGATTGCTATTCGTGTTCCAACTACAAATGTTTCTTTAGTAGACCTCACATTTACACCCTCAAAAAAAACTACTAAGGAGGAAGTAAATAAAATAATGCTAGAGGCGTCTCAAGGAGCTCTCAAAGATATATTGGCCTACAATGACGAACCCTTAGTATCTATTGATTTTAACCACACAACAGCCTCAAGCTACTTCGACTCAACCCTTACAAAAGTGAGTGCAGATGGGGACTTAGTTAAAGTATTTGCTTGGTATGATAATGAATGGGGATTTAGTTGTCGCATGTTAGACACTGCTGTCGCTATGATGAATGCAAAATAAATTGTTTTGAATATGAACAGAATTGGTGATTTCAACCTTAAAAATAAAAGGGTTTTAATAAGGGCTGACTTGAATGTTCCAATTCACTCCGGAACAATATCTTCAGAAAATAGAATTCAAGCATCACTACCAAGTATTTTATATGCAATGAAAGAAGGTGCAAAGGTTATGGTGACTTCCCATCTTGGTAGACCAGAAGAGGGACATTTCTCAATTGAAGACTCTCTGGAGCCAGTCGCAAAATACTTAAGTAGACATTTAAATCAAAAAGTCCCATTAATTAAAAATTGGACTTCTGAGCCATTTCATTTGGAGTCTGGAAATCTGGCAGTTCTTGAAAACTGTAGGTTTAATGTGGGGGAAAAAGAAAATGATTCGACCTTATCTAAACAATATGCTGCCTTAGCTGATATTTTTGTAATGGATGCATTTGGAACAGCCCATAGGAAGCAGGCATCAACTTATGGGGTAGCAGAGCATTGTAAACAAGTTTGCGCAGGGATGCTGTTTGTAAGTGAAATAGAGGCTCTTAACAAAGTTCTTTTACAGCCTAAGCTACCAATGCTTGCAATAGTAGGGGGAAGCAAAGTTTCTACAAAGCTTAGCATCTTAGATGCCTTATCAGATCGAGTTGATCAATTGATTTTAGGTGGAGGAATTGCTAATACTTTTTTAAAGGCCCAAGGCTTTAATATTGGGAAATCTTTATATGAAGAAGATTTTATTCCATCAGCAAAAATAATAATTAAAAAACTAGAAAGTCGAGGGGCATCGCTACCAATTATTACCGATGTTGTTTGTGGTAAAGAATTTGATGAAAACGAACCTGCTATTACGAAGCATATTAGTGAAGTAGAACCTGACGATATGATTTTCGATCTTGGGGTTACTTCAATGAATGCAATAACTGAGAAAATTAAAATAGCTAAGACTATTTTATGGAATGGCCCAATCGGCGTATTCGAATTTAAGCAATTTTCAAAAGGTACTGAGTTATTGGCTCATGCGATTTCAAATTCATCTGCTTTTTCATTGGCTGGAGGTGGAGATACTATTGCTGCAATTGAGGCTTTTGGTATGGAAAAAAATATTTCGTATGTATCGACAGCTGGTGGAGCCTTTTTAGAATTTATGGAAGGAAAAAAATTACCTGCTATAGAGATTTTGGAAAAAAGAGCTAAAAAATGACTATATTAACTAAAACTCACCTTTCAAGTCTTAAGTTATTAAATCAGGGTAAGGTCAGAGATATTTATGATATAGATGATGAGAATATGATGATTGTAACAACGGATCGTTTATCAGCATTTGATGTCATCATGAACGAGCCTATCCCCTTCAAGGGTGAAGTGTTAACTAAGATGGCAAATTTTTGGTTCGAAAAGTTTAGAGATCTTGTACCAAATCACTTAACAGATAAAAATCCACTTGATTTTGTGAACCAAAATGAAGTGGAGCAAATTATTAATCGCTCCATTATTGTAAAGAAATTAAAACCCATTCCAATCGAGGTAATTGTTCGTGGTTATATTATTGGAAGTGGCTGGAAAGAGTATGAATTAGATAAGTCAATTTGTGGTATTAACTTACCAATGGGTCTCAAATTGGCTCAAGAGCTTCCTAGGCCTATTTTTACTCCTTCGAGTAAAGCGGAAATTGGTAGCGTAGATGAAAATATCTCAATAGAGGCATGTGAAAATTTAATCGGAAAGGAATTTACAAACCAGCTAAGTTTAATAAGTTTAAATCTGTATAAAAAGGCATATAAGTTTGCATACAATAAAGGAATAATTATTGCGGATACTAAATTTGAATTTGGGGTAGATAATTCAGGAGTAATTCATATTATGGATGAAATTCTTACACCTGATTCATCAAGATTCTGGCCTAAAGAATCATACCAATTAGGAATTTCACCACCAAGTTTTGATAAACAATTTGTGAGAGATTGGCTTGAATCAATTAATTGGAATAAGTCCCCACCACCACCATCTTTGCCTGATGATGTTATTCAAAAAACAAGTGAAAAGTATCGTGAAGCATTTTTTCAGTTAACTGGTAAAAAAATTTAGTCATAAAAAAACCTACTATTAAGCAGGTTTTTTTATGAGCTTAATTACTAACTAACCTAGTAAAGGAACAATTAATAGTGCCACTATATTAATAATCTTAATTAGTGGATTAATTGCAGGTCCAGCTGTATCTTTATATGGATCTCCTACGGTATCTCCAGTCACAGATGCTTTATGAGCTTCCGAACCTTTCCCACCATGGTTTCCATCTTCAATATGTTTTTTAGCATTATCCCAAGCACCACCACCTGTACACATTGAGATTGCAACAAATAAGCCCGTTATAATTGTGCCCATCAACATACCACCAAGACCTTGTGCACCAAGAGGGGATAAGCCAACTAATACAGGAACTACTACAGGGAGAAGTGAAGGTACCACCATTTCTTTTATTGCTGAGGTTGTAAGTAAATCTACTGCCTTAGCGTAATCTGGCTGACCTTTTCCTGTCATAATACCTTTGATAGTTTTAAATTGACGCCTTACTTCCTCAACTACTGCAGTGGCTGCTCTTCCTACAGCTTCCATTGCCATAGCGGCAAACAAATATGGTATTAAGCCACCAATAATTAAACCAATAATTACATTCGGATTACTTAAGTCAAAATTTGTTCCAATACCTGCAGCATCTAATTTATGAGTGTAATCAGCAAATAAAACTAATGATGCTAACCCGGCAGAACCAATTGCATAGCCCTTAGTAACTGCTTTTGTTGTATTACCAACTGCATCTAATGGATCAGTAATATTCCTAACACTTTGAGGCATACCAGCCATTTCAGCAATACCACCAGCATTATCTGTAATAGGCCCATATGCATCTAAGGCTACAACGATACCTGCCATGCTTAACATTGAGGTTGCTGCAATGGCAATACCATAGAGACCAGCAAAGTCATAAGCAGTATAAATTGCTAAACAAACTGAAAGCACAGGAATTGCAGTAGACTTCATTGAAATCCCGATTCCAGCGATAATATTAGTCGCATGACCAGTTTCTGACGCTTTTGCAATATGTTGAACTGGGGCATATTGAGTTCCAGTATAGTATTCGGTAATCCAGACTAAAACAGCTGTTAAAACTAAACCAACAATTGATGAGTAAAATAATGCCATAGCAGAATAGCTTCCAGATTCTGTTACAAAGCCATCGACAAACATCATTTGTGTTACATAATAAAAAGCAATTGCAGAAAGAATTCCCGCTATCGCCAATCCTCTATAAAGAGCCGGCATTACATTGGACATTTTTGGAGATGCTTTTACAAAGAAGCAGCCAATGATAGAAGCAACAATAGAAACCGCTCCAAGATATAGTGGATATAAGACAGCATCCCCACCACCTGAAACTATTAAATGTCCGAGAACCATTGTTGCAATAATTGTTACTGCATATGTTTCGAAAAGATCTGCTGCCATCCCAGCACAATCACCAACATTATCACCAACATTATCTGCAATTACTGCAGGATTTCTAGGATCATCTTCAGGTATTCCTGCCTCAACTTTCCCTACAAGGTCAGCACCTACATCAGCACCTTTTGTAAAAATTCCACCACCTAATCTTGCAAAAATAGAAATTAAAGATGAACCGAATGCAAAGCCAATTAATGGGTCAAGATTATCTGGTGTTCCACCAAGATAACTATAAAATCCTGCAACACCAATTAAACCAAGGCCAACAACCAACATACCCGTAATGGCACCACCTTTGAATGCAACATCAAAAGCTTGCACAATTCCTTTAGTCGCTGCTTGAGCTGTTCTTACATTTGCTCGGACTGAAACATTCATACCAATAAACCCACAAGCGCCAGATAAAAATGCGCCAAGAATAAATCCTATGGCAGTATCTTGACCAAGAAAAATTCCAATTAATATTGTTAAAATAATACCGACAATAGTAATAGTTTTATATTGCCTAGCCAGATAAGCTGAAGCGCCTTTCTGTATTGCACCTGCGATATTTTGCATTTTTGTATTACCAGATGGTAAACCAATAATCCATTTCGACATTATTGCACCGTAAAGTACTGCAAGTATTCCTGCTGCTATAGCGATATTAATTACTGACATTGCTTCCTCCAGATAATGAGTGTTAATTTAAGCTTTATAAGTAAAAAACTTAAAAATTTAATGCGCAATTATCACACTTTTTAATCTATCTCACAATATAATATAACTAAATTTTTTTAAATAATTGATTAATATAGTTAAATTTAGTTAAACAACATGAATAAACCAATGATTATTAGATAAGATGAGAATAATTTTTTAACATTGACATCAGAAATTTTTAAAAGCCAGTTTGCAGAAAGTCGAACAAAAATTAAGCCTGGTAGAGTAATAAACAAAATGGCGGGCAAATAAAGAAATCCAAACATATTGTTATTTATTGGCTCGAAATATAAAGAACTAATAAAGATACTTATTGAAGCCCCAAGTCCAATTAAACATCCTATTGCACTTGATGTCCCAATAGCTAATTTAGTAGGTATGTTGTTTCTAATTAAAAATGGAACAAATAAAGTGGCGCCACCAATTCCAACTAAGCCAGAAATAAGAGAAAAGATAAAGCCAATTAAATTCGAGAAAAAATTATTTTTAATGGCAAAATTATTATAGATAAAGTTAGATTTATAGGTATAGATTCTATAAGCAACAAAAAAAACATATATGATAAAGAAATTCTTAAGCACCTGTCCAGGAACTAAATTAATAAGATATCCAACGAATATGGTTCCGAGAATAATCCCAATTGTAAATTTATGAATAATTTTGTAGTCAATATTTTTATTTTTTGTGTGTGCATAAGTAGCCATTGCTCCTGTTAAAACCATTGACGCTAATGAGGTGGCTATTCCAGTGATAATTGCCTGATCTAAAGCGATATTTGAAAATGATACCAGTGAATATGTAACAATAGGAACTATTATTAACCCTCCCCCTAGGCCAAAAATACCAGCAAATATGCCTGTGCAAATTCCTGCTAAAATAAAAATAATTACCTCAGTCATTATTTATTCTTAAAAATTTTCTTCAAATATGTCTTAAGTGGCGAATCTGAGATCTCTTTAGATAGTTTTTTCATGCGGGCAGTAGATGATATTGATGTTTTATTTGCTTGTCTTTTAGGTATTGGACTTTGTACGACAATTCTAACCTTTATTTTATCTAATTTTAAAGAAGCATTATTATTTATTTTTTTTAGGATAGAAGCGGATGTCATTTTAATCTTATGTGCTACATTATTATTAGTTACCTCAACAATAAGAATGCTTCCAATTCTATTTTTAACTTTTACGTGGGATTGAATTTGACATGGTATATTTTGAAGGAATTGGTTCTGTAATGAGGCTAGCTCAGATTTTTTCCCCTCATACTCGTAAAAAACTTTAGCTGTGAATAACTTTTTTATTGATTCCATACTATATAATGCTACATTAATTTTACTAAACAAGATTAACTCTTAATGAAAATATTATTTATTGGGAAAAAAACATCTAAGCCAAAAAGTGTGAGCCTTGCTTTAGTTATGTTTATTGCATTCCTTTTCTTTTCTTTAAGTATTTATACAATTAATTATTTTTTTGTATATAAAGTTAAAGAATTAAATAGCAATATAAGGCTTAACAACTTTGAAGTAACTAGCGATAAATATAACTATCAAGATAATTTAGGTGTTTATGTTAATCAAATTGGAGAGTTGTATTCGAGAATTCTTGATATTGATCAACAAACTGAGCGTTTGCAAGATGTGATGAAGAAGCAAATATTAGGAAAAGAAAAATTACCAAAACTAAATAAAGAAAATAAATTAGATGGTAAGGGCGGGCCATTTCTTGAGAAAAAAATTAGCTATAATGAGATTCAAAAGACGCTAGAAATGTTGATGGGAAATATAAAAGTAAGGGAAGAAATTTATAATAAAATGGAAGCAATGCTATTAAAACAGTCAGTATTAAAAGAAACATTACCATCTTTATATCCAGTTGATGTACCCTATAGTTCTTCTTCATATGGGTGGCGTATGGACCCAATACTAGGAAAAAGGGCATTTCATGAAGGAATAGATTTTAGTGCAGCACATGGCGAACCAATATATGCAACAGCTGGTGGAATCGTCAAGAAAGCAGCTAGGTTAGGAGCCTATGGAAAACTAATTACTATTAATCATGGAGGTGGCTTAGAGACAAGGTATGCTCACCTATCTAAAATTTTAGTTAAAAGCGGTGATATTGTAAAAAAAGAAGATTTAATTGCTTATGTTGGAAATACAGGCCGCTCAACCGGTCCTCATTTGCATTATGAAATAAGGCTAAATAAACATTCCCTTGACCCGAAACAATACCTTAAGAGATAGATAATAATTATGTTTAAAAAAATTCTCAATACATTTTTTAATAGTCGAAACGATCGATTATTGAATGAATACTCTAAAAAAGTTAATTTAATTAATGAGCTAGAGCCGAAAGTCAAAAAACTTAAAGATAACGAATTTAAGTCTAAAACTAAAGAATTTAAGGATCGTGTTAAAGGCGGAGAACAATTAGAAGATTTAATTGTTGAAGTATTTGCTCACGTACGTGAAGCAAGTGTGAGAACTTTGGGAATGAGGCATTTTGATGTTCAATTAATGGGTGGCATGGCTCTTAATGACGGAAAAATATCAGAAATGAGGACCGGCGAAGGTAAGACGCTTGTCGCTACTCTGGCAGTTTATTTAAATTCTCTTTCGGAAGATGGAGTTCATGTTGTTACTGTAAATGATTATTTAGCAAAAAGAGATGCCAAATGGATGGGTAAGTTGTATGAGTTTTTAGGGTTATCTGTAGGAGTAAATTTATCCAGAATGGATCCGAAAGATAAGAAAGTGGCTTATGCATCAGACATTACTTATGGCACAAATAACGAATTTGGCTTTGATTATCTAAGAGATAATATGGTTTATACAACAGAAGACAGAGTTCAGAGACCTCTAAGTTATGCTGTGGTAGACGAAGTCGATTCAATCTTGATTGATGAGGCAAGAACCCCCTTGGTTATATCGGGTCAATCTGAAGATAATATTGACCTATATTCTAGAATTGATAAAGTTGTTTCTAAACTAAAAAAACAAGATAAAGAAGATTCCAAGGGAGATTTTTGGGTTGATGAAAAATCGAACCAAGTTATTTTATCGGATGAAGGACATGAGAATACTGAGATAATTTTAGTTAAACTAGGAATTTTACCAAAAGGCTCAAATTTATATGATCCTGCAAATATTAATTTAATACATCATGTTAACTCCGCCCTTAAAGCACATTATAGCTTTATTAAAGATAAAGAATATGTTGTAAAAGATAATGCAATTACAATTGTTGATGAATTTACTGGAAGAATGATGCCTGGCAGGCGCTGGTCAGATGGCTTACATCAGGCTATTGAGGCAAAAGAAGGCGTTGAAATCCAGAAAGAAAATCAAACCCTTGCAAGCATAACCTTTCAAAATTACTTCAGAATGTATAAAAAACTTTCGGGAATGACAGGCACTGCTGATACAGAAGCGGAAGAATTCAGCCAGATTTATGGTTTAGAAACAATTATTATCCCTCCTCATAGACCTACAGTAAGAATAGATCATGGCGATAAAATATATCGGACAAACTCAGAGCGATATACGGCTGTTATAGATGACATTAGGAATTGCCACGCAAAATCTCAGCCAGTTCTTGTAGGAACTACATCGATTGAAAATTCGGAATTTATTTCTAAAATACTTAATAAAGAAAAATTAGAACACCAAGTATTAAATGCTAAACAACATGAAAAAGAAGCCCATATAATTACTCAAGCAGGCCAACCTGGCATGATAACTATTGCAACAAATATGGCTGGTCGGGGCACGGACATAGTACTAGGTGGAAATATTGAACCAGAAATTGAAAAACTTGACAAAATTAAATATAAGAAAAAAATTATAGATACTCAAGATAGATGGAAAAAAAGACATCAAGAAGTTATTGATGCCGGAGGCCTTCATATTATTGGCACAGAAAGACATGAGTCGAGAAGGATAGATAACCAATTAAGAGGAAGGGCTGGGCGTCAGGGTGATCCAGGATCAAGTTCATTTTACCTCGCATTAGACGATTCTTTATTAAGACTTTTTGGTGGTGATCGGGTAGCGTCTATTATGGACAAACTCAAGCTTCCAGAAGGTGAAGCAATTGAGCATACGATGGTAACTAAATCTGTAGAAAGTGCACAGAAGAAAGTCGAAGCTAGAAATTTTGATAGTAGAAAGCAATTGCTTGAATTTGACGATGTTCCAAATAATCAAAGAAAAGTAATTTACGAACAACGAAACGATATTATAGACAGCCCCAACATTCAACAAAGTGTTAGTCAGATAAGGGAAGATGTAATTGTCGGTACAGTTTATGAATACATACCTCTTGAGAGTATCGAGGAAATGTGGGATATAAAGGCATTAGAAAAAAGATTGAAAGCTGATTATGCAATTAAAATCAATATAAAATCATGGCTACAGAAGGAGCCCAACATAGCAATCGAAGAAATTGCTAGCAGAATCAAAGAGCAAGCAAATAAAAATTATGGCTTAAAAGAAAAGCAAGCTGGTATTGAAGTATTGCATCATTTTGAAAGGTCAGTTATTTTGCAAATAATAGATCAAAATTGGCGATCACATTTATCTGCATTGGATCAATTAAGGCAAGGAATTGGTTTAAGAGCATATGGCCAAAAAGATCCAAAACAAGAATTTAAGAAAGAAGCATTTGGGCTATTTGAACAGTTATTAGAAAAAATTAAGTTTGAGATAACGAGAGTTTTAATGCTTGTTCAGGTTAAAGATGAAAAGCAAGTGAATGAGATAGATAAAAAGAACGAAGATACATTACGAGCAGCTGAATTAGAGAGTGAGCCAAAAAAAGTTTCGCGTAATGACCCTTGCCCATGTGGTAGTAAAAAGAAATATAAATATTGTCATGGTAAGTTGATTTAATGGAAGAAGAACAGAGTAATGATTTATCTCCCTGTATTGGAGTATGTCAATATAATGAAGAGGAATTATGTAGTGGTTGCTTTAGAAATTCAACAGAAATTTCTCAGTGGTTTGATATGACAATAGAAGAAAAAAAGAAGATTATTAGCTTGTTACCATCAAGAATGGAAGAATTGTTTTAATATTAAGCAAACTTGTATTTATATTCACATAATTTCCTAATTAGACAGTTATTACAATGTGGATTTTTTGCTTTACAAACGTATCTCCCATGAAGTATTAATAAATGATGAGCATCAATTAAGAATTCATTTGGAATTAGTTTTGTAAGCTTTAATTCAACAGCTAAGGGAGTTTTAGCAGTTGCTAATTTTATCCTATTAGATAGCCTAAAAATGTGTGTATCAACAGCGATAACTGGCTCTTTAAAAATAGTATTTAATATCACATTGGCTGTTTTTCTCCCAACACCAGGAAGACTTTCAAGCCCTTCTCTATTGTTAGGTATTTCACCGAAGTATTTTTGAGTAATAATCTCACTAGTTTTATGAATATTTTTAGCTTTAGTATGAAAGAGGCCTATATTTTTAATTAGTGACTCTATTTTAATAATTGATAGCGAACTTATTTTTTCAGCAGTATTCGCTATTTTAAATAAATGGACAGTAGCTTTATTGACTGAAATATCTGTGGCCTGAGCCGATAAAATTACTGCGATTAAGAGCTCAAAAGGACTATTATATTTAAGCTCAGTAGAAGGATTTGGATTATTTTTCTTTAGAAGAGAAAAGATTTTTCTTCTTTTTTCAATGTTCATTTTTATTCTTTTTGGTCTATCCAGTTAATTAAAGTGATTTGAAATACAAGCCCTAAAAAAGCTACTGATGGGAGAATGGGTAAAAGAAAGTCAATGTAATCAATCTCAAAAATAAATATACAAGCTAATACTTTCGAGATAACCCCTGCTATTACAAACACAATAACCATGGTTAAATTTGCTACTTTTTGAAGGAATGGAGATCGCTGGCTGGACATTAGTTAATTTCCCCATTATTAGCTCTACTGACTGCAGCTGCAATTTCCAACCTCTTTTCTTCAATTAATTTTCCTTTTTCCCCTTTGTTGCTTTCTAATTTACGTTTTGCATTTCTTTCGGCACGTTCTATTTTTTCTCTTTCAAACCTTAAAATTCTAAAATTATTTCTTTTACGAGCGACATTTGCTTCTTTATTTGCAATATCATCTGAAATAATTTCCTTTATTTCTGGCATAGTTATACAGTCAACAGGACAAGGAGCTAAGCACAATTCACATCCAGTACACTCCTTTTCAATTATTGTGTGCATTTGTTTGGCTGCACCTAAGATTGCATCAACAGGACATGCTTGTATGCAAAAAGTACAACCGATACATGTATCCTCATCTATAAATGCCACAGCTTTTGGCTTTGAGATACCATACGATTCATCTAGAGGTTTATATTTAACATCCATTAATTCAGCAAGAGCATGGATGACTATTTCACCTCCTGGAGGGCACTGATTGATATCAGCTTCCCCTTTTGAAATAGCATTAGCATAAGGCATACATCCAGTATAGCTGCACTGACCACACTGTGTTTGGGGTAAGATTGAATCAATTTTTTCAACAATGTGATTACCTTCCACTTTGCACTACTCCAAGCATCTTGTATAAAAAAGGAAAGCTCTTTTCCATTAGCATCTCTGGTAATTGAACAACAGCAGCAATGACAAAAATAAATATTAATATTCTTAAATAAACGAGGTTATTTGATTTAAGCAGATAGTGATTAATAGTCAAACAAGTCATTGAGCTACTTCTTTCCCTTTTTTCTTTTGATGAGCCATATCCATATACCCGATACAGATAAAAATATTAAGAGAAGACTTACTAAATCAAAAAATATCTTACCTTCTTTCTTAAAAATAGCGCCACTATGAAAGTCCAGGATAATTTGCTCCAAAGAAATACCATTTCCAACAAAATATTGTTTAATCTCTTTTTTGTTTAATGGAGTCATCGTGCCGGGCTTGCTCCAATTTATATTATCTTTTATTATCGGGGCCCATTTATCAGATATTGATTTCCCAACCCATTTATTAAGCTGTTCATCTTTAATCACTATTTTTTCTTTATATTTACCTATAGATTTAATAGTGAATGACAATATTTTTTGCTTGTCGATCAGTGCACCACTTTGATTGACAATAAATAATTCATCCTGAGCTGCTATGATAAAATTTTCATGATTTTTAATTACACCTATAAGCTCAGAATCAAATAAAAAAATTGGCTTATTATTTAAGAAAACTTCTGTATCAAATTGACTAAAGTTGTCTTGTTGGATGGTGAAAATTTTCGAAGGCCTAGGCACATTTAAACCATATAAATTTAAAATCCATTTGGATGAAATATATGTTTTATTTAACTCTAGATCATCTGTGTGGTTTAGAAAAATACCTGTAATTGATAAATGGATAAGTAGTAAACTTATTCCTAAACCAACATAAAGATGAAAGCTTAAAATTTTTTTTATAATTTTTAATTTATTTTTCATGAATTATCTATGAATTTAACTATCGTATATTAATTCTAATCATATCATTTCAAAATAGATTAAGGTAGACGCATGAAGAGTATTAGAGATACAATGCATAAAAATTGATGTGGTACTATTTTTATTAAAAGAGAAATAATATGGAAGAGTGGCAACAGGGTGAAGTAATTGAAAATATAAAATGGACTAGCAATCTAGCTTCTTTAAAAATAAAAGCAGATATTATGCCCCATCAAGCTGGTCAGTTTACAAAAATTGGTTTAAAGGTAAATGATAATTTGATTACACGAGCATATTCTTATGCAAGCGCCCCTGATGAAAAATTACTTGAAATTATTTATATAAATATCCCAACTGGAACCTTGTCTCCAAAATTACACCAATTAAAAAAGGGCGATAAAATTCAAATAATGAAGCAGGCCACAGGTTACTTTACAATGGAAGAAGTACCTGACGGGAAAAACTTATGGATGGTTGCTACGGGAACTGCACTAGGTGTTTTTTTGGCATTATTAAAAACAGACTTGCCATGGCAAAGATTTAAAAAAATAGTTTTAGTTCATGGGGTAAGGCATTCAGATGAGTTAATTTATCAGGACCTTATTCAAGAGTTAAATAAAACTTATCCTAATCAACTGTCATACATACGGACAGTGACCAGAGATAAGGTTGCAGATTGTTTTAATTATAGGATCCCTATTGGAATTGAATCAAGAGATTTTCAAAGTTATGCAAATATTGAAATTAATGAAGACTCTCAATTCATGTTGTGTGGAAATCCACAAATGATTAAAGATACTTCAGTAACGCTAAATAGTTTTGGTTTAAAGAGGAATAGAAGGGCAAAGCCAGGAAATATAACTGTTGAAAGATACTGGCTCTAAAAATATAGCTTACTGTTTATAAGGGTATTTACGCCTCATTTCAGTTAGGTTACATCTTTGAATATATTGGACCACTTCCACCTTCTGGTGGTACCCAATCTATATTTTGTTTCGGATCTTTGATATCACATGTCTTGCAGTGAATACAATTTTGACCATTTATTTGTAACCTTACTAAATTATCTTCTTTTAAAATTTCATAAACACCTGCTGGGCAGTATCTTTGCTCAGGTGAATTGTATTTTTTATAGTTGAAATCGATGGGAATATTTTTATCTCTTAGCTTAAGGTGGCATGGTTGATTGGCTTCATGGCCTATATTGCTAAGACTTATTGAGCTTAATTTATCAAAGGTATACACACCATCAGGCTTTAAGTAACTTATGGGCTTAGCCTGTTCAAAATCTATAAGAGTTTCATGATCAGCTTTTTCATGGTGCAAAGTCCATGGTAATTTAATTTTGTAGGATGCTAACCACATTTCAAATCCACCAAATAGCATTCCTAAAGTTGTCCCATATTTCGATATTAATGGCTTAATATTTCTAACTGAGTTTAAATCATCCCATACCCAAGAAGCTTTTAGTTTTTGTAAATATTGCTCAAGAATTTTATTATTAATATTTTCTGGTTTTGTAATTGCCTCTACACATGCCTCTGCAGCTAACATTCCAGATTTCATAGCATTATGAGTACCTTTTATTCTTGGTACATTTACCATCCCGGCACTACATCCAATAAGAACTCCACCAGGAAAAGCTAGTTCTGGCCATGATTGAATTCCACCCTCATTAATTGCACGTGCACCATAACTAATTCTCTTCGCACCAGTGAGTAAATTTTTTATTTTAGGGTGGGTCTTGAAGCTTTGAAATTCATCAAAAGGGGAGAGATATGGATTCGAATAATCAAGATGAACTACAAATCCAAGAGAAACTAAATCTTCTCCATAATGATAAGTAAAGGATCCTCCCCCAGCATCATTTTCAAGCGGCCATCCTAAACTGTGCTCGACAAGACCTGGATGATGCTTATTTTTATCTATACGCCAAACCTCTTTGAATCCCAGACCATACTTTTGCGGGTCACTATTTTTTCTAAGACTTAATTTTTTTTCAATAATTTTTGTAATTGAACCTCTAGTTCCTTCTGCTATAAGAGAATATTTGGCACGAATCTCAATGCCTGCTGCATAGTTAACTGTCTCATTACCATCTGAATCTCTTCCCATATCACCTGTTAAAATCCCAACTAATTCTTGATTGTCATTGAAAATAGGTTCTTGTGCAGTAAATCCTGGATAAATTTCAATACCGAGACCCTCTGCTTCCTTTGAAAGCCAAACACATAGCTCACCTAAACTAACTATGTAGTTTTGTTTGTTACTCATAATAGGGGGCATAAGCCAGTGAGGTATTTTTAAATTTCTTTTTTTACTAAATAAGTTAAATATGTCCTTAGTAACTTTGGTATTGAGTGGAGCCCCCTTCTCTTTCCAATCAGGAATTAGTTCTGATAATGCGATTGGATCGATAACAGCCCCTGATAAAATATGAGACCCAACCTCAGCACCTTTTTCAACAAGACAAACACTTATCTCTTTATTTTCTCTAGTTGCAATTTGTTTAATTTTTATAGCGGCAGAAAGGCCTGCCGGCCCTCCGCCGACTATCAAAACATCATATTCCATTACATCTCGTTCAATTGTCATAAATTTGTCACGCAATTAAAGGTAAGTCGATTTGATCGCTACTTTCTAACCCTGCAGTCATATCTCTACACATTTTTAAAAACTTTTTCATACCACTAGTTTGATATTTACTTTTTGGCCATAAGAAATAGAAATAACGATTTAATTGAATATTTTTAACATCTAAAGGGACTAAACTCCCCCTTCGAAATGCATCTTTCAAGGCGAGTTTGGAAATACAACCAATCCCAATGCCTGATTCAACTGCACGCTTAATTGCTTCGGTATGTTCTAATTCAAGCCTTATATTCATATTCTTTTCATTAACACCAAAAACTCGATCAAATGTCTCACGAGTACCTGATCCTTTTTCCCTTAAGATCCATACTTGTTTAATTAGTTTATTGATACTAATATTTTTTTCTTTCGTAAGCGGGTGATTAGGAGCGCTAAAGATTACAAGTTTATCAGCTATCCATGGTTGGACTTCAAGGTCTGGATGATCACAATCACCCTCTATCATCCCTAAATCTAACTCATGATTTATAATTTGTTGAACAATAGTCTTGGTATTATGAACTTGCAATTTTATATTGCTATCCGGATAAGTTTGTAAAAATTTTGCAACTAACAAGTTAGCTAGATAGTTTCCGATAGTTAAAGTTGCACCAATATGCATTTCTCCGAATCCCGAGAGAGCTGAAAGTTCAGATTCAATTTCTTTTGCTCTATCAAGTAACTCTATTGCTTTAGGTAATAATTTCTTACCTGACTCATTAATACTTAATGATCTGCCAACTCGATCAAATAATTGCAAGCCAAATTGTCGTTCAAATTCACCAAGAGATGAGCTGGTTGCTGATTGTGACAGGCATAATAATTTTGAAGCTTTAGAAACGTTATCTAATCGACTTACAGCTACAAATATTTCTAATTGCCTTAATGTGTATCTCATAATATATTTAGTTAATTCTTCTTATCTATTTTACTGATATATTATACAGATAATAAATATAATAAAACTGTATCAACCTATATAATCAAACCTGTTTAAGATTAAGATAAATAATTAGTTATGAAAATATTAGTAGCAATCAAAAGAGTTCAGGATTACAACATCAAAGTTCAACCTAAATCAGATGGCTCTGATGTTGATATGGAAGGTGTAAAAATGGGTGTGAATCCATTTGATGAAAATGCGATTGAAGAAGCTATTCGTCTTAAAGAAAAAGGAGTTGCCTCGGAAATAGTTGGGGTATCAATAGGCTCTAGTTTAAATCAAGATGTATTACGACAAGGTTTGGCTATGGGGGTAGATAAAGCAATTTTGGTCGAAACAGATAAAGTTCTGCAGCCTCTAGCTATTGCTAAGTTACTTAAAAAAGTTGTAGAGAAAGAAAAGCCAGATTTAATTTTATTAGGTAAATTAGCATTAGATAGTGATGCAGGTCAGACTGGTCAAATGTTAGCAGGCCTACTAAATTGCAGTCAAGGCACATTCGCCTCCTCTATCGAGATTAAAGATAGTGAAGTATTTATTACAAGAGAAATTGACGGAGGTACTGAATCAATAGTAACCAAACTCCCAGTTGTACTAACAGCAGACCTAAGGCTTAATGAACCAAGATTTGTAAAACTCCCAAATTTAATGATGGCAAGAAAAAAATCTATTGAAACAATAAAAGCCGATGATTTAGGGGTAGATATTTCTTCGAAATTAAAAACAATTAGTGTCTCAGAGCCACCACCAAGAAAAGAAGGAATCAAAGTTAAGGATATTAAAGAGTTATTACAAAAATTAAATGATATTGAAGGGATTAAGATATAGATACTTCGATAAAAATTTTGATTCTAGCTGAGCATGACGGCAAAAAACTTAATGATGTGGTTTTTAATGCTATTGGGGCTGCAGAAATTTGGGGAGGATCCATTGACCTACTAATTATTGGGAAAGGGATTGATGAATTAGTAAATCAAGCAAGTAAAATTGATAGTGTTGATAAAATAATTAAATTTGACGCCCCTCATCTTGAGCACCTACTAGCAGAGGATGCTGCTAATATAATTTCTGAGATAGGCCAAGATTACAGGGTAATTTTAGCCCCTCATACGTGGTTTAGTAGAAATATTCTACCTCGTGTTGCAGCATTATTAGATGTTTCAATGATCTCTGATGTTTTAAAAATTAATGGTGATAATACTTATATTCGATCAACTTATGCTGGCAATGTGCATGCTACACTTAAAAGTGATGAACCGATTCAAGTTCTTACAGTCCATTCTAGTAAGTTTAAAGCAGTTGGTTTGAATGGAAATGCTTTAATTGTTGATTCTAAAGCCCCAGAACCACTCAACCTATCTCGATGGGAAAAAGAACGAAAAATAGAATCTGATCGACCTCCACTTATTAATGCAAAAGTAGTAATTTCAGGAGGACGCTCACTTGGCAGTGCCAAAAAGTTTAATGAAGTGTTAGCACCCCTAGCTGATAAATTAGAGGCGGCAATTGGGGCAACTCGAGCAGCAGTAGATGCAGGTTATGCCCCTAATGAGATTCAAGTAGGACAAACTGGGGTAGTTGTAGCACCAGAGTTATATATAGCAATTGGAGTATCAGGGGCTAATCAACATATTTATGGGATGAAAGATAGTAGAGTTGTGGTGGCCATTAATAATGACCCAGATGCTACAATTTTTCAATTCGCAGACTATGGTTTAGTAGCAGACTTATTTGAGGCAGTCCCAGAAATGGCTACCTTAGTTTCAAAAACTTAAAGAAAGAAAAAACTATGAGTAAATATTCGACAGAAAAAGTTTTAAGTGTGCATCATTGGAATGACAGATTATTCAGCTTTAAAACAACACGAGAACAGGGCCTCCGCTTCGAAAATGGACAATTTGTAATGATTGGTATAGAAGTTGAAGGACGACCCTTAACCAGAGCTTATAGTATGGCAAGTCCCAATTATGAAGAGCATCTTGAGTTTTTCAGTATTAAAGTACCGAATGGACCTCTGACTTCAAGACTCCAACATTTAAAAGTAGGGGATGATCTCTTAGTTAGTAGAAAACCAACAGGTACCCTTATTATTCATGATTTAAGACCTGGTAAAAATTTATATTTATTATCAACAGGAACAGGTTTAGCACCATACATGAGCTTGATTCAAGATATTGAAATGTACGAGAGATTTGAAAAAATTATACTTGTCCATGGAGTAAGAACCGTTAATGAGCTAGCTTATGCTGATTTTATTGAAAATGAATTACCAAATAATGAATTTTTCGGTGAAGAAGTGAAAAATAAATTAATATACTATCCAACTGTCACTCAAGAAGATTTTAGAAATCAGGGTAGGTTAACTAATTTAATCAAAAGTGGAAAATTATTTACTGATATTGGATTACCACCAATAAATCCAAAAGAAGATAGAGCAATGATTTGCGGTAGCGCAGAAATGTTGAAGGATACAAAAGAGCTTTTAGACTCATTAGGGCTTGAAGTTTCCCCAAGAATTGGACAGCCAGGTGATTACGTTATCGAGCACGCTTTCGTAGAGAAGTAATGAAAAATGCAGTCCAACTGAAATTAATATATCCTGCATGAGCAAAAAAATTTGGTATCCCACTAAGCATCATTCCCTTATACCAACTAGTCATTAAGCCAATTGTTAAAAAAATGCAGAAGCTGCAGACATACTGATGGATGTTTCAAGCTTCTTAGAAATAAAGACTAAGAATTTTATTAAGCACTATGGTGTTAACAAAAAACTGTGCTGATTATCATAAAAATTTCATTATTCAGTATATTCTTGAATTAATAGAGGATTAATATCTCCTAAGTCTGCCTTTTAAGTATAAAATTTAATTAAACTATAACAATATTGTCATATATCAAAAAAGAATAAAAAATTTTTTAGTTATATATATAAAAATCAATTTGTTTAATGTTTCTAGTAGAATATAAATTATTTTTCATTTGTGGAATTAATTATGTTTCAAGGTAGTATCGTTGCATTGGTAACCCCAATGAACTCTGATGGTTCAATCGATGTAGGTAATTTTAAGAACCTACTTGACTTCCATATAGAAAATAAAACAGATGGAATTGTTATATTAGGCACTACGGGCGAGTGCCCAACAATTGATTTTGACGAACACACTTTTCTAATCAAAGAAGCAGTTTCTCATATAAATGGGAGAATTCCAGTAATTGCTGGAACAGGGGCGAACTCAACTAAAGAAGCAGTCTTTTTAACGAAATCAGCAAAAGAAGCAGGTGCAGATGCATGCTTATTAGTTACACCTTATTACAACAAACCAAACCAGAAAGGCTTGTTTCAACACTATAAAACTATTAACGATGCAGTTGATATTCCACAAATATTATATAACGTACCATCCAGGACAGGGTGTGATTTAGAAAATGAGACAGTTATTTCATTAAGTCAGCTTTCAAATATAATTGGAATCAAAGATGCAACTGGAGAAATAGAGCGTATCGATTTTCTAAAAGGAAAAGTTGAGAACAATTTTGTTTTTATTAGCGGCGATGACCTTTCCTTTTTAGAGTATATCGAACGAGGTGGTTGTGCTGTAATTTCAGTAACAGCGAATGTTAAACCAAACTTAATGTACAATATTTGTAACAGTATGCTCAATGGAGAAGTTGAGAAATCAAGAGCTTTAAATAAAAAATTAAGCAATCTACATCAGGGAATGTTTGTAGATTCTAATCCAATACCTGTAAAATGGCTCATGACTCATTTGGGTTTAATAAATCAAGGTATCAGGCTTCCTCTAGTTGAGCTTGATAACAAACATCAAAATAATTTAATTGAAATTTTTGAAGCTATCAAATGAAGAATATTTATCTACTCTTATTACCCTTCCTGCTAGTATCATGCGCTGATTTTGACATAACAGACAATGAAGTTATCCAAGCAGTTACCCAGCCAGACTATGTAAGTTCGTCAAGAGCGAAAAAGCTCGATGTACCTCCTGATTTAAGTGACGTTGAATCTAATGTTGAATATGGCGTGCCTGGGGAAGCGGTTTCCTATAATTCTTATGAAGATGCAAAAAAAGCAGGATTTACAGAGGTCAAAGTCCTTCAAGATCCAGAGGGTATGCGTCTTGTTAAATCTGGAAATTTAAGATGGTTAGTAGTTAATGAGACACCTGACAAATTATGGCCTCATTTAGAAATGTTTTGGCAGGAATTAGGTTTTGGTATCAAAATTCTTAATAAACGTACTGGGGTTATGGAAACAGAATGGATTAAGTCATCAAAATTGAAATTTGATTCTAAGAAAGGTATGGCGAGCAGATTCGATGCATGGTTGGATGGATTATCAAATCTAGCTGATAGAAGAAAATTTAGGACTCGAATTGAAAATGGGGTTGATAAAAACACTTCAGAAATTTATATTTCACAAAGAAGTGTTGTTGGGATGGATGAAGAGGCAAAAGAAAGGATTAAGAGGCTGAAAGAGGGTTCATATTCGACGGACATGTATAAAATTCAGGAATATATTCCAGATAGTGAAGAGGAAGCACAAGACATTACTAATAAGCTGCAAAAAGAAATGAATATGGACGAATATGAAATTAATGCCGAAATACTAAGAAGGTTAATGACTAAGTTAGGAATGACAGATTTCGATGCAGAAAAGGCAATAGCAAATCCAATAGAAAGGAAAAATGCAACATTTGTTAAGAGTGATCAGGGTAATTATGTATTACTAAAAGATCCTTACGACCGATCTTGGAGGAGGCTATCATTAGCTCTAGATATCATTGGATTTGTTACAGAGGATAAAAACAGGTCCGAAGGTATTTTTTATGTTAAATACAGAGATTTAGAGATTGAGGGGAAAAAGAAAAGCAACAAAGGGTTGATTGATAAATTAGCATTTTGGAATGATGATGATGAAGAAGAACAAAGGAAAAAAGAGGAAGAAGAGAATTTAAAGAATTCAAATGAAAAAGTAAAAATTATAGAAGACAAGTCGTTAACAGAGGAAATTATGAGCTTTTGGGGGTCTGATGATGAACAAGGTCTTGGTAAGAATGAAAAGAGATACCGCATAAGAATTACAGAAGAGCAGAATGGCACAAGAGTATTTATGGATTACCCGAACGGTAAGTTGAATAATACAAAAACAGCAAAAAGTATTTTAAATATTATTTATGAGCATCTAAGGTAGGATATTTTTAAAATATACTCTAGTAATAAATAAAATATACTATGTACAATATAATTAAATTTTTCTTATTTCTTTTTAACCCAGAATTTGCGCATCACTTAGCAATGAAGTCGCTAAAGATAGCAGATTTTTTAGGCTTGCTAGGCCTAATTTCAAAAAAAAATGATTGTAAGCCAAGGTCGGTTATGGGCCTTAAGTTTTCTAATCCAGTAGGCTTAGCAGCTGGCCTTGATAAAAATGCTGAATATATTGATTGTTTATCTAAGCTTGGATTTGGTTTTATTGAAGTCGGAACTGTTACCCCAAGGCCACAGCCAGGTAACCCAAAACCAAGGTCATTTAGATTAACAAAACAAGAAGGCATCATTAATAGATTTGGTTTTAATAATGATGGTATTGACCAGGTAATTGAGAATATTCGAAAATCAAAATTTAAGGGTATCTTGGGCGTTAATATTGGAAAAAATTATGACACACCCAATGATAAAGCTGTTGATGATTATCTTTTATGTTTTAGAAAGTCATACTTAATAGCAAGTTATATCACATTGAATGTATCCTCCCCAAATACTAAAGGTCTCCGCAAATTGCAGGAAGGCAAAAGCTTGGATAAATTACTGAAAGTGATAAAAAGAGAACAAAAAATACTATATAAAAAATATAATAAGTATGTGCCATTTTTACTTAAAATTTCACCAGATAATACAAATGCACAACTCTCTTTTATGTGTAAATTATTAATCAAGTATGAAATTGATGGGGTAATAGCAACAAATACAACTCTTTCAAGAAGTGAAGTTGTTAAATCTAAAAGTCGAAATGAGTTAGGTGGTTTATCTGGGCGCCCATTAAGATTAGGCTCTTTAAAAACATTAAAATTTTTAAAATTAAATCTTAAAGGAAAAATTCCCATTATTGGAGTTGGCGGTGTTATGTCCGGAGCAGATGGTAAGGAGAAGATAGATAATGGAGCAGATTTAATTCAAATATATTCAGGTTTGATTTTTAAAGGACATAGATTAATTGATGAACTATGTAGAGCAATTAAATAATTTAGGATCAAGGCCATATTTATTTTCTTACAGAAGGTGTCCATATGCCATGAGAGCAAGAATGGCACTAGTAGATTCTAAGATAGAATTTGATGTTTATGAAATATCTCTTCGGAATAAGCCTAATGAAATGCTTAATATTAGTGCAAAAGGAACAGTCCCTATTTTAAGGTTAAATAAATTAGTTTTAGATGAAAGTTTGGACATAATGAAGTGGGCTTATAAGAATAGCAAATATAAACATTCCGATTTATTAGAGCCAGGGGATAAAAAAATAGCTGATGAATTAGTTGCATTAAATGACGGTAAATTTAAAAACTCTTTAGATAGTTACAAGTATTTTGAGCGATACCCAGAAAAATCAAAAGTTGAGCATCGGAAAAGTTGTTATTTTTTCTTAGAGATTTTAGAAAAGAGATTGGAAATTACATCTTTTTTAATTAGTAACACAAGAACTTTTTCAGATATATGCATTTTTCCATTTATAAGACAATTTATGAATGTTGATAAAGAATGGTTTGATAATTCAGAATATAAAAGAGTTAAGAAGTGGTTAGCATTACTTATAGAAAGTGATTTATTTAAAATGGCAATGATAAAACCTACATTTAGTTAGGCTGGTATTTTTTCCTTGTTTTTAAAGTTTAAAATAATTTTATCAGTTTCATCAATATCAATTTCAACTTCACCACCATTTACGAGCTTCCCAAATAAAAGCTGGTCTGCTAGAGATTTTCTAATTGTGTCTTGAATAAGTCTAGCCATAGGTCTTGCACCCATTTGAGGATCAAATCCAGCTTTTGCTAAATAGTCTTTTAATTTTTTAGTAAAGGTAGCGTCAACCTTTTTATCATGTAACTGATTTTCAAGCTGCATTAAGAATTTATCAACAACTTTTAAAATAATATTATTCCCTAATGCACCAAAGGATACGATGGCATCAAGCCTATTTCTAAATTCGGGTGAGAATAATTTTTTAATTTCTATTTGTTCATCTCCAGATTTTTCATTATGAGTAAACCCGAAATCTACCTTGGATAATGCCTCAGCACCTGCATTCGTTGTCATAATAATAGTTACATTTCTAAAGTCAGTTTTCCTTCCATTACTATCTGTAAGGGTACCATTATCCATGACTTGCAGAAGTATATTAAAAACATCTGGATGAGCTTTTTCAATTTCATCTAACAATAAAACAGCATGAGGATTTTTATTAATCTGTTCTGTTAATAACCCTCCATTATCATAACCAACATAGCCAGGAGGTGCGCCAATTAATTTGGATATTGAATGTCTTTCAATAAACTCGCTCATATCTATACGAATTAATTCAATTCCAAGTGTATAAGCTAATTGTTTAGCAACTTCAGTTTTACCGACGCCTGTGGGGCCACTAAAAAGAAAGCTACCGATAGGCCTACTTTCAGGACCTAAGCCACTTCTAGCCATTTTAATTGCTGATGAAAGAGAGTTGATTGCTTTATCCTGCCCAAAAATAACTGCTTTTAAATCTCTCTCAAGAGTTTTAAGTGAGTTTCGATCATCTTTATTAATATTTTTTGCTGGAATCCTCGCGACCTTTGAAATCACATCTTCTATTTCCTTAGCTCCAATCACTTTCTTTTTTTTATTATCTGGGAGTATTCTCTGTGCAGCACCTGCTTCATCAATAATATCAATAGCTTTATCTGGAAGTTGCCTATCATTAATAAATTTTGCAGATAGCTCTACAGCACTAATTATTGCATCAGCTGAGAATTTAACATTGTGATGCTCTTCGAAATGAGATTTTAATCCCTTAAGAATGTTGATAGTTGTTGGAATATCAGGTTCTTCTATATCAATCTTTTGAAATCTTCTTGTTAGTGCATGGTCTTTTTCAAATACTGATCTATATTCTTGATAAGTTGTAGCACCAATACATTTAATTTGACCATTTGCTAAAGCAGGCTTTAGCAAATTGGAAGCATCTAACGTTCCTCCACTAGCTGAACCAGCGCCAATAATCGTATGAATCTCATCAATAAACAAAATGGAATCTTTTTCTTCTTGCAGTTGTTTCATTACCGATTTAAGACGCTGTTCGAAATCACCTCGGTATTTGGTTCCAGCAATTAATGCCCCTAAATCAAGGGAGTATATTGTTTTATTTTGAAGGACCTCAGGAATATCTTTTTCTACAATTTTCTTTGCTAAACCTTCAGCTATAGCTGTTTTACCAACTCCAGCCTCACCGACTAGCAATGGGTTATTTTTTCTTCGTCTGCATAGGATCTGAACAACACGCTCGATTTCCACTTCACGACCTATTAAAGGATCTATTTTATTTTCACTTACTAATTGATTGAGGTTGACTGTGTAAGTTTCTAAACTTTTGTTTTTTTTAACTTCAGAATCAGTTCCTTCAATAGCTGCCTCTTTATTTTCTGTTTCAATTACTTTTGATATTCCATGAGCAATAAAGTTAACCACATCAAGCCTAGCAACACCTTGTTGATGAAGAAAATAAACAGCATGAGAATCTTTTTCTCCAAAAATAGCGACTAATACATTTGCACCTGTAACCTCCTTCTTTCCAGAAGATTGAACATGGAGCATCGCTCTTTGAATTACCCTTTGAAAACCTAATGTTGGTTGAGTATCGACATCATCAGTCCCAGAAACAACAGGAGTATGCTCCTGAATATGGTTAGCAATATCAGATCGTATTTTTTCAATTTTTGCACCACAAGCATTTAAAACTTCTGATGCTGATGGATTATCAAGCATAGCTAATAATAGATGTTCGACAGTAATCAACTCGTGCCTTTTTTGTCGAGCGTCCATAAATGCCATGTGAAGACTAACTTCTAATTCTTGTGCAATCATAATTTAAACTATATCTTTTCTATAATACATTGCAAGGGGTGTTGTGATTCTTTTGCGAAATTTAATACTTGATTCATTTTAGTTTCTGCTATCTCAAAAGGGTACATTCCACAAATACCTATTCCTTCTGTATGTATTTGAAGCATTATCCGGGTTGCATCATCTTGAGTTTTATTAAAAACTTTTTGAATAATATTTGCAACAAATTCCATGGGCGTAAAATCATCATTTAAAATAATTACTTTATATATACTAGGAAGCTTTGGTTTAACTGTTTCTAGTTTAAGTTTGAGACCTTCTTCGTTATCACTTCGTTCCATTTTTAAATTTTACCTTTCGGTATGCGGCTATATATTTTTACACTTTTCACATTTTTATCCTGTGCATTGATTATTTGAAAAGTAATATCACTAATTTTAAAGCTGGTATTTGGTTCTGGAATATCCTCAAAAAATTTTAGAATTAATCCATTCAGAGTTTTAGGGCCTTGAATTGGTAAATTAAGAGTCAATTTTTTATTTAATTCTCTAATGGAAATACCTCCATCTACAATCCAGCCATTTTCATCAAAAATTATTTTTGATGATTTTGAAGGGAGCTCAATATTGAATTCCCCAATAATCTCTTCGAGTATATCTTCCAGAGTAACGAGCCCTATAAACTCGCCATGCTCATTAACAATTAAACCAATTTTTTCTTGGTTGTCTTGAAATTTCTGTATTTGCTTATATATCGTAGTTCCTGCTGGAATAAAATATGGTGGATCTATTAAAGCAACTAATTCATCTCGAGCTAAATCCTGCATATTTTCTTTAATATATAGCTTAAATAGTTTATTAATATTTAAAACACCGTGTATTTCTTCATTGTCTTTCTTTTTTACTAGAATTCTATTGTGGTGAAAGTTTTCTATTTTTTCTAAAATATCTTCAATTGATTGACCTAAGTTAATAGATTCAATACTTGTATGTGGCATCATAATTTCATCAATAGTTACTTTTTCAAGGTCTATCAGATTTAATAATAAAGACTTATTTTTATTAGGAAGAACTTGACCGGAATCACTGATAATACTTTTTAACTCATCCATTGTTATTAGACTATTCTGATTAAAATTAATTTTAATATTAAAAATTTTTAGAATCCCTAGAACAAATATATTAACAAAAAGAACTATTGGGTAGAGAATTTTTAACAATGGGTAAAGTAAAAAGCTGCAGGATAGTGCTAATTTTTCAGGGTGGGCTGCAGCAATAACTTTTGGCGAAATTTCACTGAATATTAAAATTAAAAAAGTTGTGATTAATGTACCTATCATAATAATAATTTCTTGATCTCCATATAATTGAACAGCAATTACAGTGACCAAAGTTGCGGCAGCAGCATTTGAAAAATTATTACATAGTAAAATCACACTTAATAACTTATCTGTTTCTTTTAGAAGTTTTGTAGCTAATTTTGCACCAGTATTACCACTTTTTGCTAGATGCTTTAATCGATACCTACTAACAGACATTAGGCTTGTCTCAGAAATAGAAAAGAAAGCGGATACTATTAAGAGAATAGCTAAGAGAATAATTTGGTTTGTAAGTGAAAAATTAAACACTGTGAGTATTTATACTTCTGTATTTTCCTTTTTGCTTTCTGGATTTGAAATTGCTAAATTAGTTTGATTAGTTCCGAGCCACATTGCTATTGGACAACCAACCATAATTGAAGAATAAATCCCAAACAATATTCCTATAGTTAAAGCTAATGCAAAATTATGAAGTATTTCACCCCCAAAAATTAACATTGAAACTACAACAGTTTGTGTTGATAGGTGAGTCATAATAGTTCGTGACATTGTACGCGTTATTGCATTGTTTATAATTTCAGCAACATTTGTCTTTCTCATCTTTCTGAAGTTTTCTCTGACACGGTCAAACACAACAACAGATTCATTTACCGAGTAACCTAAAACAGCTAATACTGCTGCAAGAACAGTTAAATTAAATTCCCATTGAAAAAAGGCAAAAAATCCCAAAATAATGATAACGTCATGCATGTTTGCAACAATCGCTGCTATTGCAAATCGCCATTCAAACCTCATTGTAAGATAAAGCATAATTCCTATAAAAACAAAAAGAACTGCTAGTGCGCCTTTTTCATATAATTCATCTCCAACTTGAGACCCTACGGACTCGACCCTTTTCACTTCCATTAAGTTATTTGATAATTTTAGTGCTGCTGAAACTTTTTCTGATATTTCTGCAATAGATAAACCTTCACGAATAGGTAAGCGGATCAGAACATCTTCTTCGGTCCCAAAATTTTGAACTTGAGCATCTTCTAAATCTATATCTCTTAAAGTTTGGCGAATATCATCTATATTTGCAGCATTTGGGTAACTTACTTCCATCATTGTCCCACCAGTAAAATCTACCCCAAGATTTAAACCGCGGATAACAATAAAGAAAACTGCTAAAATAAATACAGTAGTTGATACCACTGCAGATATTTTACTGTATTTCATAAAAGGTATATCTTTTTTTACTCTAAAAAATTCCATATGCTTAGTTGTTATCCACCTTAAAAATTTCACCTATTGATAATTTACTTACCTGACGTTTATTACCATAGATATAGTTCACTATCGCGCGTGATACAAAAATTGCGCTGTACATAGAAGTTAAAATTCCCAATACAAGAACTACTGCAAAACCTTTAATGGGACCAGAGCCAAACATAAAGAGGGCCAATCCTGCAATCATAGTAGTTATATTTGAATCTAGTATCGTTCCCCAAGCCATTTTATAACCCATACTAATACTAGCTTGAGGCGTATTCCCATTTCTTATTTCATCACGAATTCTTTCATTAATGAGAACGCTAGAATCAATAGCCATCCCCAATGTTAAAGCGATTGCAGCTAAACCTGGAAGAGTTAAAGTAGCTTGAAGTGCGGATAGTAATGCTACTAAAAATAATAAATTAACAGAGAGGGTGATTACTGAGATAACACCAAAAACCATATAGTAAATAGCCATCATAGTAATAATTGCAACGAAACCCCAAATTGTTGACTGAACCCCACGAGAAATATTTTCTTTACCCATGCTAGGCCCAACAGTTCTTTCCTCAATGATTTCCATCGGTGCTGCTAATGAACCAGCTCTTAAAAGTAATGCAACATCCGTGGCTTCTTGAGGATTATCCATTCCGGTAATTTGTACACGCCCTCCGCCTATCTCACTTTTTATAACAGGTGCTGTAACTATTTCTGCTACATTCTTTTCAATTAAAAGCAGCGCCATCCTTTTGCCTACATTCTCACGAGTTATTTGCTTAAAAATGCTAGCACCTGTTGCATCGAGGGTAATTGAAACAACCGACTGCCCTGTTTGTTGATCAACTCCAGGACCTGCGTTAGTAATTCTCTCCCCAGTAAGAATAACCGCTTTTTTTAATAGCATGCCATTACCAAATCGATCCTTAATGATTTCTGAATTAACTGGTACTTGGTCCTCGTTTCCATCTTCAAAGATATCTGGGTTGAAGTTATCCTCATTAACCATTCTCATTTCAAGAGTGGCTGTTCTACCTAAAATTTCTTTAGCTTTTGCTGTATCTTGAACTCCGGGAAGTTGGATAACAATCCTGTCAAGCCCTTGTTGTTGAATTAATGGCTCTGCTACTCCTAATTCATTTACTCTATTATTTAGTGTTTCTAAATTTTGCTTAATTGCGAATTCTGTAATCGATTTCTTTGTTTTCTCACTAATAATAACTTTAAGTACAATTTCATCATTAATAAAGATTTCTTGAAAGTCAAAATTATCATTGATATCCCTAATAATATTTTTACCCCTCTTTAGCTCATCTTTGGATTTAAATTTAATTTGCATGATGTCGTTATTTTTTGAGACATCGTAATAACCAATTTTTTCTGTCCTTAGTTTGGTTCTAAACTGACTTACATAACTAGCAGTTGTTTTCTCAAGAGCTTTTGATAAGTCGACTTGCATAAGAAAGTGCACCCCACCTCTTAAATCAAGCCCTAAGTACATTGGCAGTGCACCCATACCAGATAGCCAATCAGGAGAGTTCGAAATTAAATTTAAAGCTACTACATATTTATCCCCTAATGAATTTTGAATAACAGTTTTTGCTTTTAATTGTTCTTCAGCAGTTTTAAATTTAACCTTGATGTTAAAGTTTTCTAAAATTAATCCAGTATTTTTTAATTGAGATTTTACTAGTGCTGTTTCGATTGATTGTAAAAGTGATGTATCAATTTTTTCACCTGATTTAATAGGCATTATTTGAATAGCAGGGGACTCGCCATAAAAATTTGGCATGACAAAGAGCATACTTAACAAGATTGTTGCTAAGATTAAGAGATATTTCCAGCGGGCTGAATGGTTATTCATTTATAGTTTAAATTAGTGCTCAAGGGTTCTTAAATCGACTTTATTGTGCCTTTTGGCAATAGAGTTTGGATAGTTTGTTTTTGTATTTTTACGTTTACACCCTTGTCTATTTCAATGGTGGCGAATTGGTTATTTAGTTTGGTAATTTTACCCAAAATACCGCTATTTGATACAATTTCATCCCCAGCTTTAAGGGCCTCTATTAAAGCTTTATGTTCTTTAGCCTGCTTCATTTGAGGTCGAATTAACATAAAGTAAAATAAAACAAAAATTATTATAAAAGGGAGAAAACTAGCTAGTCCTTCATTCATAATATTTATCCTCTTAAAAAAAGGTTGATTCTATCATAAGTCCTGCATCTATTCATTAGCCTTTCGTGTTTCTAAAAAGTCAATTTGGTATTTTTTAAAGCTATTATTTCTAATGGCATCTGACGCCTCCTTCATAAATGTCTTATAAAAAAATAAATTATGAATTGTGTTTAGCCTTAATCCCAACATTTCACCAATTTTAAAAAGATGATGTAGGTAGGATCTAGAAAAATTTTGGCAGGTATAACATTTGCAAGATTGATCAATTGGCAATAAATCATCTTTGTAGCGAGTATTTTTTAACTTAATGTCGCCAAACCTAGTAAAAAGCCAACCATTTCTGGCGTTACGGGTAGGCATTACACAATCAAACATGTCAACACCATGCTCAATTGCAAACATTATATCTTCAGGCGTTCCAACACCCATCAAATATCGTGGCTTTTCTTGTGGCATCTTTGGCGCTATAAAGGCAGTAATTTTTTTCATCTCAGTTTTTGGCTCACCTACAGATAGCCCCCCTATTGCGTAACCATCAAAATCAATATTCGAAAGTTGCGCCAACGAGTCCTCTCTTAAGTCCTCATACATCCCCCCTTGGATTATCCCGAATAGTGCATTTTTACTGCCTTGAAAGCTTTCTTTACTTCGATAGGCCCATTCTTGGCTAAGTAGCATTGAGCTTTTGGCTTCCTCATATGTTGCTGGGTAGGGAGTGCATTCATCAAATATCATTGCTATATCAGCATTAAGTTTTTTTTGAATCTCAATCGATTCTTCAGGGCCAAGAAAGCATTCGTTACCATTTATTGGAGATTTGAAGGTAACACCTTGACTACTAATCTTTCTCATCTTACCTAAACTCCAAACTTGAAATCCACCAGAATCAGTAAGCATAGGTCTTTTCCAATTAATAAATTGATGTAGTCCTTTATGTTTTTTTATGATCTCTAAACCTGGACGAAGCCAAAGATGAAAAGTATTACCTAGAATAATTTCAAAATCTATTTCCTCTAATTCATCGGGGCTAATTGTTTTTACAGCACCATATGTACCAACTGGCATAAAAACAGGGGTACTAACTTCACCATGTGAAAGTTTTAACAGGCCTGATCTTGCATTGCCATCTTGGGAAATAAGTTTAAATTTCATGTTTAGTGGGTAAATAGATAAATTTGATTTATTATCATTATAAATAGAATATCTATTAATAACGATGAATATTAAGCAATTCTAGGATAAAATTTTAAATAAATATGACTACTAACAAAGAAAATTTAAATAAAGACCATAAAGGGAAAAATAAATTTTACCTTCTCCCTAACTTATTTACGACAGCATCTTTATTTGCTGGGTTTTATTCTATTGTTCAAGCAATGAATGGTCGATATGATCATGCAGCTATTGCTATTTTTATTGCTTTAATTCTAGATGGCTTGGATGGAAGAGTTGCAAGACTTACAAATACAGAAAGTGCATTTGGTTCTGAATACGATAGCTTATCGGATATGGTTTCTTTTGGTGTTGCCCCAGCGCTTGTGATATACGTATGGGCGCTTCAGCCACTTGGAAAATTAGGCTGGATTGTTTCATTTATTTATTGTACTTGCGCAGCAGTTAGACTTGCTAGATTTAATG
>CAJQTF010000004.1 GCA_905618945.1 uncultured Methylophilaceae bacterium
AATGAATTGTTTAACGGAAGTTCTTGGTTTAAGCCTTCCAGGAAACGGAAGTACTTTAGCTACTCATACCGCTAGAAAATCATTATTTTTAAATGCAGGTGCGAAAATTGTAGATATTACTAAGCGCTATTACGAGGGAAATGATGAATCTGTTTTACCGAGAAGCATCGCTACAAAAAAAGCATTTGAGAATGCAATGGCTCTAGATGTATCCATGGGAGGGTCAACAAATACAGTCTTACATTTATTAGCTGCTGCTAAGGAAGCAGAGGTTGATTTTACGATGTCAGATATTGATAAAATATCAAGAAAAGTACCTTACCTAGCAAAGGTTGCACCTGCGTCACAAAAATATCATATGGAAGATGTTCATAGAGCTGGAGGTGTTTATGGAATTCTAGGTGAACTTAAAAGAGGAAAACTATTGCATGAAGATGTTTATACAGTTCACTCAAAAACTCTTGGTGAGGCAATTGATCATTGGGATATTATTTCAACTAAAGAAGATGTAGTGAAAGAATTTTATCTTGCTGCGCCAGGTGGAATACCGACAACAGAAGCTTTTAGTCAAGCAAAAGTATGGCCGTCTTTAGATGATGATAGAGATAATGGTTGTATAAGAGATATTGCTCATGCATACAGTAAAGATGGAGGCCTAGCTGTTCTTTATGGAAATATTGCAGAAGATGGTTGTATTGTTAAGACGGCTGGAGTTGATGAAGAAATATTAAAATTCTCTGGCCGGGTTAGATTATTTGAATCTCAAGATGCAGCGTGCGAAGCAATTTTAGGTGATAAGATAATCCCTGGAGATATTGTAGTTATCATCTATGAAGGTCCAAAAGGTGGTCCTGGTATGCAAGAAATGTTGTACCCAACTGCATATTTAAAATCAAAAGGATTAGGTAAGTCTTGTGCTTTATTAACAGATGGACGCTTCTCTGGAGGTACATCAGGTTTATGTATAGGTCATGCATCCCCAGAATCTGCGGAGGGCGGAGGGATTGCTTTATCGAGAGAAGGAGACCATATAGATATAGATATTCCTAATAGAAAAATTAATTTAAAAATAACAAATGAAGATTTATTACTAAGAAGAGAAGAAATGAACAATAGTAAAAATCCTTGGCATCCAAAACCTAGGGAGCGACGAGTAACAGATGCATTAAAAGCGTATGCAATGATGACCACTAGCGCATCAAATGGTGCTGTTAGAGATATCAATCAATTAAAGAAAAGATAATTCAAATTGAATAAAAGTATTAAGATCATCGATGAAGCTGATGGGCTTCAATTTATTGAAATTGATAACTCATTAGCTGTTGGTAGAGTTGCACTACAAGGTGGACACGTTGATTGGTGGCGACCGAAATCAGCTAAACAAGATGTTTTATGGCGTTCTTCAAATGCTAGGTATGAGAAGGGTAGATCAATTAGAGGTGGTGTTCCTATTTGTTGGCCTTGGTTTGGAAAGCACCCAACTGATGGTAGTTTTTGTGCTCATGGATTTGCTAGGGTAATACCTTGGAAGTTATTGGAGTCAGTACAATTAAAAAATGGAGCAACGAAAATTGTTCTTACAATGATTCCAACTGAGGCAGTTACTAAACAGTTAACTTATTCTTTTGAATTAATACTAACAATTGTAGTTGGTGAAAGTCTATATTTAAATTTAGAAACCACAAATTTATCCGACAGTCCATTTGTAATAAGTGAGGGATACCATACATATTTTTATATATCTGATATTGAAAATATAAAAGTTACTGGATTAGAAAATTCTATTTACACCGATAAGATAGATAATTTTGGTAGTGGAATTGAGAAGAAACCAATTACTTTTAACAATGAATTCGATCGTGTTTATACTAATAGTAATGACTGTTATATTGAAGATGAAAAATTTAATCGAGTTATTACTATAAAAAAATCTAATAGTAATTCAACTGTTGTTTGGACACCATGGGAAGAGAAGGCATTAGCAATGGGAGATATGGGTGAAAAAGATGAATGGCGAAGAATGGTTTGTGTAGAAACTGCTAATCTTTTAGAAAATAGTGTAGTAATTTACCCTAAAATGTCTCATAGCATAGCTACAGAGTATTCTGTTCAAGAATACTAATGACCAATCAACTTCAGGATGAATCAAGCCTCTATTTAAAGCAACATCAAGATAACCCTGTTAATTGGCTACCTTGGAGTAAGGTCGCTTTTGATTTAGCTAAAAAAGAAAGTAAGCCAATTTTTTTATCAATTGGATATTCAGCATGTCATTGGTGCCACGTGATGGCCCATGAATGCTTTGAAGATAAAGATGTGGCGAAATTAATGAATGATAATTTTATCAATATTAAAGTTGATAAAGAGGAGCGGCCTGATATAGATCAGATATATCAGACAGCCCATTATATATTTACTCGACGTCCTGGAGGCTGGCCTTTAAGTGTTTTTCTTACTCC
>CAJQTF010000005.1 GCA_905618945.1 uncultured Methylophilaceae bacterium
AAAGAGTAAACTTCTTAAATAATGATTATTATATTTCTTCTCGATTTAAGAATAATGATTTATCAACTTTTGAAAACAACCTTTGATATTGCGCCGCATCCTGGATGGGAACAGACCAGATTACACCACCATTTTGATTGAAGGCTTTTCGAACTATGTTTACACGAACCTTAAGTTTCCCTGCGACTTGAGATATTGAAGCCGAGACAATAGTTCGCTGAACAGTTTCATATGACCCATTATATGTATAACTTTCAGCATACACTTTAGCACCCTCAATTTCAGTTCCATCTTCACGAGAAGCGGTAACAACACCAAGTGTTTCATTTGCGTTGTCAATTAAATAACCTTCATCTTGCAGTGCAGCTATTACAGATTTGATGGCTTCAATGGTATCGCTACTATCGTATGTACGGCTCTGTAACTGGCGAGTTTCAATTTGGCTCATTTCTTTTGTTAAAGGGGCTTTAGATACAGTTTCGCATCCCGTGAGAAATAGAGCAGTAATCATTAGCAATCCTGTAAGAAAAATTCGTAACATTGTTGCCTCCAATAATTTTAAAATCTAGAAGTATGGTAAGTGAAATCACGTACCATCTTTTCGTTATCAAATTTTATAATAACAGTTAGGGTTTTTTGTGTGATTTCTGAAGCTCCAGCGGCTTCGTTTATTATTAATAATGCACTAAGAGCACCACTCCTACTTTCTGAGTAAATATTCGTGCTAGAGATTTTGTCGTAAATCCATACTTCATTTCGCTCAGCATCAGTTGTAACTACATTAGGTGACCCCAATACTTGCGCAACTTCCGAACCACTCATACCAACATAAATCTCTCGCTGAACTATACCTACAGTAACTTTTTCATCAGCTACATTTGCTTCTTGTACTGATTTTGCATGACTTCCAGCCGTCTTACAACCTGTTAACAAAAACATCACTATGAACACAAAAGGCATAATTTTTATGTACCTCATATCTATACCTTCTTTTAAAAATTTTATTTGATGTTGCACTGCTTGTATTTTGATATCTGAAGTTTTTCTCATCCAAACAGTTTACCCTCAGGCGATAATATGGGCAAATTAAGTGGGCAAATGTTGGGTAGAGTTGAAAAACCAAACTGTATACTCGAGCGAAATGGTAAGCGGAAAAATGAGTGAAAATCGTGAGTTTTTAAAACGATACTGTATACCAAACTGTATACTCATGATGAAACTGTATACTCAATGGCTATATAGCTCCGCTGTCTATTTATAGAATAAGGGTAGGAGTAGTTTTTTAACTAAAAAATTTACAATTTCTAACAACATTAGATATAATTAAATCATATACATAGGTAATATCAGCAATCAAATTAAACATAGGAAATTTTAATTTTTAATACCTTTAAAAAAGCCGTAAGAAATTTTTTACCTGCCTTCTTTTTAAGTCTTCTAAGACATGTAAAAGATAGGGTTTTCGTTACTAAAATTACTATCTTATCTTCATATTCATATCCATATCCTAAAAATTTATCACCAATTTCTGAGTCCATATACAATCAGCTTAAAACTTTAGGCTATGCTCGTATTGAATCAAAAAAGTATAAAAATGCGGCAGACATTGTAACTAATGATTACCTGAGCAGAATTGATGGCCTAACGAAATATAACAAAAAAAAGATGGAGCGAATATATGGGCCATCTGATGAAATAGGTAACAATATATATAGGTTGTCTTTTTTAGACCCTCATTTATATGAATATTTTTTTGATATTGATATATTAGCCGGAATAAGAAGATACATTGGGGTACAACCTGTATACCGTGAGTCTCCCCTACTAGAAGACGTTAATTTCAAAAATAATGTTACTAGCCTAATCTCGTTTGACCCTGCAATGTATGCAGCTGCATTCCACACAGATTATTATCGCCAGTTAAACATAATGTTACTTCTAACAGATATTACTGAAGATACTACGCATACAGAATATGCTGTTGGTTCAAATAATAGAAATATTTTTAAGGAAGGAAATTTTTTAGCCTATCCAGTAACAAATAAGCATATTGAAAAAGCAGGCTATCCAATACATAAGCTGACTGGTAAAAAAGGAGACGTTATTATTATGGATACGTCTGGCTTCCATCGAGCATGCCAGAAAGAAGACACAACTAGGCGTTTATTATCACTCATTATGAATCCCAATTATCCTTTCCTTGGTTACGGAGAGAATCTCGATGGCCTTATATCAGATAAAGCTCCTGATTTTGTTTCGAAGACAATTATATAAATCTACTAAATCATGATGTAAATATTAACTAGAAATTTTGTAGTCTTTAACCCACCGTTTTAATTCTTTTTTTATTTTAACTTCATCCATATCTGGTGACTGATTAATCTATTTAATAATATCTATATTGGAACACTTTATTTCTGATTTGGGTAATACAGCTATTCTTATTTTTTCATAAAACCAGTTTACCCCCTGTTTTACCAATTTTTTCTAGAAATATTTTTTGCATAGACCTTATATATTCATAGGGGGTACTTTATATATCGGCTACCCCTGAATGCATTCCTTCGTATATTGCTAGTAGGTACTTGGTCTAATTAACTACAAGCAGACCTAATGATTTTTTTCAAATCGTTTACCGTTAATTCAGTTACGGGAGTGTAACTGGTGTAATAAGCATTAGCCTTTTTTATATACATATCACTAGCATTTAAGAACAAGCCTAATGCAATAGCCCCTAGTAGTATCTTTGTTGTTTTATCTAGTTTTAATTCCATGTTATTTCTCCTTGTTATTTTGGGAGACCTATTCTTGTCCCAGCCAAGCTGTTTACTATTGAAAAAAGTATTGCACAAAATAGCCAAAAGGCTGGAATAGAAAACCAAAGGTCTGCATACCATAACCAATTGAAAAAATCCGAAAACGACATATCATTCTCCCTAATGTTTGAAGTTTTATCTTATCATTTGTGCAGATTTTAGATGTATACGCCGACAGGGACTCCTAGATTTAGAATGATGGCATGGGGGGTATGGGACTCAAAGTTTTCCAAATAGAATAATGGTAGCTTTAAATTTCATTTAAACGCCTTTTGCCTTCGCAGTGAAGCCGCGACCTACCTGCTTCACAATAATATTTTTACGTCTAACCTTTTCGTATCTTCTATCTTCCATGCTTTCTAACTTATATGCGGTATCGTTAAACCATTGAATGGGTTGTTTTGGTTTATTACTGAAAGCTCCAATAATATTGTAAGAGACTGTGAAGTAGTTAGCATCTTTCTCATCATCTTTGAATGTACGACCTGCTTGGATCTCAAGTCCAGGTAAAAATGGTACATATGCTCTCAATTGTGCATCATTGCCTTTGGCATCCTTACCACCTTCAGCCGCATCCCACTTATAACGCTTTACAAATACAGTCGCCCAGTTCATATAGGGAAGAGGCAAACCTGCTTCGATATCCCAACCATCGAGTGCACGTTCTTCTAGTCCGTTTTTACCTATCTTCCACTTAGTAGTCGCTTTATACATATTGGCGTTAATTTCACCGACGGTCGACCTGGCTTCTAAACCCATACTATATCGGCCATGATCATAAGGGAACTCATGGTCATAAAAAGCATTTACACCGAGCATGAGCGTATTATCAAATTCCATACGACGGTAACCTAAACCGACATTCAATGTTTTTCTATTATCTGTATAGAATGCACTGACTTGCGTAAATAACGTATTCTCAATATCTTTTTGATCAGAAAGCGGTGCCACGACTAAGATTCCTGTTGTCGGTTTGCTCCCTTCTTTTTTTTCAAAGCTCACTTCAACCGTTGGGAAGTATTGCTCTAAGAAGCTCTTTGTAAAACCCACGCCTTGATCCGTCGCGGCTTCAATGACTTGACTCTGCGCGCCTTCTAAATCACCTGCCGCAATCATTGTAGTTAAATCAATAAAGGCAGCGCGATCTTGATCATCTGTTGTTGATTCAGCTGCATTAGATTTCCAGTCAGCAAAGACAGCTGTGGTAGCTAGAATGAGGGGGGTAATGAATAAAAGTTTTGATTTTAAATCTTTCATTAATTACATTATATATAAAAAAAGGGGATTTATTCTACTGACATAAATAAAGAAAATGGGCCGCTACCTATTGCAAAAACTTGATACTCATTGGCTCGACCGTTGTCTTGAAACATCCATATAGTTGCCGCTTGATTGACACCAAAACTAATGGTAAATAAAGTTGATGAGGAATTCACTTCAACTGCCGTTGTAAAAGCTTGCATTCCAAAAACTCTATCCGCTGTGTTACTACTATTCACCAGTAATTCATTAGCGTCAGTAATTAGGTCTAAAGATAATGTTCCATTTCCAACATCGAATGCCGCCATCGCAAAGGAAACCGTATCACCATCAAATACGTCTAATTTTTCATAATAGGTTTCAGCTGAACCATCTGCCCCTCCGCATTGAACTAGGATGGATGGGTTTGCCCAACTAGCATTTTGTACAGAATTATCATTATTGGCGGCCAATGTCCAACAATAATTGCCACTCTCTCCATTTAGATAAGTGTGCATAGTATTTGTAAACTGCTTTTTTGCTTTGAAGCCAAAATTATTACTCATCAAAATGTAACCGTAATTATAGGTTCCATTCGGAGGTTTGCTAACATCATTAAGCACTAGCTCTGAACCTGCTGCTATATTTACTACCTGTCCATTTGGGCTAACAATCACCTCTACACAAGAACTTACATCGTATACTGTGGAAAAAGTTGGCCTTGTTGGTTCTTGCGTACACAATCCTATTTTGTAAATAGTAACTATATATTCGTCAGGCGCAAATGAACAATTAGCCATAGTCACATTGCCTGTAAATGTTATAACGCCATTATCATCTTCACTTGCTCCAGTTGTATCACAATATCCTAAAGCACTAGCGTTGGTTATAAAACTTAACCCCATTAACATTATAAATATCTTAATAATTTTCATCTATGAACTTATACTCTTCTCTTCGTGTATTGTATGAAACAGCTCGTCTCCATTATTACAATTATCAAAAATACTAAAAGGAAGTGTTCCTGCTTCATTTTCGTGGACAAAACATATTTCTGCCATCACCAGATTAGGTATTAAGAATAAGAGTAGGAGTAGTTTTTTCATAAAACCAGTTTACCCCCAGACAATTAAGTGGGCAAATGTTAGATAAAGCTGGAAAACCAAACTGTATACTAGACTTTATAAATTAAGTGGGAAATGAGTGAAATCGTGATTTTTTAAAACTCAACCGTATATCAAACCGTATATCAGTGTCAAAATCGCATACCTAAAACCTCTATATGACATGCATATTTACTATATTTTAACCAAAGTAAGCATGTTTCAGAGTACTGAATACATTAAAATAGTATTATAAGTTATTGATATTAAAGGGAAATTATAAAATGGCGGAAGAGGTGAGATTCGAACTCACGGTGGGCGCGAACCCACGTCGGTTTTCAAGACCGGTGCATTAAACCGCTCTGCCACTCTTCCGGAGTGCGAATTTTATCATATGAAATAACTAACTTAAAACTTTATTCAGAAAATAATGTGTCTTCAAAACCAAAAAATCTTAAGTCCTTTATTCTTAGAGGGTAAAGCATGCCAATTAAATGATCACATTCATGCTGCACTACCCTGGCGTGAAAACCTTCAGCATCAATGTTAATTGGTTTACCAAATTGATCGAAACCTTTGTAATTAATTTTTTTAAATCTTGGTACCAAGCCTCTCATTCCAGGTACAGATAAACAACCCTCCCAACCATCTTCAGTTTCTTTGGTTGAAGGCGTAATAATTGGATTTATTAAAACGGTAAAAGGCACCGAATCATCTTCTGGGTATCTTTCAGTATCATGGCCAAAAATAACTAATTGAATTCCTTCGCCTACTTGAGGTGCTGCCAAACCTGCGCCGCTAGCCTCATCCATAGTCTCAATCATATCTTCAATTAACTTATGTAATTCTGGGGTATCGAATTCAGTTATAGATGTTGCTTTTTCAAGCAACAATGGATGACCCATCTTTATTATTTCTTTAATTGCCATATGATTCAATAATTCCTTTAATTAGTTTAGTTATATTTAAAGCCATTTTTTTAGAGTTAATGCTAATTTCTTCATGAGAAACTCCATCTTTATTAAGTCCACGTCCTGCTGCATGATTGGCAACTGGGCAAATTAATCCATAACTTAACCCAATCTCTCTTGCAAGAGAGGTCTCTGGCATACCTGTCATTCCAACAATATTTGCTCCATCATTTTCATAGCGGTTAATTTCAGCAGCTGACTCAAGCCGAGGTCCCTGTACTGATGCATAAACACCATTTATATGATGTTTTAATTTTAAAAGTTTCGATACCTTTAAAAAACTACTGAGCAAATTATTATCAAAAGGAAAGGTAAAGTCAATATGTTTAACAGGGCTCTTAATTCCATCAAAAAAAGTATTATTTCTGCAATAAGAGTAATCAATAATTTGGTTAGGAAACACAAAGTCGCCAGGCATAAATCTAGTCTGAATCGAGCCAACAGTATTTATGCCAATAAGATTTTTAACTCCTACTGAGTGTAAAGCCCATATATTTGCTTGATAATTAATTAGGTGAGGAGGAATCGAGTGATTTTTTCCGTGCCTCGCCAGAAAAATAACTTTGTGGCGCCCAAGCATTCCAAAGGTTAAGGGTTCAGAAGTTAGTCCATAAGGTGTTTTAATTACTTCATTTTTTTCAACAACTAAGTCCTCAATTTTATCTAAACCTGTCCCACCGATAACTCCAAACATATTTTTTCCCTATGCTATAAAATAATTTAACAACTATGTCATACTTTATTTATGAGACATTATATTACTTTGGAGGCAGGAAAAGAAAGTAAAAAACATTATGAAAACTTTCCTGTAGCTACCCTCCTATACCCAAAGAAGATTCGAGAAGCTGTAATAATTCTTTATCAATTTGCAAGAACAGCTGATGATATTGCAGATGAAGGTAGTTTTTCCAAGAAAGAAAGGTTAGAAAATTTAAAAATTTATCAAATAAATTTAAATAAAATAAAAAAAAATAATTTAAATGTTGATTTATTATTTCTTGATATTTACAAAATAATTAATCAATATTCAATTCCAATAAATTTACTTCAAAAATTTATCGACGCATTCAAACAAGATATTATTAATAAGCACTATAAAAATTTCGATGAATTTATTAATTATTCTAACAATGCAGCTGCCCCAGCAGGTCAGATAATCTTAGGCTTGTTTAGAGAAGATACAAAGCAAAATATTATTTATTCAAATTCAATCTGTCATGCTTTCGCTCTTATTGGAATTAGCCAAGACTTTTATGAAGATATATTAAAAAATCGTTTATATATACCAACGAATGAAATGAAGCGGTTTAACCTTAAGATATCTGATATTCATGATAAAAAATTTAATGCTAATTGGAAATTGTTTAAGAGATTTTGGTTACAACGGATTGAGTTAATCTTGATACAAGGTATGCCTTTAATACTAAATACAAAAGGAAGGCTTAGATTGCAAATAAAAATTATGGTGAGTGCAGCGCATTTATTAATTAGTAGAATGAAAAATGAAGAATGTGATTTATTTAATAACCCCCCCAAAATATCTAAAATAGATTGGTTGGTTTTATTCTGTCGATGTATCCTTACAAAATGAGCCCTCAAGATTATTGCAAACAAAAAACTAATGAGAGTCATTCTAGTTTTTTGTTTGCCTTCATATTTCTAAGCCAAAAAAAAAGAAACGCCCTCACTGCGCTTTATGCATTTTGTCGCGAAGTTGATGATGTAGTTGACGAATGTAAAGAATACGAAATTAGTAAAAGCACATTAGACTGGTGGCGATTTGAAATTGATCGCTTATATAACAACGAACCCCAACATCCTGTTACTAAAGCTTTAGATCCTTATATAAAACATTATGAGCTTGATAAAGCTTACTTTGTTGAGATTATTAATGGTATGGAGATGGATCTTAATTTTAGTCGTTATGAGAGTTTTAAAGAGCTTCAATTATATTGTTATCGAGTAGCATCGACCGTCGGTATATTATCTGCCCAAATATTTGGATATAAAGATAGTAAGACTCTAAAATATGCACACAACCTTGGAATTGCATTGCAACTTACTAATATTATTAGAGATATTGGGGAAGATGCAAAAAGAGGGAGAATTTATATACCAATCGACGAGCTAAAAAAACTCAACATCACTGAATCAGAAATTCTTAAAAATATTAATGAAAAAAAATTTCAAGACTTAATTCAAACCCAAACAAAACGTGCGCATGATTATTACAAGCTTGCGATTAGTAACTTACCTGATGAGGATAAAATAAATCAAAAACCAGGGTTGATGATGGGGAATATTTATTATGTGTTGCTATCTAAAATTAAAAAAAATAGTTCTAAAAATATACTTAACCAAAAAATAGAATTATCTAACTTAAGAAAATTCTTAATTGTCGTGCTTACTTCTTTTAATTACCGATGGATTAAATAGTTATCGTTTAATTAAATCTAGAGCCTGAGAAAGAGTCTCGACTGGTAATATTTCAATGTCTTTGATTTTTTGTTTAGCTTGATTTGCTTTTGGAATTATTGCACGCGTAAATCCTAGTTTAGCTGCTTCCTTAAGTCTTTCCTGCCCTCTTTGAACCGGACGAACTTCACCAGCCAAACCAATCTCTCCGAATATAACTGTTTTTTGATCTAATGGCTGGTCTTTAAATGAGGATACGATTGCACATAAAATTGCTAAGTCAACTCCTGGCTCTGTTATTTTTACACCGCCAACAGCATTCACAAAAACATCTTGATCATAACAAGCAACCCCAGCATGCCTGTTTAATGAGGCTAATAGCATTGCTAATCGATTGTGATCTAACCCAACCGAAAGTCTTTTAGGGGATTGTCCATGAGAGTCATCAACTAACGCTTGAATCTCTATTAACATAGGTCTTGATCCTTCTTGAATGCAAGTTATACATGAACCATTAACTTGCTCATGATGATGGGATAGAAATAAAGCTGATGGATTAGTAACTTCTTTAAGGCCTTTCTCTGTCATTGCAAATACACCCAGTTCATTTACTGCACCATATCTATTTTTAAATGCACGAATCATTCTAAAACTTGAGCTTGGGTCACCCTCGAAATAAAGGACGGTATCAACAATATGCTCCAAAACTCTTGGCCCAGCTAAAGTTCCTTCTTTTGTAACATGCCCAACAAGAATCATTGTGATATCTAATTGTTTAGCAATTCTTGTGAGTTGAGCTGAGCATTCTCTAACTTGGGTTACCGAGCCAGGTGCTGAAGTTATCTCTTCGGAGTAAATTGTTTGAATTGAATCAATCACAACTACATTAGGCTTATTCTTTTCAATAGTTTGAACAATTTTTTCTAGATTAATCTCAGATAAAATTGAAATATCTGAAACCTCAAGCTCTAGCCTCCTTGCTCGCATCGCAATTTGTTGCGAGGACTCTTCGCCACTAATGTAAATAACGTTACAAGGGTCGCTTGGGTCTTGTGTTATTTTTGATAAAGCCTGAATTAGTATTGTTGACTTACCAATTCCAGGATCACCTCCTAATAAAATAACTCCGCCAGGAACAAAGCCACCACCAAGAACTCGGTCAAACTCTGAAATCTTTGTTTGTCTTTTTAAAATATTTACTGTTTCAACTTCATTTAATTTTGTTAATTCATTAGATTTTGTTAAAGAAGCGTATCTTTTTACACCTTTACCTTCTACAAGGCTCTCAACTAATGTATTCCACCCAAAACAATGAAGGCATTGCCCCTGCCACTTAGTCGATTGGCCACCACACTCAGTGCATTGATAAACAATTTTACTTTTGGGCATTGATATTCCTTAAAGGGACTCTTTGAGAAGCTGAAATAGCACAAATTAACTCGTAACCAACTGTACCTGAGAATTGTGCAACAGAATCTACAAAAACTTGCTCGCCCCATAGCTCTACTTTTGAGCCAATATTTGCACTTGGGATTTGTGATAAGTCAACATACAACATATCCATTGATACACGGCCCACTAAAGATGAAAGATGTCCATCAATTGCAATAGGCGTTCCATTTTTAGCATGTCTCGGATAACCATCTGCATAGCCGCATGCCACAATTCCAATCCTCATATCTTTATTCGCTTTAAAACCTAATCCATACCCAACCGAGTTTCCAGCTTTAATATTTTGAACAGCAATTATTTCTGACATTAATGACATTACTGGCATTAACTCTAAATCTTTAGCAGTTTTATTTTCAAATGGGGAAAGACCATAGAGCATAATTCCTGGCCTGACCCAGTCTAGCCTTGACTCAGGGTACCTTATAATAGCGGCCGAATTTGCAACCGAAGCAGGGTAAGTATAGTTATCATAAATTAAATTAAAGATGCCAAGCTGCTTTCCTATTCCCTCTTCTTCGTCTGCAGTCGAAAAGTGCGTCATTAAAACAATATCTTCAATATATGGATTACTACTTAAAGACTCAAGCAAATAGTCTATTTCATCTGGCATAAAACCTAATCGGTTCATTCCTGTATTAATTTTTAGGTGAATATTAATTGGAAATATTGGTTTTACTTGATTAATTAACTCAATTTGTCTTTGATTATGAATAGTTACATTAATTCTTAATTTTGAAGCAATATTAACTTCATCCTTATCGAAAAAACCTTCTAACAACAGTATGGTTTGCTTGAAGTTGTTTTCTCTAAGTTGCATTGCTTCATTAATTGAAAGAACTGCAAAACCATCAGAAGACTTTAATGTTTTGGCTACATCTAATAAGCTATGGCCATATGCATTTGCTTTTAAAACAGCCATTATTTTACTTTTATTTGCTATTTTTTTTATATGATTAAGATTGCTTAATAGCGCTTGATGATTAATAGTTGCTTTAAGTGGTCGCATTGATTTTAATAACCAGACTCATATCCGGGATTCGCATAATTTTCAAACCGCGTAAATTCACCAACAAAAGTTAGCTTCACAGTACCAATTGGGCCACTTCTTTGTTTGGCTAAGATTATTTCAGCAATTCCTTTGTCAGCCGACTCTGGATTATAAACTTCATCTCGATATATAAACATAATCACGTCTGCATCTTGCTCAATAGCCCCAGATTCCCTTAAATCTGACATTTGAGGCCTTTTATCTGGTCGGCTATCTACATTCCTGTTGAGTTGAGATAATGCAACCACTGGAACATTTAACTCTTTAGCTAGTGACTTTAATGAACGAGAAATTTCAGATATTTCTGTGGCTCGGTTTTCACCCTGCTGACCACCCAAGGCTGACATAAGTTGAATATAATCAACAACTATTAGTCCCAAACCACCTTCAGTAGATCGATGCAACCTTCTTGCACGAGCTCTAAGCTCATAAGAGTTAAGAGCTGAGCCTTCATCGATGAAAAGTGGTGCCTCATTAAGCCGGCCTAAACCATCAGCGATTTTTGCCCAATCATCCTCATCCATTTTTCCAGTTCGCATTTTTTGCTGATTAACTTTAGATACTGCTCCAAGAAGCCTTGTCACTATCTGCTCTGAGCCCATCTCCATTGAAAATATAGCTACTGCCTTATTTTGGTCAACTCCACATGCTTCTGCAATGTTCATTGCTAATGCAGTTTTTCCCATAGAAGGTCTCCCAGCAATGATTATCAACTCACCACCATGAAGTCCAGTAGTTAAGTTATCTAAATCAGTAAATCCAGTAGAGAGGCCAGTTACAGTTCCAGGGTTTTGTCCTCTTTCTTCTAGATCTCTTACAACCTGAGCTATAACAGCTTGAAAGTCTTTATACCCCAATCTATTACTCTCAGATTCAGCGATAGCAAATAACTTAGCCTCCATTTCATCTAATAATTGCTGTGCATCTTTTCCTTTTGGCAAAAAAGCGCCTTCAACAATGTCTGAGCCTACTGTAATTAAATTACGTAAAATCGAATTATCACGAATAATTTTAGCGTAACCTCGAATATTGGCAACAGAAGGCATATTCTCTGCAAGACTTCCAAGGTAAGCGATGCCACCAGTTGATGTTAGTTCGGAATTTTTTTCCAAAGACTCAGCAACAGTAATTACATCTGCTGGGTTGCTTGAATTAATAAGGTTTATTATATGAATAAAAATTTGGCGATGATCTTGCCTGTAAAAATCTTTTGAAGAGATGGTGTCGGCCACTTGATCTAATGCCGAGTTATCAATTAATAAGCCACCCAATAACGATTGTTCAGCTTCAACAGAATGAGGAGGTAGTTTTAAATTTTTAATTTGATCGTCGGCCATTATGTGATTATAACTAATAAAAAAAAAGCTGCCCTATTGGCAGCTTAAAAAATTGAAAATAATTATTTTATTCCTCGCCTTTGACAACTAATTTTATCTCGACATTAATCTCTTGATGGAGATTTAAAGTGATTATATGCTCTCCAGCATTCTTAATTGGTCCATCAGGCATTCTGATTTCTGACTTAACAATTTCATGTTTAGATTCATTTAGGGCCTCGGCAATGTCTATATTACTAACAGATCCAAAAAGTTTTCCATCGATACCTGCTTTTTGATTAATTTCAAGAACAAAACCCTCTAGAGCTTTAGATCTTTTCTGTGCAACTTTTAATAATGCAGCTTGTTGCTTCTCTATATCTGAACGTTTAATCTCAAATTCAGCCTTGTTCGAGTCAGTCGCTCTTTTAGCTTTTCCTTGAGGAATTAAAAAATTTCTACCGTAGCCATCTTTAACTTTAACTATATCGCCTAAATTACCAAGGTTTATGATTTTCTCTAATAAAATTATTTCCATAAAAAACTCCTTAGTGTTTGTCGGTAAATGGTAAAAGTGCTAAAAATCTTGCACGCTTTACGGCCGTAGTTAATTGTCTTTGATATCTAGATTTCGTACCAGTTATTCTAGCCGGTATTATTTTACCGTTTTCAGTAATAAAATCTTTTAAGAGGCTAACGTCTTTATAATCAACCTGCTTAATACCTTCTGCAGAAAATCTACAATAACGCCTTCTCTTATACATATCTCTTGCCATTCTCTATTCTCCTTCTTTTTCTTTTGAATTTTCTTTAACAGCTTCTTTAGCTGGCTCTTTAGCTGGCTCTTTAGCTGGCTCTTTAGCTGGCTCTTTAGTTGGCTCTTTAGCTGGCTCTTTAGCTGGCTTATCTTCAATTTTTCTATCACCAACCAGAGACTTAGACTTTTCCTCTCTCATCATTGGTGATTGAGAAGTTACTGCGGTTTTTGTAGCAAAAACTAAATGGCGAATAATTGCATCGTTAAATTTAAAAGTGTGCTCAAGCTCAGCCAATGTTACCAAATTGCATTCAATATTCATTAGCACATAATGAGCTTTGTGAATTTTTTGAATTGGGTATGCAAGCTGAAGCCTTCCCCAGTCTTCTAGTCGATGGACTGCACCCTTACTTGATTTTATTACTGCTTGATATTTTTCGATCATAGCTGGAACTTGTTCGCTTTGATCAGGATGGACAATAAATACTAATTCGTAATGACGCATAAAACTCCCTATGGTTGTAGCTTCCAACATTATTGTTGTGAAGCAAGGATTTAAGAATGGTTAGTATATTGTTTTTTATAATAAAATCAATGACATTTATAAATTAAATTCTGTCTTTAATATTAGCACCGTATATTTTCTCTTTTAAATACTTAACCTGATCTCTAATACTTGCTGCCTTCTCAAATTCCAAATTTCTAGCAGAGATTTGCATAGATTTTTCTAATTTTCCTATTTCTTTAATTACCTCGGGCTCTGTTAAGTCTTCGTATTTTCTATTCTCTTTCTTTAATGCCCGTTCTTTTTTATGCTCTTCAACATCCTCAAGAGTTTCAATAATATCTTTAACTTTTTTTACAATTCCAACAGGGGTAATATTATTATCTAAGTTAAATTTTATTTGTTTTATTCGTCGCCTCTCTGTTTCGTCAATTGCCGCCTTCATGCTTCTTGTTATTTTATTACCATAAAAAATTACTTGACCATTAAGGTTTCTTGCTGCCCTTCCAGCTGTTTGTATTAAAGAGCGTTCGGACCTTAAAAAACCTTCTTTATCTGCATCTAAAATAGCAACTAATGAAACCTCTGGGATATCCAAACCCTCTCTAAGCAAATTAATGCCTACTACAACATCAAATTTACCCAGCCTTAAATCACGAATAATCTCTACCCTTTCAACCGTATCAATTTCTGAATGAAGGTACCTTACCTTTATTGAATGCTCTGTAAGATAATCAGTTAAGTCTTCAGACATACGTTTAGTCAGGGTAGTTACTAACACTCTTTCTTTTAAGTTAACTCTTTTTTTTATCTCTCCCAACAAGTCATCAACTTGACTATCAGCTGGCTTAACAATAATTTTAGGATCAATTAAACCGGTTGGGCGAGCAACTTGTTCAACAATTATTTTTGAATGCGTAGCTTCATAATCTGCTGGTGTTGCGCTGACAAAAATAGATTGTCGCATTACTGCTTCAAATTCTTCGAATCTTAATGGCCTGTTGTCATGAGCAGAAGGTAGGCGAAAACCATAATTAACTAAATTTTCTTTTCTCGCTCTATCACCCTTTGACATTCCCCCTATTTGAGGAATTGTTACATGACTTTCATCAATAATCATTATTGAATTTTTAGGGAGGTAGTCTAGCAAGGTTGGGGCTGGGTCGCCTGCCTGTCTGCCTGATAAATGTCGAGAATAATTCTCTATACCCTTACAAAACCCTATTTCATTAAGCATTTCAATATCAAACTTTGTTCTTTGTTCGATACGTTGCGCCTCAACTAACTTACCTTCGCTTACAAATTCTTTGACTCTTTCAGCTAACTCACTTTTTATTCTTTCAATTGCTCTTACTATATTATCTCTAGGAGTAACGTAATGACTAGATGGGTAAATAGTGAAGCGCTTAGCTTTTTCAAATAACTGGCCGGTCAACGGATCAAATGCAGTTATTGATTCAATAAGGTCATCAAATAAGCTTATACGAATAGCAGTTTCTGAGTTCTCAGCAGGAAAAATGTCTATAACATCGCCACGAACTCTAAAACATCCTCGTGAAAAATCAAAATCATTCCTTGTGTATTGCATAGACAACAAGCGCAAAATTATATTTCTTTGAAGTAACTTTTCTCCGACTTGAAGATACAAAACCATTCCTTGATAATCTACTGGGTCACCGATTCCATAGATGGCTGAAACTGTTGCAACAATAACTGAATCGTCTCTTTCTAATAGTGCCTTGGTTGCTGAAAGTCTCATTTGCTCAATATGATCATTAATACTTGAATCTTTTTCAATGAAAACATCCCGTCCAGGAACATAAGCTTCTGGCTGATAATAATCATAATAAGATACAAAATACTCCACAGAGTTATTTGGAAAAAACTCTTTAAATTCTGAATAAAGTTGGGCTGCAAGTGTTTTATTTGGAGCCATCACAATCGCAGGTCTTCCTGTTTTAGCTATAACATTGGCAATGGTGTAAGTTTTACCAGATCCGGTAACACCAAGAAGTGTTTGAAATTTTTCTCCTGAATCAATGCCATGAGTTAGTTTTTTTATTGCCTGAGGTTGGTCACCGGCCGGCATAAAAGGTTGGTGCAATTCAAAGGGACTATTAGGAAACTTTTGATTCAAAATGTATGCTTTAGAAAAAAGTCTTACTTTAACAGTTTGAGAACTTTAATAGATACAATTAGTCAATTAAATTAAACCTAATTATTACAAAAGGCATTTCATTATGAAAAAATTCTTTATATTATCTTTATTATTATTACAAACTATCCCTGTCTTTGCGATAGATAAAGCGGCATTATTAAAGGCTTTTGGTTCGATAGTCATGGTAAGAGGTTACACAGAAAGTGGGAGTCTTGCATACGGCTCAGGGGTTATAGTTGGAAAAGGTGAAGTTATTACTAATTGTCATGTATTAAGAAGAACGAAAAACCCCTGGGTTTCACAGGGTGAAGATAGTTATTCTATTATAGATGTTAGGGTCGATGCATGGCATGACTTATGCCTTTTTAGTGTCCATAACTTAAATAGAGAACCAATAGCTATTGGTTCTAGTAAGAATTTAGTTAAAGGTCAAGCTTTAGCAGCAATAGGACATTCAAGTGGAGCACCGGTACCATTAACTTCAGGTGGGTATGTTGTTTCAACTTATGATTATGAAAAAGGGAAGATTATTCTAAGTTCAGCAAAATTTAGATTAGGTGCCAGTGGAAGTGGTTTATTTGATATGAAGGGTAATCTAGTAGGTATCAACACATTCAAAACGACAGGTTATGGATCTTACTATGCAATGCCAATTGATTGGCTTAGTGATTTAAGAAAAAAAGATAAGCAAACAAATTTTCTAATAAAAGGTAAGGCTCTATGGGAAGAAGATGAAAACAAAAAACCATTTTTCTTAAAGATTGCAGTTCCAAAAGCAAAAGAAGATTGGGGTGATTTATCGAAAGTAGCAAAAGAGTGGACAGAAGCAGAAGAAAATAATACAGAAGCATGGTATGAATATGGATTTGCAAATGAAAAATTACTAAATCTAGATATCGCTTTAAAATCATACAAAAAATCAATTTCTATTGATAAGAATAATTCTGACTCATTGTTTAGATCTGCACTTATTCACCATAAAAACGGCAACTTAAATAAAGCGAAAAAAATTCAAAAAGATTTATTTTTAATTAATGAAGCTAAGAGTCTTGAATTAGAAGAGCTCCTTTAAGTATATTGAGTAAAAAATATTTTAATTTTTGAAAAAGGTATTTGTACTTGTTGAGTTTTTAAGTAAAATTAGTTATAAAATTTTAATGAATAATGGAATAAACTTTGTCTAATATAACACTATCAAATTGTGTCAACCGAATAAAGGAATCTCCCACTCTTGCAATAACTGCCAAAGCTGCTAAATTAAAATCTGAAGGTAAGGATATTATTGCTCTTGCTGCAGGAGAGCCAGATTTTGACACACCAGATTTTATAAAAGAAGCGGCCATACAAGCAATTAAAGATGGATTGACAAAATACACACCCGTCACTGGTCTTCCGTCCCTAAAAAAAGCTGTCGTTAAAAAATTTAAACGTGATAATAATCTAGATTACGAAATGAATGAGGTGATTGTTGGCGCAGGAGGTAAGCAATGTATTTTTAATCTTTTTCTAGCATTACTAAACCCTGGTGATGAAGTCATTGTTCCGGCCCCTTACTGGGTTTCATATACTGATATTGTAGAACTTACTGGAGCCTCTCCAATATTAATTAATTGTGGAATTGACCAATCATTTAAAATGACCCCGGAACAGCTAGAAAAAACAATCACTAATAAAACTAAAATTATTGTACTTAATTCCCCTTCAAACCCAACAGGCTCTGTTTATTCTAAAAGCGAACTTAAAAAGCTGGCTAATATAGTATTAAAATATCCAGATATATACATAGTAACTGATGATATTTATGAGCATATAAGGCTCGATGAAGAATCTTTCAATAATATTGTTATGGTGGAACCGAAATTAAAAAATCGTTGTATTATTATAAATGGAGTGTCGAAGGCATATTCAATGACAGGCTGGAGAATTGGCTTTGCCGCTGGTCCTGAAAAAATTATTGCAGCTATGGGTATTTTACAATCACAATCGACATCTAATCCAACTTCAATTTCTCAAGCTGCTGCGGAGTCTGCATTATTAGGGGATCAGTCTTGTATCAGACCTATGCTAGATGCGTTTAAAGAAAGACATACTTTTGTAGTGAATGCATTTAATAATATTGAAGGGATTGAGTGTATAAAGGCACAAGGTGCTTTTTACTCGTTTCCTTGTGCTAAAAATGCAATTGAAGCCCTTTATAAAAAAGGTAAAATAAAAAATAATGATGATCTAGCTTTTAGTGAATATTTACTTGATACAAAAGGGGTCGCTGTTGTACCTGGTTCAGCATTTGGAGCAGAAGGTTATTTTAGAATATCTTTTGCTACATCAATGAATAATTTAAAAGAAGCATTATTAAGAATTAAAGAAGCGATAGAAGGCTAGAATCAAAATACATTCTTGTGCTAAAATGCTCGCTTTCAAAGATATTCCCCAATAGCTCAGTTGGTAGAGCAATGGACTGTTAATCCATGTGTCCCTGGTTCGAGCCCAGGTTGGGGAGCCAAATTTATTAAAAAGCTCAATCACTTTGAGCTTTTTTTATGTATTAATGATTAAATCTTTGCCCTGGCTTCATAGCAAAAAACTTTTCAACGTGTTGGACTAATGACATAAGGTAAGATTAATTATCTTCTTTAACAAAACTCTTTAATCTATATATATTCCCTGCAACAGACGCTGAAATATCATAAGCCTCGGTTTCAGGTTTATACTCAACAATTGCAACTAGTTCATACAGGCCAGTTCGCTGAACCGCTCTCGTCAACATTTTAATTCCCGGAATTGATTGTTTTGTTGGCATTATTATTGTTGGTTGGTGTTCTTTTAAATGGTTAACTAATTGATTTTCATTAAAATCAAGTGTTATTGCATAAAATGAACGTAAATCATTAAATCGGTAAGTTGGAGGAATTAAGCCAGTAAGGGGAAATAAACCACTGGAATAACCTCCACCCATTGCTAAAGTAGAATCTTTATTTGATAATTTACGAATTGCTTGAGCTGCTATTAAGTAATTAGATGCGTCAATAGTTTCAGAATTTCTCCAAGTATCGGTCCATAATTGATTGTATGCATTTTTTAATGTCCTCTCATCATTATAGTTGTTGTAAATTATATTCAGTTTAGGGTACGCGCCTAAAAAACATAGTAAATAAATTAATGTTATAGAGTATTTTTGTGTTGTTTTAGATTCATTAGAGCTTAAATATTTCCATGTTAGGGCAATAAAGCCTACGAAACCTGGAATACATTGGGCAAAGTGATATGCCAATGTATATTTAGTCCATGCTTCTATCATTGGTACAAATGCTATTGCTAGCCAAAATGCGAAACGTCCTAAATTAATCTTATTATCTAAGAGAAAATTTTTAGCGATATAAAGGACTGAAAAGAAAACCAAGATTAGTCCATACCAAAATTCTGATGCCATGAATAATCCACTTCTAGCAAACTTGCCTGGGTCTAATGCTGCAAAAGACGTTAGTATCTTACCCAGGAAGGTATAACCATCAATAAATCCAACAAGATCCCAACCTCGCAACATTAAGCTAGCTCCAACAATAGAAAAACCTAATAAAGATGCCCCAACAGCATATTTTAGAAGTGCTTTCCATCCATAACCAATAAGAATTGACAGGCCCCCAATTATAAAAAAAGGCAGTAGCGGCTCTCTTAATAAAACACCGAATGCTGCTAATGCTCCAATAAAATAAAATGCATAATGGCTATCTTTGTTTATGTTTTGCGAAATAAGTAACGCAGCGAAGAATGGAACATAAGAAGCCCAAATCGCATTTGCAAAACCATACCGAATATTCACATAGCTGTTCATGATTAAAAATGCTGGGATTAAAATAATAAAAGCAAATGTGAGGCTAGCACTTTCTTTTACAATGACTTTGAAAAAAATAATGGACGCTATCACTGCTAAACATAAATCAACCCATCTTAAAGCCATCCATTGATTAATTTCTAACGCATAAACCCAAGAAGTAATTAATGAATAAAGTGAAAGAGGTACTTCGCTGGGAATATTGGGTAACATTTTATAAAAGTATTGGGCTAAAAATGTGTAAGAGCCGCCATCCATTTCTGGTCCCCAGGGAATTAAATGCACCCTCATCCATCCTGTTGTAAATATTGCAACCAGAGTTGCAATAAAAACATGCAGAAATTTCACATTAAAGTTATTATTTTTGTCGATTAATCTCATATAAACATATACCAGAGGCAACGCTGACATTAAGGCTCTCAACTTGGCCCAACATTGGTATTGAGAAAATATCATCGCATAATTCTTTAGTAAGGCGCCTCATCCCCTTACCTTCAGAGCCCATAATAAGTGCTACTGAACCATTAAAGCTAATCTGATTTATTGTTTTAGGTGCTTCGTCATCTGTACCATAAATAAATACACCTTTCTCTTTTAAGTATCTTATTGTTCTGGCAAGGTTTGTTACAACCACAAAGGGAACTGAATCAGCACCTCCAGAAGCAACTTTTCTCACAGTAGAATTTAACCCAACAGCATTGTCTTTTGGGCAAACTATCGCGTCAACACCCATTGCATCTGCAACCCTAAAACATGCCCCTAGATTTTGAGGATCTTCAATTCCATCCAATATTAAGAACAAAAAAGGTTCTAATTTTTCACTTTCTACAATGTCTTCAATTGTTACATGCTTATTTTTTACTTCACGAATTATTGCTACAACACCTTGATGTTTTTGATTTGAAATAAAACCATCTAGCCTGTCCTTGCTAGATAAATGATATTTAATTTGATGTGTTTCAATTAACTTCATCAAGTCACCAACTCGACCATCAGTTCTAAATTCATCAATAAAAATCTCTTTTATAGATAAGGGGTCCATTCTTATATGGCTAGTAATAGAATGAAAGCCGTAGATTATTTGCTCACTACTCATCGTCTTTTAGCTTTCTTTATATGAGTTAATTTTTTCTTTTTAGATTTTATTATCTTAGATTTTACTTCTACACCCTCTAAAGCAAAATCAATTTTAATTGTTTCTAGATCAACCCTTACTACCTTAACTTTTAACCTATCCCCTAATCGATAAGATAAATTGGTTCTCTCACCAATTATTGCATGCTTACTTTTATCATAAGTAAAATAATCATTTCCAAGCTCAGTAACGTGAAGCAAGCCTTCAATATAAACTTCATCCAATTCAATAAAGAGACCAAAACCAGTAACGCCTGCAACTGTTCCCTCAAAAATTTGACCAACTTTGTCTTGCATAAAGTAACACTTGAGCCATGACTCAACATCACGCGTCGCCTCATCTGCAGTTCTTTCAGTTCCAGAACAATGTTCTGCAATCTTTGTTATATCTTTTAATTTAAATGGCTTGTTTAGCAATTTAGTTTTGATTGCTCTATGAACAATAAGGTCAGGGTATCGTCTTATTGGAGAAGTAAAATGTGTATAAGCATCATAAGCTAGTCCAAAATGTCCCAAATTCTTGTTGCTGTAAACAGCTTGCTGCATTGATCTTAATAAAACCGTTTGTAAGAGATGTGCTTCTGGTCGCTTTGATACCTGCTCAACTAGATTTCTATAATCTTTAGGGGTCGGCTTATTACCTCCTTGTAGTGAGAAACCAAATTCAGCTAGAAAATTTCTTAAATTCTCGAGCTTCTCTTCTGAAGGACATTCGTGATTTCGGAAAAGTCCGTCAATATTATCATCAATTAAAAATTTAGCTGCGCACACGTTAGCAGCCAGCATACATTCTTCGATTATTCGATGTGCTTCATTCCTAAAGATTGGTTTAATAAAATCAATTTTTCCTTGATCGTTAAATACAATGGTTGTCTCTGTGGAATCAAACTCTAAAGCACCTCTTTTTTCTCTTTCACTAAGCATTATTAGGTAAAGCTTCTTTAAATTTTCGAGATCAGGAACAATGGTACTAAATTCATTTTTTAGAATCTTGTCATCATGGTTTAAAATTTTATCAACTATTGTATAAGTTAGTCTTGCCTTAGAATTCATTACTGAAGGATAAAACTCATAGGATAATACTCTTCCTTTTTCACTTATTACCATATCGCAAACCATACAAAGTCGATCTACATTTGGTTTTAAAGAACATAGTCCATTTGAAAGTGCTTCTGGTAACATTGGAATTACTCTTCTAGGAAAATAAACAGAATTACCTCTTTCAGCCGCTGAAAGGTCTAATTCGCTTGATGATTTTACATAAGAACTAACATCAGCTATTGCTACTACTAACCGCCAATTTTCCCCATTATGCTCAGCAAAGACTGCATCATCAAAATCTTTAGCTGTCTCGCCGTCAATAGTTACCAATGCTAAATCTCTAAGATCTTTCCTGCCCTCAAAGTCAGATGGCTTTACCTCAGGAGAGAATTTATTAGCTTCATCAACAACGCTTTTATTAAACTCATATGGTAGGCTATGCTTTCTTAAAGCAATTTCAATCTCAATTCCACTATCTTTATAGTCTCCAAGAATGCTAATTACCTTTCCCATTGGTTTAGATTTAAAACTAGGCTGAGTGGTTATTTCTACCTCGACAATTTGACCAACTTTTGCTTTCATATCAGACTCATAGGGTATTAAGATATCCTGACAGATCCGTTTGTCCTCAGCAGCTACAATAGTTACGCCTTGGGACTGAACAACCCTACCGACTAATACCTCATTAACCCTCTCTAATACCTCAACAATTTTCCCCTCCATCTTTCCTTTTCGATCGAGGCCAGTAACTTGGACCATCACCCGATCATTGTTGAATACTTGACTCATCTCTCTAGGCGTTAAAAAGATATCATTCTGTGTTTTATCTTCTGGTATAAGAAATCCAAATCCATCAGGGTGGCCTGAAACTCTTCCAGCAATTAAGTTAAGCTTGTCCGAAATACAAATAACATTTTTTCGGTTAATTAAAATTTGTCCTTGCCGAGCCATTGCTCTCAAACGCTTTTCAATAATAGCTATTTCATCATCTTTGATTTCTAAAATTTCAAGTAACTCTTTTTTATTAATTGGAATGCCATGTTCCGACATAACTTGAAGAATCAATTCCCGACTAGGAATTGGATTATCATACAAATTTATCTCTCGTTCAGACTCGGGATCGTTATCCCTTATTTTAATTTTCTTTTTTGACATTAGGATTCTAAATTATATTTATTTGTGTGCATAAAGATGAGGGATATTACGCCCTATTCCATTAAAGTCCAACCCAAAACCATAAACATATGCATCAGGAACCTCAAGCCCAAAGAAATCTGCCTTAATTGGTTTTATCTTATCTATTTTTTTATCGAATAGAACAGCAATTACAACCTGTTTAGCCCCCATTTCAATAAGATTTTTCTTTATATCAGTTAAAGTTAAGCCCTCATCTAAAATATCATCTATAACCAAGACTACCTTGTCTTTTATTAAATCTATTTTTGGCTTATATATCCAATTGATAGTTGGTTGTCCTTTGTTATCAGAGTAACGTGAAGCATGTATATAATCCAATACGCAATGAAAATTTAATTTTGGAATTAGTTGTCCAGAAAAAATAAGGGCACCATTCATAACAGGGAGGATTGTAACTTCCTCCCCTCTTAAAGTTGAGTTACAATTATCAGCAATATTTGAGATTGCATCACCAATTTGTTTATTGGAATATATAAGGGAAGATTCAGATATTAACTCTTTAGTTTTCATATCTTTAAACGATTCTTTAAGTAATCTTCTAAATCATCACCAAAAATTTTATTTTTTAAGGCATATTCAATATTGGCTTTAATAAAGCCTAATTTATCTCCGCAATCATATCTTGTTCCTTCAAATTCATAAGCATAAACAGGATGAGCTATTAGCATTGATTTAATACCATCGGTTAATTGAATTTCATTACCTGTTCCAAATGAAATATTTTCTAAGAATTTTAATATTTTATTACAAAAAATATATCGCCCTACTACACCTAAATTAGATGGGGCATTTTCAGGGAGCGGTTTTTCAATAATATCAGTTAATTTCATCATGTTTTGACTGCCTTCATCTATTGAAACCATTCCATATTGAATAGAGCTAGCTTTATCAACTTTTTGAACTGAAATAATCGACGAGTTAGTATCATTATATAAATCTACCATTTGCTTTAGAGCGCCTATTTTAGTGTCAATTAAATCATCAGCCAAAATGACAGCAAAAGGTTCATCATTAATCAATTGTTTTGCTTGTAAAATTGCATGTCCCAGACCCAAAGGCTCTTCTTGAAAAACATATTTGCAAGAAACCCCATTGGGGATTATTTTATTCATTTTGCTTAATAATTCTTTTTTTTCTTTTGTTAAATTCGATAACTCAGTATTCAGTTTACTTTCAAAATGATCCCTAATAGATGTTTTAGATTTAGCAGTAACGAAAATAAGCTCTGTAAATCCAGCATCTAAAGCCTCCTCAACTGCATACTGGATTAATGGCTTATCAACAATAGGCAACATTTCTTTCGGAGTTGCTTTCGTGGCTGGAAAAAACCTAGAACCAAGTCCTGCAACTGGAAAAACAACTTTATTTAGCTTCATTTTTTTTAGCCTTATAAATATTTAATATAAATAAATTACTTAAGAAATTTTTAATCATTCTTTTATGTTCCAACTTGCTATTTTTTGATGGTCTTCCAATCTATTTTCCACCCATAATTCGTCTTGATCAGAAATTTCTTTTTTCCAAAAAGGTGCATCTGTTTTTAAAAAATCAATAATGAACTCACAGGCTTCAAATGCATTTTTCCTATGCTGACTCGCAACAACAACTGCAACTATAGGATCACTTGGAAGTAATTTACCTACTCTATGGATGATGAAAACATCCTCAAGGCTCCATCTAGACTTAGCATTTAATTCAATTTTAATTAATTTTTTTTCAGTCATACCTGGGTAATGTTCTAAATTCATGTGTTTTAATTTTTTTGTATTTTTATCTTTATTGAAGTCCCTGACATAACCAATAAAAGAAACAATAGCCCCTATACTTGGTTTATTTTTCCTTAAATTAGAAATTATTTTTTCGATATTAAACAGGTCTTTTTGAATACAGATTGTCATTTAACCGCCTGTAATTGGTGGGAAAAATGCTAACTCATCACCATCCTTCAAAGAATCGCCCCAGTTAGAAATCTCTTGGTTAATTGCAACTCTGATTGAGTCTTTTGAATTTAAAAGTTCAACCCAAGAGCCTTGCTCTTTTTCGCTTAAAAACTTTAATAATTTTTCCGGGGAAGTTTTAGATTCTTTAATCTCAATACATTTTTCATGTATCCCAAACATCTCACGAATTCCAGCAAAAAAGAGAATATTAATTTTCATCTTCCTGCTTCTTATTATTTAAATCATCCTCTTCAAATTCCAATAACTCATTTGGATCTTCTTTTAACTCTACTCTCTCAATCTGAGAAAATCTTTTTGAAATTTTTTGGCTAGAGACATGAACATCCTGAGCATTTTCATGAGCCAAACGGATATTATCGGCTAATTTTTTCATTCTAGTATCAAATCGATCGAAATCTTTTCCTAGCTTTCCAAGCTCAGACTTTATGACATGAACTTGCTTTCTAGTTTCTACATCTTTTAGAACTGCTCTAGCTGTATTTAGCACAGCCATTAAAGTAGTTGGGGAAACTAACCATACTTTTTTAGACATTGAGTCTTGAATTAACTCTGGGTGATATGCATGAATCTCAGCAAAAACAGCTTCTGCTGGAATAAACATTACAGCTCCATCAGAAGTCTCTCCTGGAATTATATATTTTGTAGCTATGTCATTAATATGTTTACGGACATCTAATTTAAATTGTTTTTGCGCTTTTGCCTTGTCTGATTCTGATGCCGATACATCAAACATTCTTTGATAATTTTCCATCGGAAATTTTGAATCAACTGCTACAGTACCTGTTGGTTCAGGTAAGAATAATACGCAGTCTGCTTTTAGTCCATTTTTAAATGTATATTGGAACTCAAATGAGTCTGGGGGTAGAATATTCTTAATAAGGCCTTCTAATTGAAGCTCCCCAAAGGCCCCCCTTGATTTTTTATCGCCTAACAATTCTTGCAAGCTCACCATGTTAGTTGTAAGACCATCTATTTTCTTTTGTGCCTCATCGATTGTGGCCAATCTTTCCATTACACTTACAAAGGTGGCGTTAGTTTTCTTAAATCCCTCTTCAAGTCTTTCGTGTACCTTACCAGTTATCTCTTGAAGTCTTGTATCAACCGTTTTGGTCAGACTTTCAACACTCGCCATTAATTGTAAGGAAGTATTTTTAAGGGACGACTGAACGGTTTCTTGTTGTGTTTTTCCTTGGTCAGATAATGTTTTATGAAGTCTGTCCGAAAGCTTGTTTAGGGCATCATTTATATCAACAAGCATTTCACGATGCTTTCCTTCTAATACTTTTGAAACATCTTCATCTTTCTTGACTTGAGAAATCTTCCATAAAATAATTGAACAAATAGCCACAATTACTAATAGAAGACTCTCAATAATCATTTTTATTTAGCTGCTACAAGTGCTTGCTCGACATCAGCGATAATATCATCGATGTGTTCGATGCCTACAGAAATTCTAACCATATCTTCACTTACCCCAGCTGTTTTTAATTCTTCTGGGCTTAATTGTCTATGAGTAGTCGAGGCAGGGTGGCATGCGAGAGATTTTGCATCTCCTATATTCACTAATCTTAAAATCATTTGAAGGGCATCTATGAATTTTGTTCCAGCTTCAATACCACCATTAATTCCAAAACTAATAATGCCAGATGCTTTGCCCTTTGTTATCTTCTTACAAACTTTATTATATTTATCATCTTCTAAGCTTGCGTAATTAACCCAGCTAACCTGTGAATTTGCTTTTAGAAATTTAGCTAGAGCTAAAGCATTCTCGCAATGTCTTTCCATCCTTAAACCTAATGTTTCTAATCCTTGCATGATTAGAAAAGCACTATGTGGTGATAAAGCAGCTCCTGTATTCCTTAAAGGAACAACTCTACAACGACCAATAAATGCTGCTGGGCCTAATGCTTCTGTATAAATCACACCGTGATAGGAAGGATCAGGTTCGTTTAACATTGGATACATTTCTTTATTTTTTGCCCAGTCAAACTTTCCTGAGTCAACAATTATTCCACCAATAGTTGTTCCATGGCCGCCAATATATTTTGTTAGTGAATGAATAACAATATCTGCTCCAAAATCAAAAGGCTTACATAAGTAAGGGGTAGGTACTGTGTTATCGACAATTAATGGAATGTTGTGTCGGTGAGCTATATTTGCTAATTCTTCTATATCTACAACATTACCTAATGGGTTACCAATAGACTCACAATAAAGCGCTTTAGTCTTTGAGTCGATTGCCGCTTCAATTGCATCAAAATCTGAAGCATCGACCATGTTTACATTAATTCCATGCTGTGGAAATGTATGGGCAAATAGATTATAAGTTCCACCATACAGTTGGTTTGTACTTACGATATTATCTCCAGTACGAGTAATACACTGAATCGAAGCAGTTATCGCTGACATACCAGAAGCTAGGGCTAAAGATGCAATGCCGCCCTCCATTTCTGCTACCCTTTGTTCTAGAACAGCATTTGTTGGGTTCATTATGCGAGAATAGATATTTCCCTCTACTTTCAGGTCAAATAAATCTGCTCCATGCTGGGTATTATCAAACGTAAATGATGTCGTTTGATAAATGGGGGTTGTTGCTGCCTTGGTTGTCCCTTCAGATTCGTAACCATGATGTAGCGCAATAGATTCTAATTTCATTTTATAGCTCCATGTTTAAATATTTAATTTAATATTAACAGATAAAGAAATACCTAATTGCTATATTTGCTTAATTTATTAAGGTCATATCGATCATTTTAAACTCTTCTCTGATAACGCTTTCAGCAATAGTAGGAAGTGAAATATGAACGATAACTTTATCTGCAAACACCTTATCCAATATTGTGCCTTTATTTCTATAAATAACATTAATTAATTTATCTAAAACATTGTAATCAATGATTAATTTATAATTACTAAAGTGGATATAACTCTCAAGAGCTGAATTTGTGAAAGCCTTCATTCCTGTCTTACTATAAGCCCTTGTTAGCCCCCCACCCCCTAAATTTATACCGCCATAATACCTAACAACAGCTAATCCAGAGTTTACTAGATTTTTTGATTCAATAATTGTAAGTAATGGTCTCCCAGCTGTACCATTTGGCTCTCCATCATCCTTAAAATATGAATCCACACCATTTTCTGTCTTAATTTGATAAGCAAAAGCAATGTGACTAGCTGTGGAGTGTTGAAAGGCTATCTTTTTTATCTCTAAAAGAAAATCATCTCTCGACTTGCCAATTAACCCAAAACCAATAAATTTGGATTTACTTTCAATTAGCTCAGAAAAGCCAGGTTTTTTAATTACAAACTGGATTTAACTCAATCCTTCAATTAATCCATCAGCACTTACACCAATCATTTCACTTGCTGGCTTTTTAGGAAGACCTGGTAAAGTCATAAGAGAGCCACATATCGCTACAATAAACTCTGCACCCCTAGCCAATCGGAGCTCTCTGATATTTAGTTTATGGTTAATTGCAGCACCCTTTAATGCTGGATCACTAGAAAAAGAATAAGGGGTTTTAGCAATACAAACTGGAAAAGAGGAATATTTTAACTCCAATTCTTTGAGTTGTTTGGAGGCCTCATCTTCATATATTACTTCGTCAGCATGATAAATATTTTTAGCTATTATTTCTATCTTAGATGCTAAGGATTGTTCATTTTTGTATAAAAACTTAAATTCAGATGGTTTATTAACTAAATCTAGGGCTGCTAAAGCTAAAGTCTCTGCCCCATCAGCGCCCTTTTCCCAATGCTCACATAAGATTGCTTCAAAACCTAAGGCTCTAACCTCATCCTGTACAAATTTAACTTCAATTTCAGTATCACTTTGAAATTTATTAACAGCTACTAAAACATTTAGCCCAAACTGTTGATGACAATTGGTAATATGTCTTTCAAGATTCTTAAACCCTTCCTTTAGCGCTTCTGAATTTTCTTGATTAAGATCTTCTTTCTTTACTCCGCCATGAAATTTTATAGCTCTAATAGTGGCCACGATAACTACCAAATGAGGCGTAATCCCAGTTTTCCTACATTTTATGTCAATAAACTTTTCTGCTCCTAAGTCTGCACCGAACCCAGCTTCAGTTACAACATAATCTGCAAGATCTAACCCCATCTTTGTTGCAATGAAGGAATTACAGCCATGCGCAATATTTGCAAATGGGCCGCCGTGAATAAGTGTGGGTGTTTTATTTAAGGTTTGCACTAAATTTGGCATGAAAGCGTCTTTAAGAAGTGCCGTCATTGCTCCGTTAGCCTTAATATCTTTGGCAAGAATTGGTTCCATTTTAGGATCAATATTTTTTGCAACTTCAATCTCACCCAATCTTTTATTTAAATCATCAATTGAATTTGCTAAACAAAAAATTGCCATAATTTCACTTGCTACAGTAATATCAAATCCAGTTTTATAATCTAAGTTATTTCCAGAAATTGAAATATGCCTTAGTGCTCGATCATTCATATCCAGGCATCTCTTAAATGATATTCTTGATTTATCAATGCCTAACTCATTCCCGTGAAAGATATGATTATCAATCATCGCTGCTAGCAAATTATTAGCTGAAGTGATTGCATGAAGATCTCCTGTAAAATGAAGGTTGATATTTTCCATAGGAACTGCTTGGGAATAACCACCCCCTGTTGCTCCTCCTTTCATTCCAAATACAGGCCCTAAAGAAGGCTCTCGAATGCAAATCAAAGCTTTCTTTTTTAATTTTGTTAAAGCGTCTGCTAAACCAATAGTTGTAGTTGTTTTCCCCTCTCCTGCTGGTGTTGGACTCATAGCTGTAACTAATATTAACTTTGATTTTTTATTAGGTTGAATATTGATTTTATTCGAATCAATTTTAGCTATATATGGACCATATGAAAGTAAGGCGTCCTCGGGAATATCAATACGCCTTGCAATTTCGCTGATAGGTATTAATGTTGCTTCTCTTGCAATGTCTAAGTCTGATTTCATCAGTGCCCCTTTTTATATATGTTTAAATACTTAAATTGACTCTAAAATGTTTTAAGGTTAAGGTAAATAGATAATTACTTAATTTAATAATAAGCTTTACTTAATAATTAAATTACCCCGAGTATTAAACTGGATACAATTACTTAAATTATTTCTTTAAAAAATTTCTTAAATCAAAGTCAGTGATGTCAGGGGTGAACATTTTTATAAATTCATATACAAAGCCCCTCACAAAAGTTTCTTTTCTAATACCGATATAAGTTGTACTCGTAGGGAATAGATGGCTAACATCTCTACTCTCTAAAGCTGAATCTTTATTTTTATCATATGCCATCTCAGCAATCAAGCCAACACCCAAATTCAATTCTACATAAGTTTTTATTACGTCCGCGTCAATTGCAGTAAGCATAATATTAGGACTTATATTTGCCTCTTTAAAAACCTTTGAGACAATAGTGCTACCTGTAAAAGCATAGTCGTATGTAATCATTGGGTATGAAGCAATGTTTTGCAGTGTAATTTCTTTAATACTTGATAGTGCATGATTTTTTGGAAAAACTAAGACTCGATTCCATGAATAACAGGGTATACAAATAATATTTGCATTATGTCCGATTGACTCAGTCGCTATTCCAACATCAGCATTGCCCTTCAAAATTTGCTCGGTAACCTGAGATGGATCTCCTTGGTGAATATTTAAATCAATTTTAGGGTATTTCTTAACGAAGGCCTCAACCACTTTTGGTAGCTTGTATCTTGCTTGTGTATGAGTCGTCGCAATAGTAAATGAACCGGTATCATCATTCTCATGTTCATGAGAGATATTTTTTATATTAGCAACCTCTCTGATGATTTCTGAAATTGATTTATATAAATCGTTTCCAGCATCACTAAGTCCGGTTAATCTCTTACCGTTCCTTTGGAAGATTTTTATACCCACCTCATCCTCCAAGAGTCGGATTTGTTTACTAACTCCAGGTTGAGACGTGTTTAAGAATTCAGCAGCCTTAGAAATATTAAAATCATTTTGGACTATTTGGTAAACACATCTTAATTGTTGTAATTTCATATATTTAAAAGTTATATTGATAGAAATATTTATTATTAAAATAGTATATCAAAATCTGATATATTTCACTCTAATTAAATAAAATATTACATATATGGGTATTGAGTATATCTTTTCTGGTTTTGTGGTTGGGCTTCTAGTCGGTTTAACTGGCGTTGGCGGTGGTTCATTAATGACGCCCCTTTTAGTTTTAATATTTAAATTTCCAACTGCTATAGCAATTGGTACAGATCTTCTTTATGCATCAATTACTAAATCCGCTGGAGTTATCTCCCATTCACGCTTGGGTAATATTGAATGGAAAATTGTGAAAAATTTAATGCTTGGCAGCATTCCAGCATCTTTCTTAATGACCTACTATTTAAAAGGGATTGATCTATACGCATATGAGAATGTAAAAATTATTAATTTCTCATTAGGAATTGCATTAGTTTTAACGTCTTTTGCTGTAATACTTCAGCCACTAATATCAAAAAAATCAGTTACCCAACAATCTAGATCTTCAAGAAAGACGACTATTCTAACGATCTTATTAGGTTTATCATTAGGTGTATTAGTTACTTTAACCTCTGTTGGTGCTGGCGCTATGGGTGTTACCGCATTGCTTTTGCTTTACCCTAAAATGAGTATAAAAAAAATAGTTGGTACTGATATTGCACATGCAGTTCCATTAACCCTTTTTGCAGGTCTAGGACATTTGAATTTAGGTACAGTAAATGTTTACTTATTGTTATCATTACTTATAGGTTCGATACCAGGGATATGGTTAGGAAGTAATTTAAGTTCGAAAATTGATGAAAAATGGTTGCGTTATATTTTAGCCATTGTTTTATTAATTGTTGGTATTCAATTAATTAAGTAAAAAAGGTTTTACATGTATAAATACGATCAAATTGATCAGAAAATTGTTAATGAAAGAGTGGATCAATATCAGAGCCAGCTCAATCGTTATTTAAATAAAGAATTGTCGGATGAAGAATTTAGGCCACTCAGACTCCAAAACGGTCTATACATCCAGCGTCATGCCCCTATGCTAAGAGTTGCTATACCTTACGGCCTTCTTTCGTCAAACCAACTTTATAAATTAGCAGATATTGCTGATAAATATGATCGGGGGTACGGTCATTTTAGTACAAGACAGAATATTCAATTTAATTGGCCGAAGCTTGAAGAAACTCCTAATATATTAAGAGAGCTAGCTGAAGTAGAAATGCATGCTATTCAAACCTCAGGTAACTGTATTAGAAATATAACGACGGATCAATTTGCTGGGGTTACCGATGATGAAATAATCGATCCGAGGCATATAGCAGAAATCATAAGACAATGGAGTACATTCCATCCTGAATTTGCATTACTTCCAAGAAAATTTAAGATCGCAATAACTGGGTCAACAAAAGACCGTGCATTAGTTCAATGTCATGATATTGGCCTTGAGTTTTTTACTAATACTAATAATAAGATGACTATTAAGGTTTGGGTTGGTGGAGGATTGGGAAGGACTCCTATAATTGGGTCTGTTATAAAAAATGAACTTGAATGGGAGCATATTCTAACTTATTGTGAAGCAATATTACGCGTCTACAATCTTTACGGTAGAAGAGATAATATGTACAAGGCAAGAATAAAAATATTAGTCAAATCACTTGGAATTGATGCATTCAAAAAACTTGTTGATGATGAGTGGAAATATATAAAAAATGGTCCAAATACTATCAACACAGAAGAGTTGAGCCGAATAAAAAAATACTTTTCGGAGCCAGATTATAAAAAAAATATAAAAAATAATCTTAAAGATTATAAATCTAATAAAGCATTTAATCAGTGGCTCTCTAGATCTACCAATACTCACAAGAAGAAAGGTTATCGTGCTGTTACTTTTTCTTTAAAAGAAACTGGATGTGCACCTGGAGATGCCTCATCAACTCAAATGAGAGCAGTTTCAAACTTATCTGATCAATATAGCTTTGGTGAGATTAGGGTGTCGCATGAGCAAAACCTAATCTTAGCTGACGTCCAAGAAGATAAGCTTTATGAGTTATGGGTCAAAGCTAAAGAGTATCATCTAGTGACTCCAAACATAGGGCTTTTAACAGATATTATATGCTGCCCAGGAGGTGACTTTTGCTCACTAGCTAATGCTAAAAGTATTCCAATCGCACAATCTATTCAGGATCTTTTTAATGATATGGATTATCTGCATGACATTGGAGATCTAAATTTAAATATATCAGGCTGTATGAATGCGTGTGGGCATCATCACGTTGGTCATATTGGTATATTAGGTGTAGATAAAGACGGAAGTGAATGGTACCAAGTGACGCTTGGCGGAAACCAAGGTAATTTTGCAAGTATTGGTAAAGTAATTGGTCCCTCATTTTCTGCTGAACAAATGCCATTGATTATTAAAAAAATTATTGAGGTTTATTTAAACAATAGGCAAGAGGAAGAAATTTTCATAGACTGTGTTTCACGAATAGGTCTCGAGCCATTTAAAAATTATATTTATACAGATTCAGAGGTTAGTAAATGACATCACAATTAATTAAAGGCAAAAATATCGTTAAAGATGATTGGGTAATTTCTGAATTAGCTAAAGTAGAAGAAATTGTAAAGATGCAAGCTGGTAAAGTGGTAGCCTTCAAGCTTTCGGGTGAAGATTACCCTACTAGCGAACAAGTAAAGAAAACAATTTTTCCAGATACAGGCAAAATTTTATTACCATTAAAGGTATTTATCCTACATCAAGAAAAACTAAAAGAAAGATTGGCGAATGGAGAAATCGGTATATGGTTTTCTACCCACGAAGAGATTCACAAATTTACAGAGGCTATCGTCGACTTAAATAACTTTCCTTTAATTGCTATTCATGTTGAAAAATTTGCTGATGGAAGAATATTTTCAATTGGCAGCCAGTTAAGGAATAAATACAATTTTAAAAATGAATTAAGGGCATTCGGAGATGTATTAAGAGATCAAATCTTTTTTTTAAAACGTTCAGGTTTTAATAGTTATTTAATAAGAAAAGACCGTGATGCAAAAGATGCAATTAAGGGTTTAGATGATTTTAGTGATCCATATCAAGGGGCCTCTGATATCTTAGAGCCAGTATGGAAACGTAGCAAACGATAATTTCAAAATAAAAAGAAAATAAATAAAATGAATAAAGACATACATATTTTTAATGAAGAATTAAGAGAGAAAAATCCCTCAGAGATAATAAAATGGGCTTTGGGGAAAAGTAAGAACCCTATACTTACCACAAATTTTCGCCCTTATGAAGCTGCAATAATTCACTTGTGCATAAAAGTAATGCCAGAAATTAAGGTTGTATGGTGTGACTCGGGTTACAACACTAAGGCAACTTATGTATATGCTGAAAAAATTATTTCTGATTTGAATTTAAATCTTAAGTTATATGTGCCTTCGCAAACCTCAGCTCATAGAGAAATTTTTATGGGGCAAGTCCCAGGTATTGACGACCCAAGACATGAAGAATTTACACAACAAGTTAAGCTTGAGCCTTTTAAAAGAGCTATGGAAGAAATTAAACCTGATTTATGGATAACAAATCTAAGAAAAGGACAGACTGAATTTAGAAATAATATAGATATCGTAACTAAAACTAATGAAGGTCTTTTGAAAATAAGTCCTTTTTATTATTCGTCAGATTTAGATCTAGACAAATATATGAATGAGCATAACTTAGAAAATGAATTTGATTACTTTGACCCAACAAAAGTAGATGAAAAAAGAGAATGTGGCCTTCATAATCAAGGTGATAAATAATGAAAAAATTATTATCGCATTTAGATTGGTTGGAGTCAGAAGCTATACATATTATGAGGGAAGTAGCAGGCCAATGTAGTAATCCAGTTTTACTTTTCTCTGGTGGGAAGGATTCCCTTTGTTTGTTAAGAGTTGCAGAAAAAGCTTTTAGGCCTGGTAGATTTCCTTTTCCAATGATGCATATTGATACAGGCCATAACTATCCTGAAGTGATTAATTTTAGAGATAAAAAGATAAATGACTTAGGCGAAAGATTGATTGTAGCCTCACTTGAAGACTCAATGAAAAAAGGATCGATTGTTTTAAAATCTAATGACGAGCCAAGAAATAAATACCAATCAATAACATTGCTAGAAGCAATTGAAGAGCATGATTTTGATTGTTGCATTGGTGGCGCGAGAAGGGATGAAGAAAAAGCAAGAGCAAAAGAAAGAATAATGAGTTTTCGTGATGAATTTGGCCAATGGGATCCAAAAAACCAAAGGCCTGAGCTTTGGGACTTATATAACGCAAAAGTACATAAGGGTGAAAATATTAGAGCATTTCCAATCTCAAATTGGACAGAAATGGATGTTTGGCAGTATATTGAAAGAGAAAAACTTGAACTACCTAATATTTATTTTGCCCACCAAAGAGAAATTGTCAGAAGAGACAACTCCATTGTTCCAGTAACTAATGTAACTCCTGTAAGGGAAAATGAGTTAGTTGAAAAAATTATGGTTAGATTCAGAACTGTTGGAGATATAACTTGCACTGCGCCAGTGGAAAGTGATGCCGACACTGTTGAAAAAATAATATTAGAGACCGCTTCAACATCAATCTCAGAGAGAGGTGCTACAAGGCTTGATGATCAAGTTTCGGAAGCATCAATGGAGCAGAGAAAAAAAGAAGGATATTTTTAAAATGGAAAAAAATACAAATAATATTGTACTTAGATTTATGACATGCGGAAGTGTTGATGATGGAAAAAGTACAGTCATAGGTAGGCTTCTGTTTGATACTAAAACAATTCTAACTGATACCTTAAGTCAAATTGAAAAAACTTCTAAGAAAAAGGGTATGACAGAAGTTGATCTTTCATTGATAACTGATGGTCTTCAAGCAGAAAGAGAGCAAGGGATAACTATTGATGTTGCCTATCGATATTTTAGTACTGGCAAACGTAAATATATTATTGCTGATGCACCTGGTCATGAACAATATACCCGAAACATGGTTACAGCAGCATCAACTGCACAACTTGCAATAATTTTAATCGATGCTAGAAAAGGAATTTTAACGCAAACTAAACGTCATACTTATTTAGCGAAACTACTTGGAATAAAGCATGTAATAGTTGCAGTAAATAAAATGGATTTGATTCAATATGATGAAGAGAAGTATAAATCTATTTGTGAAAATTATAAGGAATTTGAAAAAAATATCTTACCGTTAAATTCACCTATTAATATTAATTTCTTACCTATATCAGCACTTAAAGGAGATATGATTGTTGATAGAGGAAATTCAATGGATTGGTATAAAGGAGCGACACTTCTTCAATTGCTAGAAGATCTTGATACTAGCGAAGATATTAAAGAATCGTCATTGCGCTTCCCTGTTCAATATGTGTGCCGACCAAGAGAATCTGCCAATAAGGAACTTCATGATTTTAGAGCGTTTATGGGTAGAATTGAATCTGGTTTGCTTAAAGTTAACGATAAAGTTAAAGTTCTACCATCTGGACATGAGTCATCAATAAAAGAAATTAGAATTGGTGAACAATTAATTAAAGAAGCCATTTCTGAACAGTCAGTTACAGTTTCATTGGTAGATGAAATTGATGTTTCTAGAGGTGACATGTTGGTTCATCATGATGACTCAGTTGGTGCTATTAAAAATTTTACAGCTATGGTTTGTTGGTTTGCAGAAGAATCGCTATCACCTAATAGAACTTATTTGATTATGCATACTACACAAACATCAAAAGCTAAAATTTCAAGCATTAACTATAAAGTAAATATTCAGACTCTTGATTCAGAATTAGTAAATGAGCTAAAAACAAATGATATTGCAAATATCTCATTTAAGTTGGCACAACCATTGATTGTTGACAGTTATAATAAAAATAGAAGTACTGGTGCTTTTATTATTATTGATGAATCTACTTTTCATACAGTCGGTGCAGGTATGATTCAGTTATTAGATTAGTAAGAAAAATATAATAAAATATTAATTAACTAGATTACAAGGAAAGTAAAAAATGACGTATGTAGTAACAGAAAATTGTATTCAATGTAAATATACAGATTGTGTTGATGTTTGTCCTGTTGACTGCTTTGTTGAAGGACCAAACTTCCTTGCCATTGATCCTGAGGAATGTATTGACTGCACCTTATGCGTAGCGGAATGCCCAGCTGAAGCAATTTTTGCTGATGATGATGTGCCTGAAGATCAACAAGAATTTATAGAAATTAATGCAAAGTTAGCTAAATTATGGCCGGTTATTACTGCCAGAAAAGATCCACTTCCAGACGCAGATAAATTTAGTGGTGAACCAAATAAGCGAAAGTTACTAATCGAGAAATTATAAAACCTAATTCTAAGTAGTTTCTATAATCTCCATAAATTAGTTTTTGTAATTGTAGTAAAACCAAAACTAATCAAAAAGAACAATCCGAGTGATAGGCCAAAAGTTGAAAACCAAAGAATTGGTACTATAAATCCAGCAACAATTGAAGCAAATAACATTTGTGTAAATGCTTGTCCCGAAGCTGCAGTACCTCTAATTTTAGGAAAACAATCTAAAGCAGCCAATGCAATAATAGGCATAACAGAGGCCATACCTATATTATAAAAAGCAATAAATCCAATATTGAAAAAAGCATTATCAGGCATTAAGCTACAAAATAGTAAATTAGATAATGAAATAAAAAACATAAAATAATAGCCACATTTAAGCACAGATGATGACCTTACAATTCCTGCGGTTTTCTTAGCGATAAATGAGCCAATCAACATTCCAGTTACAGTTGGTATAAATAGATAACCAAACTGTTGGGTAGTAAAGCCAAGATGGTCAATTAAAAAGATAGGACTTGCTAATACATAGATAAAAAATGCTGAAAAATTAGCAGAAAGAGATAGAATCAACAAAACATATTCTTTGTTTGTTAATAGTAATTTGTACCTTTTAATTATGCTACTGAGTGAAATTGGAACAAGCATATTCTTTTTCATGGTTTCGGGTAAAATTTTTGACCCCATAAACATTGCTAATGCTGCATAAAGAGCCAAGAAAATAAATATACCTTGCCAATGAAATCCTAAAAGGAGGCCACCAATCATAGGGGCAATGGCTGGAGCTATACCAAATAACATCTGAACTGTAGCCATTACTTTTTGTGCTTCTGCGCCTTCATAAAGGTCTCTTACCATAGCTCTTGCGACAACACTCCCTGCACCGCCGCCAATGCCCTGTAAAGCTCTAAAAAACCATAAAGATTCCACTGTTGTTGAAAGTGCACAACCCAAAGATGCAAAAAAGAATAATAGTAACCCCCATTTCATAGTTTTAATTCGGCCTATTCCATCTGAAATTGGGCCATGAAATAAAAGCATTATTGTATAAGGTAAAAGATAAAAAGTAAGGCTCTGCTGAATTGCCTCCGGGGAAGCTAATAAATCTTCAGAAAGGATATGAAATGCTGGCAAATATGTATCAATAGCAAACGGGGCTACAGAAGTTAAAGCAGCTAATGTAATTACTCTGGGGTTGAGAAAAAGACTCATAACACCTTAATTAAGATGCAACTAAGGAGTTGCGTGAAATTTTGCTAGCCTATCTTTTTCATCACCCTTATCTATTTTTTTAGAATTCGCATTTGTTCTAAATATAATAGGTTTAGCTTCAACACCAGGATTTTGAGAATCTTTTATTGCTTGATCAATTATGTGTCTATCTGGAGACTTTGAACAAACTGGGTCAGCACCTTCGGCATTTCCAGTTAATAAAAGTGCTTGACATCTGCAGCCACCTAAATCGTTTTCTTTTTCAGAGCAACTTCTACATGGTTCTTGCATCCAATCATCGCCACGAAATTTATTGAAAGCTGGTGAATCGTACCAGGCTCCTTTTAAAGGTGAATCATTAACATTAGGAAACTCTAAATTAGGAATCACTCTTGCAGAATGGCATGGAAGAACATCTCCATTAGCAGTTACTATCATAAATACTTCACCCCATCCATTCATACATTTTTTTGGTCTATCCTCGAAATAATCTGGGACCACAAAAAATATCTTCATCTTATTCCCAGGACGCTCTCGAAACTTATTTGTTACTTTTAATGCATTCTCTACTTGTTCTTTTTTTGGCATTAACTGATCTCTATTTACCAGTGACCAACCATAGTATTGAGTATTTGCTAACTCAATATAATCTGCACCCAATCCTTCTGCCATTTCAAGAATTTCTTGAATATGATCAATATTGTATCGATGCATAACTACATTTAGTACCATCGGATATCCTCTATCCTTGATCATAGCCGCTACTTTTTGTTTTAATTTGAATGTTTTGGTGTTAGTTATAAAGTTATTAATTTCTTCTGTAATATCATGCATTGATAATTGAATATGATCAAGACCACCGTCTTTCAGTGCATCGATTCTTTTCTCATTCATCCCGGCACCAGATGTTATTAAATTACTGTAATATCCTAACGAACTGGCTTCAATCACAATCTCTTCAATATCTTTCCTTAGTAATGGCTCTCCTCCGGAAATCCCAAGCTGAGCAGCTCCTAAATCTCTTGCTTGCCTTAAGACCTTTATCCATGACTCAGTATCTAATTCGTTTTGAGTATGTTTATCAAAATCTGTTGGGTTATAACAAAAAGCGCATTGTAGTGGGCATTGGTAGGTAATTTCTGCAAGCAGCCACAATGGTTGAGTTGCTGTTGTTGCTGCTGAAACTCCATTATTTTTTTGATCTATTTCCATTTTCCTAGTTTACCTTCTCAATCCATGACTTATCTAAAGCTAACTCTATCATTCCTTCAATATCTTTAGCAATATTTGGGGCATCTGTGAATTTTTTACTTAATAACTCTGTTATTGATTCAACAGTTGACTCACCATTAACTAGATTTAAAACTTCCCCAGCACTTCCATTTAATTTAACCATACCCTCTGGGAATAATATGACATAGCAATCCTGTGCCTTCTCCCATTGGAATCGATGGTGTGCAGCAATCTTATATATATCTTTAGCCTCAATGCTCATAATTAATTATTGGTTGTCTCAGGTAGTCCCTATCTTCTACTTTTATATTTGATGATGCAAGCATAATTGAATCTGCAATGACCCATAAAACATTCAGTTTGAATTGTAAAATCTCTAAAGCTTGCTCTTGAGTTTCTCTTGTCTGACTAAAATAATCTAATGTTACTCCAAGCCCATGTGCAACGTCTCTTCTTGCTTCGGTTAAGCGCTTTTTAAAGTAAGTAAGTCCTGATTCATCTATCCAAGGATACATTTCAGGCCAAGAGCTAATTCTTTGTTGATGAATATGTGGGGCAAATAACTCTGTTAAGGATGAACAGACTGATTCTTGCCATGAACGTTGTTTAGCGAAATTTATGTATGCATCAACTGCAAATTTAACTCCTGGGCTAACATGCTTAAGAGAGGTTACATCTTCTCTTGTTAGGCCAACTGCTTTGCCTAAATTAATCCAGGCCTCAATACCACCCTCAACCTCACCTTCTCCATCATGGTCAAGAATTCTAACAATCCATTCTTTTCTTATCTCTTGATCTGGGCAATTAGATAAAATCGCAGCATCTTTTAAAGGGATACTGATTTGATAATAAAATCTATTTAACACCCAGCTCTGAAGTTGCTCTTTCGATAATTTACCTTCGTACATCATCACGTGAAAAGGATGATATATATGATAGCCCTTCCCTTTTTCTCTTAATTTATCTTCAAACTCTTTTCTTGTCCAGGGTTTACTCATCAATGATCCTTAAATAGTAATATCCATACCGTCGTAAGACACTTCAATATTATGAGAATTTAAAATTTTACGTTCATCCGAATCCTCTCTCAAAATAGGATTAGTATTGTTAATATGAATTAAAATTTTCCTTGGCTTTTTTAAGTTACTTAAGGTTTCCATAATGCCGCCCTTACTTGACTGATCTAGATGGCCCATTTCACTGGCCAATTTATCATTAATACCATGTCTTGACATCTCATCATTAGTCCACACAGTACCATCGATTAAAACCACATCAGCGTTGCTCATATAGTCAAGAACATGATCTTCGATAACACCTAAACCTGGAGCATAAAATAAATTCTTACCAGTTTCAGTATCCTCCATCTTATACCCAACGTTGTCGCCAGGGACGGTATTATGCCTATGAGGAGAGTAAGGCGGTGCTTCACTTCTAAGTGGAACGGCTGTAAAAATTAAATTGTCTGCTTTTGGAATGGTGTAAGGTATTTGTTCGGTTGAGACTTCATGCCAGTTCACACCTCTAAAATGGCCTAGTATGTTAAAAATTGGATATCCTGTAGTCATATCTTCGTATACTGATTTTGTACAATAGATGTCCCAAGGCTTATCATGCTCTCTTAAAATTAATAATCCAGTGGCATGATCAATCTGACCATCCGTTATCACAATAGATGATATTCCTGTATCTCTAATCTTTCTGGCTGGTTGAAGGGGTGGGAATGATTCAATTTGAGCTCTGATATCAGGCGATGCATTAAACAAAATCCAATCTTCGCCGTTTGAACTTACAGTAATAGATGATTGTGTTCTTGCAGTCAAATTAGGATTACTAGCTCTTAAGCCAGCACAATTTTCACAATTGCAATTCCATTGAGGAAATCCTCCGCCAGCACCTGAACCTAAAACTCTTATATGCATGAACAGCCCTAAATAATATTAAAGAAGAATATTGAATGATAGTCATTGAATGAAACAGGGGAAAATATCTAAAGAAAACTCATGATATCCATGAGTTATTCTGAAATAGAGCGTCCTAAAACTTTTGCAATTGCAGTTAATTCTTTCATTAAAGATTTTAATTCCTCAGGTGTAATGGCTTGGTCTGCGTCGCACCATGCTTCGCATGGATTTGGATGCATCTCAACTAAAAGGCCATCTGCTCCTGCAGCTATTGCAGCTCGTGAAAGAGCAGAAACCATAAATGCTTTACCACCAGCATGAGAAGGGTCAACAATAACTGGTAGATGTGTTTCTTTTTTTAAAACTGGGATAGCTGTAACATCCAAAACATTTCTATAAGCTGTTTCAAATGTTCTTATTCCTCTTTCACAAAAAATTATATTATGATTACCACCTATAGCTATATATTCAGCAGCCATAAGCCATTCAGAGATTGTTGCTGACATACCTCTTTTTAAAATCACAGGAACATTTACTTTACCAACTTCTTTTAGTAATTCAAAATTTTGCATATTTCTTGTACCAATTTGAATAACATCAACTTTTTTTTCTAGAAATGCATCCAAATGTCTAACATCTAAAAGCTCAGTCACCATTGGAAGTCCTGAATCGTTTGCAGCCTTCCTAAACATATCTAAACCATCCATACCAGCTCCTTGAAAAGAATAGGGGCTTGATCTAGGCTTAAAAGCTCCTCCTCGCATCAACTTAACGCCGGCAGCTTTAACACCATCAGCTGATTTCCTCATTTGCTCTGGGGTCTCAACTGAACAGGGGCCAGAAATAATTTGAATATGATTTCCACCAATTAAGTGGCCTTTCACATCTACGACTGTATCTTTAGGATGCCACTCACGCCCAACAATCTTATATGGCTTAACAATACTGAGAGCTTGCTCAACACCAGGCAAGGATTGAAGTAATTCAGGATCTAGGAGGCGTTCATCGCCAACAGCCCCGATAACTGTTTTTTCAGTTCCTTTTGAAACTGTTCCTTCGAGGCCTTTTTCTTTAATTTTATTAAGAACATTTTCTATATGCTCTTCTGTTGCTGAGTTATTCATTACTATAATCATAAAAATCCTATATATTACAGTTACTTAAATACTTAATAAATGTATTATTTTGATGTTCTAAACCAACACTAACCCTTAAAAATTCAGGTAAATCATAATTAGCGATAGGTCTAACGATTACACCATTATTTAATAAATGCTGATAATACATCATTGCGGTCTTCTCGTCTTCTAATTTAAAGCTCACAAAATTAGCATAAGATGGAATAAATTCTAAATCTAATGCTTGAAAAGCATCAGTTAATTGCTTCATACCGAAATTATTAATGCTTCGAGACATTTCTATATGATTCTTATCACCAAGTGATGCTACTGCTGCAATTTGTGCAATGTGATTGACGTTAAATGGTTGTCGAACTCTATTCATCACTTCAATTAATTCAGGTGCCGCAGTACCATATCCAATTCTCAAACCTGCAAGCCCATATGCTTTTGAAAAGCTTCGTGAGATTATAAGATTTTTATAATCTTTAAGCCATCCAAACGAATCAGATTTCAAACTATCTTCAAGGTATTCATCATAAGCCTCATCTAAAACAACAACAATTCTATCTGGAACATTATCTAAAAAGTCTTTTAAAATTTTCTTTTCGATTAAGGTACCAGTTGGATTATTTGGATTAGCAATAAAAATTAATTTAGTTTTATCAGAAATCAATGATAGAAAAGCATCTAAATTATGGGAATAATTATCCGAAGGTGCTTCAATCCCTTCCCCTCCAACTGCCTGACTAACTATTTTATATACTGCAAAAGCATGCTCAGAATAAAGTACTTGATCTCCTTTAGTTACAAAGGTTCTTGCAGCTAGCTCTAAAATATCATTTGAGCCATTCCCAATTATAATTTGCCTTGTATCTAACAAAAAAATTTTACTTAATGCTTCTTTTAAGTAATACCCGTTCCCATCAGGGTATCGATGTATCTCAGATGAAGCATTATTTATTGCTTTTTTTGCAAAAGGACTTATACCCATTGGGTTTTCATTCGATGCAAGTTTGATTATTTTTTCTTCTGGAATACCAATCTCACGGGCTACTTCTTTAATTGGCTTGCCACCCTGATAAGGGTCTATTTTAGAAATATAATTTGGAACTTCAATAGGCATATTTGGAATTAATTTTTAGGGTAAGAGCCAAGTATCTTCATGAAAGATGCTTTAGATTCAATAGTAGCCAAGGCGGCTTTAACTGACTTGTGAGTTTGATGTCCCTCTATATCAATAAAAAAAACATACTCCCACATACCTATCTTAGATGGCCTTGATTCAAGCTTAGTCATGCTAACTTTATTCTTTGCAAAAGGAGCGACTAATTCAGCTATTGCTCCTGGTTTATTTTTTGTTGCAACAACGATTGAAGTTTTATCATTATTAGACGGCTTAACATCTTGTGAAGATAAAACTAAAAATCTTGTTGAGTTGTTTTGTTCGTCTTCAATATTTTCAAATAACGTAGTTAAGTTAAATAAATCAGCTGCCCGACTACTTGCAATTGCTGCAGTATTTTTTTCTTTTGAAGCCAACTTAGCCCCTTCAGCGTTACTCATTACAGATACTTTTTTAATGTCTGGGGCATTATTCATTAGCCAATCATGGCATTGGGCTAAAGACTGGCCATGCGCATAAATAGTTTTAATTCCTTTAAGTTTTTTATTCTTTGAGAGAAAGAAATGATGTACAGGAAGAATTATTTCGCCACAGATTTTTAAATCTTTAGTTAGTAGCAAATCGAGAGTTCGACTAATTGCTCCCTCGGTAGAGTTTTCAACTGGCACTACTCCATAATGCGCAATGCCAGACTGAACATGGTTAAAAACCTGATCAATACTATCTGTTGGAATAGTTTCAATATTCTCACCAAATTGCCGAATAGTAGCTTCCTCGCTAAATGTTCCTAATGGGCCTAAGAAAGAAACACTTAGCTTTTTTTCTAATGCACGACAATTAGAAATAATTGATTTAAAAATATTGGTAATACCTTCATTTAAAAGTGGCCCCTGATTCTCTTTTAACAACCTTAAAAGGACTTGAGCTTCTCTTTCTGGTCTATAAATAACTCCATCATTTTTAAGTTTTCCAACTTCTTGAGCAATAAAAGCTCTTTTTGATATTAAATCTAATAATTTAGTATCAATTTTATCTATATCGTCTCTAAGCTTATTAAGGTTTTTTTTCATCTAATGAGTATTTTTAAATTCTTTCATATATTCTACCAGAGCAACGACACCTTCATGAGGCATTGCGTTATATATTGATGCACGAAGCCCACCTATGACTCGATGACCCTTCAACCCAAATAAACCATTTTTTTCAGCTCCAAGCAAAAATTTACTTATTAATTGATCATTATGAATAGTAAATGTCACATTCATCCTTGATCTATTTATCTTGTCTATATTATTAATGTAAAAGTCAGTTGAATCAATAAAATCATAGAGGTAATTTGATTTCTTAAGATTATTTTTTTCAATCGAAGCCAAGCCGCCATACTGCAACAACCAATCAAACACCAAGCCTGCAATATAAATTCCGTATGATGCCGGAGTATTTATCATCGAGTTATTTTCTGATTGTATTTTCCAGTTTAATGTTGATGGGGTTTTCTTATCTGCAAAGTCTAATAAATCATCCCTTACGATTAATATAGTTAAACCAGCAGGGCCAATATTTTTCTGCGCACCAGCATAAATAACTCCATAGTTAGAAACATCAATTGGTCTTGATAATATAGTTGAGGACATGTCACAAACAATTGGAACATTTTTAATGTTTATATCACCAAAATATTCCACTCCATTTACAGTTTCGTTTAGGCAAAAGTGTATATAAGCATCATCTTTTTTGTACTTCCATGAATCAATATTTGGAGCTTTGGTGAAGTTTATGCTCTCAGAAGAAGCTGCAATACTAGTTCCTGAAAAAGGCTGTGAATCTATAAAAGTTCTTTTTGACCAATACCCTGATATTACATAACTTGCTGTTCTTTTATTCAACAAGTTCATTGGTATCATAAAGTTTTGTGTTACAGCTCCGCCTTGGAGAAATAATACTTTATAGTTCTCTGGCAAATTTAATAATTTCTTTAAGTTTAACTCTGCATTTTGTATAATAGGGGCGTACTCTTTACCCCTGTGAGACATTTCCATAACCGACATACCAGTTCCGTTCCAATCTAGTAATTCAGATTGGGCTTTTATAAGAACTTCCTTAGGAAGGGTCGCTGGTCCAGCAGAAAAATTAAATTTGCAACTCATCTTGTCCGTCATCATCTATAAGATCTGTTTCGACAATTTTTTCTAATCCAGATAGTTTTTCATCCTTGCCTAGATTGATTAATGTTACCCCCTGAGTTGCTCTTCCAAGCTCCCGTATTTCACTAACTCGAGTTCTTATTAAAACTCCACCAGTTGTAATAAGCATAATTTCATCATGGTCTCCTACTAGTTTTGCAGCGACAACAATGCCATTTCTATCACTTACTTGAATTGCCTTAACTCCCTGAGTTCCCCTACTTGAACGTCTAAATTCAGATAATTGAGTTCTTTTTCCATAACCGTTCTCTGTTGCAACTAAAACTGATTCGGAGTCTGAGAAAGAAACTAGAAGCGATAAAACCTGTTGCTTGTCTGCTAATTTCATACCCCTAACACCTCGAGCGTTTCTTCCCATACTTCTAACAGCTGATTCATCGAACCAAACTGCCTTACCTCCATTGGAAACTAAAACAATATCGTTACTACCATTTGTAACTGAAGCGCCGATTAAAAAGTCACCATTATCTAATTTAATTGCAATAATTCCTGATTTTCTAGGATTAGAAAAGTCTGAAAGAGGTGTTTTTTTGACTGTACCTTTTGAGGTAGCCATAAAAATATACTGATCCTCAACAAAATCCTTAACAGCTAAAATAGCATTTATTTTTTCTCCAGGCATAATTGGAAATAGATTTACAATAGGCTTACCTTTACTAATACGGCTGCCCTGGGGAACTTCATAAACCTTTAACCAATATACTTGTCCGCGACTTGAGAAACAGAGGATATTGTCATGCGAGTTGGCAACAAACATTTGCTCAATAAAATCATCATCCTTTGTTGTCATTGCTTGCTTGCCACGACCCCCTCTTTTCTGGGCTCTATAATCATCTAAGACTTGAGCTTTGATATAACCAGAAATAGTCAAGGTCACAACCATTTCTTGAGGTGTTATGAGGTCTTCAATCGACAAGTCTTCAGCATTCTCAACAATCTCACTTCTTCTCTTATCTCCATACTCTGATTTCATTTCTTCAAGATCATCACTAATCATTTTTGTTACGCGTTCAGGTTTAGACAAGATATCTAATAAATTAAGTATAGTATTCATAACCTCTTGATATTCACTTACAATTTTTTCTTGTTCTAAACCAGTTAACCTTTGGAGCCTTAATTGAAGTATTTCCTGAGCTTGTAGATCAGATAATTTATACCCCTCACCTTTTAAGCCAAATTCTTTTGCAAGCCCATCTGGTTTAGACAAATCTTCAGATTCTTTCTTCAACATGGCCTCAACAACAGAAGATTTCCATGATTTTTTCATCAAGCCTTCTTTGGCCTCAGGAGGCGTCGGAGCAGCTTTAATAATTTTTATCATTTCATCAACATTTGCTAAAGCGACAGCAAGGCCTTCTAATATGTGGCCTCGATTCCTTGATTTTTTAAGTTCAAAAGTTGTTCTACGAGTTACGACCTCTCTCCGATGTCTAAGAAAAGCATCTAAAATTTCTTTAAGATTTAATAATCGAGGTTGGCCGCCTATTAACGCAACCATGTTCATCCCAAAACTATCTTGAAGTTGTGTTTGTTTGTATAAGTTATTTAAAACAACGTCAGGAATTTCTCCTCTTTTTAGCTCAATCGCTACCCGCATTCCTGCTTTATCAGACTCGTCCCTTAGATCAGAAATACCTTCTATTTTTTTCTCGGTGACTAATTCTGCAATTTTTTGAATGAAGTTCTTTTTATTAACTTGGTAAGGTAATTCGTCAACTATTATGGCTTCACGATTGCCTTTCTCAAGTGGTTCGACATGAACTCTACCTCTCATAACAACTCGGCCTCTACCTGTTCGATAACCTTCCTTTACACCAATGGTTCCATGAATTATTCCTGCTGTAGGAAAATCTGGCGCAGGCATAATTTTAATCAGTTCGTCTATAGTTATTTCAGGGTTTGATAACAAAGCTAGAGTTGCATCTATTGTTTCAGTTAAATTATGAGGAGGAATATTTGTAGCCATACCAACAGCAATCCCAGAGCTACCATTAATTAATAAATTTGGAATTCGAGAAGGCATTATTAAAGGTTCAAATTCAGAGCCATCGTAATTAGGGCCGAAATCAACTGTTTCTTTATCGATATCTGCTAATAATTCATGCGATATTTTTGACATTCGAATTTCGGTATATCTCATAGCTGCTGCATTATCACCATCAACAGAGCCGAAATTACCCTGGCCATCAACCAACATATATCGCAAACTAAAATCTTGGGCCATTCGAACTATCGTGTCATAAGCTGCAGTATCTCCATGAGGATGATATTTACCAATAACGTCACCAACAATACGTGCAGATTTTTTATAAGGTCTATTGAAACCATTGCTCAACTCATGCATTGCATACAAAACTCTTCGATGAACTGGTTTTAACCCATCCCTTACATCGGGCAATGCTCTTCCAACAATTACGCTCATAGCATAATCAAGATAAGAGGTTTTCATTTCGTCTTCTAGGTTTACGGGGATAGTTTCTTTTGCAAATTCGTCCATATTTTTTTTAATTTTAACTATTAATTTGAAGGAGGTATTAGCTTTATTTTAGCATGTATATAGCTGAAAATATTACTCAGAATAGCTTCATTTACAGTGCTGATAAGTCTGCTTTTATATCATCGATATCTTCCAATCCAACAGCAATTCTTATAAGGCTATCAGCAATCCCAGAGCTATCCCTTTCTTGCTGAGACAATCTTGAGTGCGTAGTTGATGCTGGATGGGTAATAGTCGATCTTGTATCACCTAAATTAGCAGTAATTGAAATCAAATTAGTTGAGTCAATTAGATTCCATGCATCTATTTTATCCCCATCAACTTTGAAAGATACAATCCCACCCCCAGCTGATTGTTGCTTCATAGCTAATTCATGTTGAGGATGAGAAGATAACCCAGGATAATAAACTTCTGATACCTTTTCTCTCTCTTCAAGCCATGTAGCTAATTCCATTGCTTTTGCAGAATGTGCGTCCATTCTTAATTTTAAAGTTTCTAATCCTTTAAAAAATATCCACGCATTAAAAGGACTCATTGATGTTCCAGCTGATCTTAAAAAATTAGCAACGTGATTCATATGCTCTCTTTTACCTAAAACAGCCCCACCTAAACACCTTCCTTGACCATCAAGATATTTGGTTGCGGAATGAATAATTACGTCAGCTCCAAATTGAAGTGGTAATTGATGGGCTGGGGTACAAAAACAATTATCAACAATCAATAGGCTATTTGACCGGTGGGCCAAATCTGCCAAAACACTAATGTCACAAATTTCCGTTAATGGGTTTGAGGGGGTTTCAACAAAAAATAACTTTGTATTTTTTTTAACTGCATTTTGCCATTCATTTAAATTAGTAAGGGAAACATAAGTTACATCAAGTCCCCATTTTTTTAAAATATTATCGAATAATTTTACTGTTGTTCCGAATACACTTTTAGACACAACGATATGGTCACCTGTGTTACAAAGACTCATTACGCTAGCTAAAATTGCCGACATACCAGTCGAGGTTGCAACACATTGCTCAGCACCTTCAAGACTTGCTAAACGATCTTCAAACATTTTTACAGAGGGGTTAGTAAAGCGAGAATAGATATTACCTACTTCAGAATTAGCAAACCTAGCAGCAGCTTCCTTAGCATTTTTAAATACAAAACTTGATGTTAAGTATAAAGCCTCAGAATGTTCACCTTGATCAGATCTTATTGAGCCAGCTCTCACTGAATTGGTTTCAAATTTTTTATTATTTTTCATTTAAATTTCTTATTACTGTTTAGCTACTTTAACAAATGTCTAGGTGTAGCAAGTTGGTATAAAGCCACCTCTCTTTCTAGTAATCGATTCTCCAAATAAAAAAACCCGTTGAGCATCAATTTGCTAAAACGGGTATCAATCGGTTTAGCAGTTATTTTTTTTACGCCCTGCAATCTGAATCAAAACGGCGTATGAAAAATATTATCCTCTTTATAAAAAAAAATACAAGCATGGTTGTAGCTAGACTAGTTCTCCTTCCTCATTCTCCGGAAGTGTGAAGCTAAAGTCTAATTGAGATGTTGTAATTGATGCATCAGTATTCTTGAGATTGTCTGATCTTAAAGACTCAAGTTTATTTAAGTAATTTTCATCAATCCCTCCTGTTACATATATTCCATCAAAGCAAGAACAATCAAAAGTTTTTAAATCATTACTTTCTTGAATAATATTTTTTTTCAACTCATCCAAGTCTTGATAAATAAGTCTATCTGCGCCAATTTCTTCACATACATCTTTGTCAGCCTTGTTAAAAGCTATTAATTCATTTCTTGAAGGCATATCAATACCGTATACATTTGGATATTTTACTGGGGGTGCCGCAGACGCTAAATAAACATTTTTAGCTCCGGCATCTCTTGCCATCTGAACAATTTCTCTTGCAGTTGTTCCTCTTACAATCGAGTCATCAATTAATAAAACATTTTTACCTTCAAATTCTACCTTGATTGGGTTTAATTTTTGCCTAACAGATTTTTTTCTTAATGCCTGTCCTGGCATTATAAAAGTTCTTCCAATATATCTATTCTTAATAAAGCCTTCACGAAAATCTGCATTTAGCATGAGAGATACTTCGAGAGCGCTTGGGCGGCTTGTATCTGGAATCGGAATAACAACATCAATTTTAATATCAGGCCATTCTTTTTTAATTTTTTTAGCAAGTGATTTACCCATATTCAATCTAGTTTGGTAAACAGAAACTCCATCAATCATTGAGTCTGGTCTTGCTAGATATACATACTCAAAAATACATGGTGATTGCTTGATATTTAGAATACATTTTTTTGAATAAAAATTGCCATCCATATCAATAAATATCGCCTCGCCTGGTTCAACATCCCTTAAAATCTTAAATCCTAGAACATCAAGCGCAACACTTTCTGAGGCTACAATGTATTCAGGCCCATCTGTTGTTTCGTTTATACCAATAACTAAAGGCCTAATACCATTTGGGTCCCTAAAGGCTAATAGTCCAAAATTATTAATCATAGAAACTACTGCAAAAGCACCTTCACATCTATCATATACAGAACTAACTGCTTCAAAAATTATATCGGATGTTAAAACATTTTCTTGGGTGGCTTTACCAATTGAATTAGCTAAAACATTTAATAAAACTTCTGAGTCAGAGTTGGTATTAATATGCCTAAGATCTTCTTTAAACATATCTTCTTTGAGTCGCTCAGAATTTGTTAAATTTCCGTTATGACCTAAAACAATACCATAAGGAGAGTTCACATAGAATGGTTGGGCTTCAGCTACAGAGGAGGATCCAGCTGTTGGATAGCGAACATGGCCAATACCAATATTGCCAGTTAAGTTTCGCATATGCCTTGTATGAAACACATCTTTTACAAGACCATTATTTTTATGCATTTTGATACGACCTGAACTACAGGTAGCTATGCCAGCTGCATCTTGGCCTCTATGTTGCAGAACTAATAGCCCATCATAAAGCATTTGATTTACAGGGTTATTAGCAACAATACCAATTATTCCACACATAATTACTCTCTTAAAATTAGGTCAGAATATAGCTATATTTTACCTTGTTAGTCCATTCATAGGGAAAATAAGATAAAGTTTTTTCCATTGCCAACTTGATAGCAGGAATTGTTTTTGATTCAGCTAAAATTGTTTCACTTATAAACGATGTTTTTTCAACAAGAAAGATTAATATAAAAGTTATTAAGACTCCCCTCATAAAACCAAAAATACTACCCATAATTATATTAAAAAAACCTAATCCAATATTTTTTATTAATTGATTTAATAAAGCAGCTAAAAATGACGCCACTAATAAAATGATTACAAAAATAACCATATAAATAATTATAAAATTTATATGTTCGCCAAAATCAAAAGGCACGTATTTTAGAAGATCACCACTAAAAAGATTAGCGAAATAGAAGGCAAAAATCCAACCGGCTAAGGAAAATAGTTCTCTCGTAAAACCCCTATAGCAACCAACTAAAAAAGAAATAAATATAATAGAGATAAATAAATAATCAAGATATGTCATGTAACTATTCGCGCTTAATTAAGCCAGGAAAATTAGCATTCTTTAACTTTCTTAGGACTCCTCGTGCTTCCTTTTCCGTAGAAAAGAATTGCGTTGTAAGTTTAATCTTTTCCTGACCCGAAAGATTTATTTTTTTTATTTGAGTTTTAAATCCAATATTATTTATTTTTTTGCTTAGTTGCTGAGTTTTTTCTTTATCGCTAAATATCCCAATTTGCACAGTAAATATTTTTTTATTTTTTATGACAGATTGTTTAGTTAAGTTTGATTTCTTTATTAATTGCTCAGAACTTAATTCTATAAACTCTATATTCTCGATATCCTCTTTTATATTGAAACTTGCTGGACCCATTTCCAAAAAAGATACTTTTATTTCTTTGCTAGTATCTATTTGTTCTGTATTTTTTATAAAAAATACAGAAAGTGTAAATAATATTATTAAAATAGTAATTGCTCCTATAAGCCTTCTTTTAGATCTTTTAATTATCACGGTTTCGTGAAAAGACTCTTTTGAACCAACCATTATATTTTTATCCCATGCATAGATTCACTTACAGTGAAAAATGAACCATAAATTATAATATTATCATTAAGATTGCATTTCTTATATGCATTCTTATAAGCCTGATTTAAATTATTAAACTTATTTATAACTACTTTTTTATTATATTTTTTAAGCGTTGCAATGATTACATTAATTTTTTGTGCTTTAGAATCATTTATTTCACTTACAAACCATTCGTCAACAATATTAATAAATGGCATCAAAACTTTTTTTATATCTTTGTTTTCAAGTATAGAAAAAACCGCATAAACTTTACCAGCCCTCTTTGACGTACTTATAAAATTATATAAATTGAGTGCGGCATCAGTATTATGTGCGACATCTGCAACAATATAAGGCTCATTAGATAAAATCTGGAGCCTTCCGTCTATTCTTGCATCTTTAATGCCCTCTTTAATGGCGCCTAATCTAACAGGAAGTTTATTTTGAAGTAGGTTAACTGCACGAAGGCATCCAGCTAGATTGGTTAGTTGATTTTTCCCTTTTAAATTTGGCAAAGGTAAATCATTCATTAAAATATTAACGCTTTTAAAATTATAGTTTTCCGAAGTAGACTTATAAGAATAATCATCATTAAGAATTGATAATGATGCATTGAGTTTATTTAATTCGTTAATCATTGATTTAGGTATATTTTCGAAGTTTAAAATTGCATGTTTATTAGGTCTACATATTCCAGATTTCTCATGCGCAATTTCTTTAATAGTTCCCCCTAAAAATTCTTGATGATCCATACCAATTGAGGTGATTATTGATAAATCTGGATCAAATATATTTACAGCATCTAATCTCCCCCCTAAGCCTACCTCTAAAATAGCTATGTCTATCTTTTTTTCTATAAATATATTCATCGCAGCTAAGGTAGTTATTTCAAAGTAAGTAAGCTCTGTTGATTTTTTCTTTGTATTAACTAAATTTAACGATTTAAGAATAGTTTCATCATTAACCTGTTCTAAATTTATTTTTATTCTTTCATTAAATTTAAAAAGGTGAGGTGATGTATAACAGCCGACAGAATAGCCAGCCTTAGAATAAATTGCTTCAAGGAAAGCACAAACGGAGCCTTTTCCATTAGTGCCACCAACAGTAATAATTGGAAAATTTGGATCGATATTGAGAGAATTTTTTACTCTACCCACCCTATCAAGTCCCATTTTTATAGCCTGACTATTAATATCAGAATAAAAATTATTTATATAATCGTGAAGTTTGCTCAATTAGCACTTAAATGGGTAATAAGTCCAACGAGAGATTTCCTCATTTGCCTTCTATCAACAATAAAATCAATTGCGCCGTGTTCCAATAAGAATTCAGCCCTCTGAAATCCTTCAGGTAATTTTTCCCTGACTGTTGATTCAATTACTCTTGGGCCAGCAAATCCAATTAGAGCTTTTGGTTCAGCAATAATTATATCGCCCAACATTGCAAAACTTGCTGAAACACCGCCCATTGTTGGGTCTGTAAGAATTGAAATGAATGGTAATTTAGAAGCGGCTAGCTTTGTTAAAACTGCGCTAGTTTTGGCCATTTGCATTAAAGATAACAATCCCTCTTGCATTCTAGCTCCGCCACTTGCAGCGACACATATAAAAGGACTATTATTTTCAATAGCGGTATTAACTGCTAAAACAAATTTTTCACCGACTACGGAACCCATTGAGCCACCCATAAAATTAAATTCAAATGCTGCTATAACAACTGGGATAGACTCAATTTTTCCCTCCATTACAATTAAAGCATCGTTTTCTCCAAGTTTTTTCTGTGTTGAGGCTAACCTATCTTTGTAAGATTTTGTATCCTTAAATTTTAACGGGTCTGTTGGTTTTATTTTATTTCCAAGTTCGATTTGATATGGAGTATCTAAGAGCATAGTTAGTCTAAACCTTGCAGAAATTCTATTATGAAAGCTACAATTAGAGCAAACCTCTAAATTTTTTTCTAAATCTGTTTTATATAAAGCTGTTTGGCATATTGGGCATTTGTGCCATAAACCTTCAGGAATATTTCTCTTAACGCGACCTACAATTCTTTTTATTTTTGGTGGAATAATATTTTTTAACCAGCTCACTTTGAAATTACCTCTTCACTAATAGAGTTTTTCATTTCGACCACCAAGTTTCTAATATTATTAATTAGATCACCATCATTTGATTCTTCAATTTCTTGCACAATCCTGCTTCCTATAACCACAGCATCTGAAATGGCTGCAACCTCTTTTGCAGTTTTTGCATCTCTTACACCAAAACCTACCCCCACTGGAAGCTCAGTAAATTCTTTTATATTCTTAACTTTTTTTGACACCTGATTGATATCTATATTCGCTGACCCAGTTACACCTTTCAGCGATACGTAATACAAAAAACCGGTAGCTTGATTAATTATCAATTCAATCCTTTTATTATCTGTTGTTGGTGATATAAGAAAAATACTATCAATACCATTCTCTTTTAATTTCTTAACAAACTGCTCTGATTCTTCTGGTGGATAATCGACAGTTATAACTCCATCTATATCAGCATCTTTAATCAGTGATACAAAATTATCAATACCAATAGCCTCAATTGGATTTGCATAACCCATTAGAATTATTGGTGTTGTTTTATTATTTTTTCTAAATTCTGCAGCTAATTTGATTGTTGTGGTGATGCCAACATTATTTTTCAATGCTCTTTCACTTGCTCTTTGAATAACTGGGCCATCAGCCATAGGGTCAGAAAATGGGATTCCGAGTTCGATCATATCAGCTCCTGCTGAGACAAGGGTATTCATTATTTCAACTGTCTTATCTGGATGTGGGTCACCAGCAGTGAAAAAAGGGATTAATGCTTTCTCTTTTTTATTTTTTAAAGATTTAAAAGTGGCTTGAATTCTAGACATAATTTTTTATAAAGAAATTCCTGAAATATCTGCAACAGTATTAATATCTTTATCCCCTCTTCCTGAAAGATTTACTAAAATAATTTCTTCTGGAGACATTTTTGCAGCAATTTTCTCTGCGTAGGCAAGAGCATGGCTTGTTTCAAGAGCCGGGATAATTCCTTCTATTAAGCATAAATTATGAAAAGATTCCAAAGCTTCTTTATCTGTAATAGCAACATAACTAGCCCTACCAGAGTCTTTTAACCAAGCATGCTCTGGGCCAACTCCTGGGTAATCCAGGCCTGCAGATACAGAGTGGGTATCAATAATCTGGCCTTCATCATTTTGCATTAAATACGTTCTATTTCCATGCAAAACACCAATCGCACTATTTGATGTTAATGGCGCAGCGTGTTTGCCTGTTTCAATTCCATCACCTGCTGCTTCCACACCAACTAACTGCACATTTTTATCATCAATATACGGATAAAAAATTCCCATTGCATTTGAACCCCCACCAACACAGGCAACTATTACATCGGGTTGTTTATTTTCAAGTTCTGGCATTTGAATCTTGCATTCTTTACCAACTACCGAATTAAAATCTCTAACCATCATTGGATATGGGTGAGGTCCTGCAACGGTACCTATAATATAAAACGTATTTGATACATTTGTAACCCAATCTCTCAAAGCTTCATTTAATGCATCTTTTAGGGTCTTTGAGCCGCTCTCTACAGGAACAACTGTCGCCCCAAGTAGCTTCATTCTATAAACATTTGGTGATTGTCTTTTTATATCTTCAGCACCCATATAAACTACGCATTCCAAACCCAATCTAGCAGCTATTGTTGCAGTCGCTACCCCATGCTGACCTGCACCTGTCTCAGCAATTACTCGAGGCTTACCCATTCTTTTAGCTAATAATGCTTGTCCAACAGTATTATTGACTTTATGGGCACCTGTATGATTTAAATCTTCTCTTTTCAAATAAATTTTCGCTCCGCCAATCTTTTTAGTTAGTCTTTCAGCGAAATAAATAGGGCTTGGTCTGCCAACAAAATGTTTTAAATCATGATGAAATTCGGTAAGAAAATCTGGGTCATCTTTATATTTTGCATACATATCTCGCAGTTCGTCTAAAGCTTCAATCAGAGTTTCAGCAACAAAAGTTCCACCAAATTGTCCAAAGTGACCAAAATCGTCGGGTAAATCATATGGCTGCATTATTTACTCCTAAAACAAAATTTTTCATCATATTGTGATCCTTTATTCCTTTATCTAACTCAACTCCGCCGCTAACATCAACTCCATATGGATTTACGGAATTAATTAAAGAAGAAACGTTTTTACTATCTAATCCGCCTGCAATGATTATTGGTAATGGTAACTGTTTAGGTATCAAGTCCCAATTAAAAGTCTTCCCGGTTCCGCCCCTCATTTTTTGAGAGTAAGTATCTATTAAAATTGCTGAGCTTGAAGCATATAGTTGACAATATTCTAGCAAATTAATTCCATCCTTGAACGAAATAGCTTTAATATATGGTAAATTAAATTGATTACAAAATTCTTCATCTTCATCTCCGTGAAATTGAAGCACATTCACTCGTGATTCACTTATTGCAGATAAAACTTCTTCTTTTGGGGCATTAACAAATAAGCCAACTCTAGAAACAAACGAAGGAAGTAAGTTAATTATTACACGAGCTTTCTTCGGCTCAATATATCGAGGACTCTCGCTAAAGAAAACAAAACCAAGTGCATCAACACCTAACCGAGCAGCCTCATGGGCATTTCTAAGGTTTGTAATTCCACAAATTTTAATTTTTGTTCTCAATTTAATTAATTTTATGCCTTAAAGATATTTAATGTATTTAATGAATCAGGAAAACCCCAAATTTTATCATACTTGATATTCGTCAGATATAAACCATTAGGAGAAAAAGTAGCTGGTGTAAGACTCCGATCTTTTTTTTGAAATAAGGTATCAATATAATCAATGCTCATTTCTTTTTTTGCCACATCAATTATTGTTGCAATCATATTTCTAATTTGATGATGTAAAAAACCGTCACCACTAATAGTAAATAAGTAAAAGGTATTAAATTTTTCTACTGTTATATTGTCAATTGATCTTATAGGTGATTTTGCTTGACATTCAGATGAGCGAAAAGCAGTAAAATCATGGCGTCCTTCAAATTTCTTAGAGGCATTATTTAGAAGGGTAGGATCTAATTCATAAAAAGTCCATCCACAATGTTTTGACCAAATGGAAGAATTAATAGAAGAATTATTTAATAAATATTGATACTCTCTTCCAGTTGCTGAAAAACGAGCATGAAAATCATCAGGCACTTTCTTAACCCATTTAATCCTAACTGAATCAGGAAGAAAGGAATTTACACCTTTAGTAAGGGACTTAATGGGCCTATCGATATCTGTATCAAAATGAAATACTTGGCCTAGTGCATGAACACCAGCGTCAGTTCTTCCAGCTCCCTGAATCTTAATATCAGTCTGAGTTATTTGTGATATAGAATTTTCAATTTCTTCTTGGATGCTATTGACTAATGACTGACGTTGCCAACCAAAAAAATTTGTTCCTTCATACTCTACAGAAGCTGCGAATCTCATATACTAAAAAAATTGAATTAAAATAAAGCTAGAAAAAAAACCAATAATCCAATAATAATCAATTACTGAAGGTATAACTCTTTCAATTTTTTTAGTGTTCATGACATGAGACTTATTTTTTATATGGTCATTAATGACCTCAATAAAATTAGAGAACGTAAGGGAATAATTTTTATAGAAATCAAGGTAATCAAAAGTCAAAAAAATTCGTGAAGTCAAATTATCCATATTTAAGCCAAAATATTTTAAGGGGTAGCAAATCTTAATAATAAAATTAATAAAAAATTTCTTAGGGATAAATTTCATTAGAATCATAATTGTCAAAAATGTATTCATAATTCTTAACGAATTATTTATTCCAAAATATAGCCCTTCATGTGTGACTGAAATAAATGAGTAGTAAAATAATATTTCACCAGGAGTTGATAAGGAATAGATAGCTAATAAAGCAAAAATAAAATATTTTATCTTGCTAATAATAGTGAAAAATGGCAATTTTAAAACAATAGAGATAATTAAAAAAAAACAAATGATAGTTAAATTAATTATTAAGTCGACGCTCGACAAAATCACCAATAAAATCATTCCCGCAAAAAAGATTAATGAATGAAGCATGATAAATCTATAATTTAATCATCATCTGCAATGGGTAGATAACTATTTTTAGGTTTTTGGCTTGTATCATCCTTACTAGACTCCTGGGGTAATGCATCGGAACTGTAATTTTCAGCGGCCTTGACTGATAATTCTGATTCAGAGGTAAGCTCGCCGTCATCAACAAAACTTTTTAATGACTGGTTTCTGTCGTTTGCTTTTCTTCGCGATATAACAATAAACAATCCGAATAAAAGAACAAAAAACAATACAAGTAATAAAACATGAATAGTCTCTAATCCCGACTTCTCTTTTATATCAATTTCTGTTTCATCAATCTTATTTTCATCAATATCGGATATAGAAGAAACAAAAACACCATCATCAGCGTCCATCTCTTGGCTAATTTCATTATTAGGGACTTGTTCCTTATTAGGGACTTGTTCCTTATTAGGGACTTGTTCCTCTTTTAATGCTTCTGAGTTTTCTCTTAACGTTATACTTAATGCTTCACTTGAATTATTTTTAGATTCAATATTTACCTTTGCAAAATCTTCTAATTTCTTTTTAGCCTCAATCAGCTCTTTTTCTAACCGGTCAATCTTTGCAGTATCTTTATTAATAATCTGTTTTTGTTTTACGGGTTTATTTTTTTTCTTTAATTTGTTTTTCCACTCAGTGTTCTGATCTCTTAAAATCTTTCGCGCTTCAAGATGTGAATGATTTTCAAAATAGCTTAGAGGCGGGATTTGTAAATCCTTATTTTTTATTAATGTATTAACATTATCTTCAGAAAATGCTTTTGGGTTATTCTTGTAAATGGCCAATACCATCTGTTCAGTTGTTACCCCCGAAGGCTTATTTTCTCTTGCAATTTGGTAAAGAGTTTTACCTTTCATAGATTCAACTATTTTTGCTTTAACTTCTTTTTTAATAGCTGGCTTTTTTACTTCTTGAACTTCTTTTGCTATTTCGGCTTTGCTTATGTCTTCTTGTTGAGCTTTAAGTTTTTTAATCTTCCCCTTTGGTGCTTCAATTTTTTTTTCTAAGTTTTCACTGTCATTTTTTTTAGCTTCAATCACTTCCTCTATGGATGTTTTTGGTGAAGGTGGTTCTAAAAGAACAGTGTATTCTTTATAAACCCTACCTCTTTCTGAATCAATTTGTATTAATAAATCTAAAAAGGGATCTTTTACTATATCGTTACTTATTAAAAATATTTTGGCTCCATTGGCCCCATCTTCTAATCTAATCTGAATATCAGCATGAATTGGTAATCGCGCTAAACCGTTTGCTTCATAATTTTCTTTTGAAGCAATCGCTGGATTTAAATTTTCTACTTTATCGCCTTTTGAAAAAATAACATCAATAACAGCATTTAATGGCTCATCTTGTTTTGAATTAACTTGCATTTTATTTAATGTAAGTGCCAACAAACTATTTGAAGTAAGGGTTAGATAGAATAACAATAATAATAATTTAAATTTTAATTTCATTGTTATCCATTTCCTTTTCTAACAAGTATGTTCAACATTCGCCTAATTGGTTCTGAGGCTCCCCATAATAGCTGGTCACCAACGGTAAATAGAGAGATACAGTTTTTATCAATATCTAATTTTCTCACCCTACCTACTGCTATATCAAGTTTACCTGAAACTTCTGCAGGGCTTAATAAATTAATGGAAGATTCTTTTTCATTTGGAATTAATTTTACCCATTGGTTTCCATTGGAGATTCTTTCATTTATTGCTTCAATCGGAATACTCTTTTTAAGTTTAATTGTGAGTGCTTGACAATGTGATCTCATTGTAGCAATTCGAACGCATAAGCCATCAACCTTAATAGAATTAAAGCTAGAGTTTAAAATTTTATTTGTTTCGGATTGTCCTTTCCATTCCTCACGACTCTGACCGTTTTTTAAATCCTCATCAATCCATGGAATCAAATTTCCAGCCAAAGGAACCTTAAAGTTATTTTTTTGAAACTTATCTGAGTTCATTAAAGCTAATGCTTTACTATCAATATCAAGGATATTTGAATTTTTTTGATTTAAATCGTCGGAAACTGAGGAATATATTTGACCCATTTGGGAAAGTAACTCCCTCATATTATTTGCACCAGCTCCACTTGCAGCTTGGTAAGTCATTGAAGAAACCCATTCTACTAAATCTTCTTTTAACAAGCCATGAATCGCTAATAACATCAAAGATACAGTACAATTACCACCTATCCAATTCTTTATCCCTGCATCATATGAACTATCAATTGATGATTGATTGAGTGGGTCAAGCACAATTACTGAATTTTTTTCCATCCGTAAAGTTGATGCAGCATCTACCCAATGTCCATCCCATCCTGTTGCTCTTAATTTAGAAAAAACTTTATCTGTGTAATCACCACCTTGGCAAGTCATTATGATATCCATTTTAGACAATTCTTGGATATCAAATGCATCGATTAACAATTTATTCTTAAAGTTAATATTCCATTCAGGATTTTTTTGACCGGCTTGAGACGTAGAAAAAAAATGTGAATCAAAATTATCAAAATCTAATTCGTCAATCATACGTTTAATTAAAACTGACCCGACCATTCCGCGCCATCCAATAAATCCAACTTTTTTCATATTAAATTTCTAACCTTTCAATAACTTTATCGCCCATTTCTTCACATCCAATTAGATTTGTTCCTTCAGAAGATATATCTTCTGTTCGAAAACCTTCTCTCAAGACGCTTTTTACGGCATTTTCTATTAAATTAAATTTTTCTTGATCGTTAAATGTATATTTAAACATCATTGCTAGTGACAAAATAGTAGCTAATGGATTGGCTTTATCTTGGCCTGCTATGTCAGGTGCAGAGCCATGACTTGGCTCATACATGCCCTTATTATTTGCATCTAATGATGCAGATGGTAGCATACCAATAGAGCCTGTTAACATCGAGGCTTGGTCAGACAATATGTCTCCAAATATATTACCTGTAACAATAACATCGAACTGTTTTGGGTTTTTAACTAATTGCATAGCAGCATTATCAACATACATATGAGATAACTCTACTTCCGGATATTCTTTCCCAGTCTCTATGAATACTTCCCTCCATAGCTCAGTAGTCTCTAAAACATTAGCCTTGTCTACAGAACATAATTTCTTTGATCTTTTTAAGGCAGTCTTAAATGCAACATGAGCAATTCTTTTAATTTCAGATTCAGAATATCTCATTGTATTAATACCCTCACGCTCATTTTTTTGATTAGTAACTATACCTCTTGGCTCACCAAAATAAATATCCCCTGTTAATTCTCTTACAATAAGTATATCTAAACCTGATACAACTTCAGCCTTTAAGCTTGAAGCATGAATCAGTTCAGAAAACATAATAGCGGGCCGTAAGTTTGCAAATAAATTTAAGGATTGCCGAATTCTAAGCAGCCCTCTTTCCGGACGCATATCTCTAGGTAATTTGTCATACTTCCAGTGGCCCACAGCACCTAGCAAAACAGCATCTGCTGCAATTGCTAGCTCAAGAGTAGATTTAGGAAGAGGATCTTTAAATGCTTCGAAACCAGCCCCACCAATAGGGGCATATTCTAAAATATTCTCGAGACCGAAAGCCTTTAATACTTTTACAGCTTGTTTAATAATTTCAGGACCTATTCCATCCCCAGGTAAAACTGCAATTTTCATTTTAACTTTTCCCCACTATTTAGCCATGGAAAACTTTCATGGTATTTTTTTTCAAAATTTTCGATATCAACTTTATTTTTTAAAGTTAATCCAATATCATCCAAGCCATCCAATAAACAAGATTTCTTAAAACTATCTACTTCAAAAGAAGCAATTTCTGAATCATAATAAATTTTTTGTTTTTGTAAATTAACTGTTATTTCATACCCAACCTTGGCCTCTACTTTGGTAAAGATTTTATCCATAGTCGCTTTATCCAAAATAATTGGAAGAATCCCATTTTTAAAGCAATTTCCATAAAATATATCAGCGAAGCTTGATGCTATAACAATTTTAATTCCAAAATCAAGTAGTGCCCAAGGTGCATGTTCTCTGCTTGATCCACATCCAAAATTTTCTCTTGCAATTAATATTGAGCCATTTTTATATCTCGGTATATTTAAAACAAAATCTGGATTAATCCTTCTCTTAGAGTTATCTTGTCCTGGCTCTCCATGATCAAGATAGCGCCATTCGTCAAATAAATTAGGTCCAAAACCTGTCTTTTTAATAGATTTTAAGAATTGCTTTGGAATAATTGCATCCGTATCAACATTTGCCCTATCCAACGGAATAACAATTCCTTTGTGAATATTCACAGGGTCCATTTAATTAAGCTCTCTAATATCAACAAATTTACCATAAATTGCTGCTGCAGCTGCCATTTGAGGGCTTACCAGATGAGTTCTGCCTCCTTGTCCTTGTCTACCCTCAAAATTTCTATTAGATGTGGAAGCACATCTTTCCCCCGGGCCTAGTTTATCTGCATTCATTGCTAAGCACATTGAGCAACCTGGCTCACGCCATTCAAATCCAGCATTTTTAAAAATTTTATCCAAGCCTTCTGATTCAGCCTGAAGCTTTACTAAACCTGATCCTGGAACTACTAATGCTAATTTAATATTCTTTGCAATTTTTTTTGTTCCCACAATGCTTGCAGCCGCTCTTAAATCTTCAATTCTAGAATTAGTACAAGAGCCTATAAAAACTTTATCAATAGCTATTTTATTAATTGGCGTCTCAGGCTTTAGGTTCATATATTTTAGTGCTATTTGATAGCTGGAACTTAAAGTTTTATCTGAAAAATCGGCTGGATTTGGAACTTTGCTAGTAATACTTACAACCATCTCAGGAGAGGTCCCCCATGTAACTTGAGGCTCTATTAGGCTGCCATCAATTTCTATTTCAGAATCAAATTTTGCATCTTCATCACTTACCAAGCCTAACCAATCTTTTTTAGCTTTTTTCCATAAATCACCCTTTGGTGCTAAAGGTTTGTCTTGAATATAATCAATAGTTTTATTATCAACTCCTATTAACCCAACTCTAGAGCCTGCTTCAATAGCCATGTTGCATAATGTCATTCTTCCTTCCATGGATAATGACTGTATCGTCGTTCCTGTAAATTCAATTGCATGGCCTGTTCCACCTGCGGTACCAATCTTACCTATTACATCCAAAGCAACATCTTTAGCTGTGACCCCATATTGAAGATCACCATTTACAACTACTCGCATTGTTTTAAATTTATTTACTATCAAACATTGAGTTGCAAAAACATGTTCAACTTCTGATGTACCAATTCCCATAGCAATAGCACCGAATGCTCCATGAGTACTTGTATGGGAGTCACCGCAAACTATAGTCATTCCAGGTAATGTTGAGCCTTGCTCTGGCCCGACAACATGAACAATTCCTTGGCGTCGGTCATCCATCTTAAACTGAAGTAAATTAAATTCCTCACAATTCTTATCTAAGGTTTCGACTTGAATTCTGGAAATAGGGTCTTTAATTTTAACTGTTCTATCGGTTGTTGGGACATTGTGATCTGGCACGGCAATGATAGAATTCTTTCTCCAAATATTTCTATTTGATATACGTATTCCTTCAAATGCTTGAGGGCTTGTTACTTCATGAACTAAATGCCTATCGATATAGAGTAAATAAGTGCCCTCATCCTTTCGAACCACATGACGATTAAACACTTTTTCATAAAGAGAAATCCCCATACAATTAGTCCCTAAAATTGCCGAAACTTAAAGGGAAATCCTGATGCTTTGATTTTACTAAAGTAATGCATTCTTGCAGCGTATCTCTTTTGCCACCAGAGATTCTTACTGCATCTCCCTGAATGCTAGCTTGCGTTTTAATTTTTGAATCTTTTATTGTTTTAACAATTTCTTTTGCTAAATCTATATCTATCCCGCTCTTAATTGTTAGTAATTGCTTAGACTTATTGCCAGATACAGTCTCAATACTATTTGAAGTGATACGTTTTGAGCTATCGGGCTCTTTTTTCTCCATTGCAGGAAATAAAATATCTTTAATTTGGTTTAATTGAAATTCGGCATCGCCAAATAAATTTATAACCATTTCCTTCTCTAAAAAATCTATTTTGGCAGTCGTACCCTTAAAATCATATCGGTTATTAATCATTCTCATCGATACATCAACTGCATTTCTAATATTCACTATATTTGCTTCTGATGTTATATCAAATGAAGGCATATTCTTTTTCCCCTAATTTACTTTTTAATTTTTTTTGCTGCTATCCTCATTCTTAATGCATTTATTTTAATAAATCCCTCTGCGTCTTTTTGATCATAAGCCCCTCTATCATCCTCAAAAGTTGCTATATTTGAGTCAAATAATGAATTATCACTATCCCTACCCATAATAGTAACGTTTCCTTTGTATAGACTTATCTTAACCCACCCATTAACTTTACCTTGTGTAGTATCAATCAGAGCTTGAAGAGCTAATCTTTCTGGCGCCCACCAAAATCCGTTATAAATTAATGAAGCGTATTTAGGCATTAACTCATCTTTTAAATGCGCCTCCTCTCTATCCAATGTCAATGACTCAATTGCTCTATGTGCTTTTAATAAAATAGCCCCTCCAGGTGTTTCATAACAACCTCTCGACTTCATTCCAACATATCTATTCTCAACTAAATCAAGCCTACCGACACCATGTTCTCCGCCAATTTTATTTAATTGATGCAAAATTTCATGTGGCTTTAAGTTTTTACCATTCAATGCTACTGGATCACCCTTTTTAAATTCAATAGTTATGACTTCTGGATTATCAGGCGCGCTCTTTAAGCTAGTCGTCCATCTCCACATACTTTCTTCAGGAGAAATAGAGGGGTCTTCTAAGTCTCTACCTTCATATGAAATATGAAGAAGGTTCGCATCCATACTATAAGGACTTCCTCCATCTTTATGCTTCATATCTACAGGAATATCATTATCCTCAGCAAATTTAATTAATTTTTCTCTGCTCAGAAGATCCCATTCTCTCCAAGGCGCAATAATCTTAATATCTGGATTTAAGGCATAAGATCCTAATTCAAATCTAACTTGGTCATTCCCTTTCCCAGTTGAGCCATGAGCAATAGCATTACTATTAGTTTCTTTTGCAATCTCAATTAGTCTTTTTGCGATTAAAGGCCTTGCTATTGATGTTCCAAGTAGGTATTCACCCTCATAAACCGTGTTCGCCCTAAACATTGGGAAAACGAAATCTCTAACAAACTCTTCTCTTAGGTCCTCAATAAAGATTTCTTTAACACCAGCAGCTTTTGCCTTCTCTCTTGCTGGCTCGATCTCTTCACCTTGTCCTAAATCGGCTGTAAAAGTAACGACCTCACATTTATATTCTTGCTGAAGCCACTTCAAAATTACTGATGTGTCTAAACCACCAGAGTATGCAAGTACAATTTTCTCTACATCCTTTATCATTTAACTTTCCCTAATATCAAATATTCTAAAAGCGCTTTCTGAACATGGAGTCTATTCTCTGCCTCTTCCCAAACAACACTATGCGGTCCATCAATGACTTCAGCAGTAACTTCTTCACCTCTGTGTGCTGGAAGACAATGCATAAATAATGCATCTTTGCCAGCAATCTTCATCATATCGCTATCGACTTGCCAATCAGTAAAATCTTTTATTCTCTCATTTTTTTCTGATTCAAAACCCATACTAGTCCATACATCAGTTGTAACAATATCTGCACCCCTTGCAGCATCCATAGGATCTTCAAATTCTTCAAAATGTTTATCATTATATAAACCGGCTCTTTCAACCTCAATCTCATATCCTTTTGGAGTTGATACATGTACATTAAAATCTAATAATTCTGCAGCTTGAAGCCATGTATTACATACATTATTAGAATCTCCAATCCAGGCGACTGTCTTGCCTTGAATAGGACCTTTCTTTTCAATAAACGTATAAATATCTGCAAGAATTTGACAAGGATGATACTCGTTAGTAAGTCCATTTATAACGGGTACTCTTGAATTTTTTGCAAACCTATCAATTATATCTTGTTCAAAAGTTCTAATCATTACAGCATCACACATTCTTGATATCACTTGCGCCGCGTCTTCTACTGGCTCGCCTCTACCTAATTGCGAGTCTCTAGTATTTAAATATACACCTGCACCTCCTAATTGATGCATACCTGCTTCAAAAGATAGTCTAGTTCTTGTGCTTGCCTTCTCAAAAATCATCACAAGAGTTCTATCTTCTAATGGCCAATATTTTTTGTATGATTTGTATTGATTTTTTATCCACTTTGTTCTGTCGAATAAGAACTCAATTTCATCTCTTTCTAAATCATTAAACTGTAAAAAGTGTTTTATCTTATTCATAATTTCTTAAAAAAATCTCAATCGTTTTAATTAATCTATCAGTTAACATTTTAGCTTCTTTTTTGTTGATAATTAATGGTGGAAGAAGTCTTATGACACTCTCTGAAGTTACATTAATTAAAAGCTTTTTTTCTAATGCAATATTTACAATTTCAACACATGGCATACTAAGCTCAATACCAATCATAAGCCCCAAAGACCTAATTGAAACAATATTCTTGTTACTTTTAAATTTTTCATTTAAAAGATTTGTTATCAATAACCCTTGGGTTGATGCATTTTTAATTAAATATTCTTTTTCAATGGCATTCAAAGTTGCTATACCAGCAGAACAGGCTAGTGGGTTGCCACCAAAAGTTGAGCCATGCTTTCCTGGCTCCATAAGTTGGGTAGTAGTTTTATTTGCAACACATGCACCTATTGGCATCCCTGAGCCCAATCCTTTAGCTAAGGTCATCACGTCCGGTTTAACTGATGAATGTTGATGAGCGAACCATTTACCAGTTCTACCAATGCCACACTGAACTTCATCAAAAATCAATAACCATTTATTTTGATCACAAATCTGTCTTAATTTTTTCAAATACTGCTTAAAATTATTCGGTATATTTATTCCACCCTCACCTTGAATTGGCTCAACAAAGATTGCAGAAACTTTATTTTTTTTACTTGAAATCTTCTTAATAGCATCGATGTCGTCAAAAGGAACTCTGATATAACCAGACATTAATGGTTCAAAACCTGCCTGGTACTTTCTTCCACCAGACGCAGATAATGTGCCCATTGTCCTTCCGTGAAATCCACCCTCCATGACTATAATGTTTGGGGTATCAATACCTAATTTATGTCCATGAAGCCTTGCTAATTTAATCGCTGCTTCATTTGCTTCACAACCAGAATTACAGAAAAATACTGAGGAAAGTTTTGAAATTTTTACTAATTTATCTGCAAGCAGCGATTGCTCTTCAATATGATAATAATTTGAAATATGTATTAATTTTGCAGCTTGCTTAGATATGGCCTTAACTAAACCTGGGTGATTATGACCCAGTGTATTAACTGCAATGCCAGATAAGCCATCTAAATATTTAGTCTTGTTCTTATCAAACACCCACACCCCTTTCCCTTTCTCAAAAGAAATAGGAAGTCTATTATAAGTAGGCATCAAATTTTTATTCATTAATTTCATAGTACAAACAAAAAAGGCGACTTAAAGTCGCCTTTGCATCCTTTAAGATATATTATAAACCAAGCAATGCTCGATGAGAAAGTCCATTAGTCATCAGAAGTAACATTGGTATTGATAGCATAGTGTTAGTTCTTGATGCTAAAAGTGCTACTCGCCTCGCCTTTACTTTTTCTTCATCAGACGCTTTTTTCATTCCAAGTATCTTTTGTTGGTTTGGCCAAATTAAGCCCCACACATTAAACAACATAATTGTTCCCATCCAAGAACCGAGACCAATAGCTTCATAGCCATCACTCAGTAAAAATGTATCAGTAAAGCTTGAACCTAACAAAGCTGCACCTGCAATCCATGTAGCTAAAGCTGCCCATCTAAACCACAAAAGAGCTAGAGGAGCAACATGCTTAGTTATTCCTGCCCCCGTTCCGTCTGCTGCTGCATTTTTTAAAGCTGGCACTTGCACAAAATTAAAATAATACAAAAGTCCAATCCATGCCACCCCAGCTATCACATGAAAAAATCGCATAAATCCATAATAAGCAGAACTCGCATCACCAAGCAATCCAGTAGTGCTTAACTCACCCCAATCAAGATAAATGAGAGAGATTAATATCAGTACTAAGCCTGCAATAATTGTACCTTTGATTGAATCTAATGGATTTTTCATAAACCAACACTCCTAATGTAAGATGTTATATTCTTCAAAAGCGTTATTTTACATGAAATATTTGAAGTATTCATCTTAATTTACTAGTTTTAAAATGACGCACTTATCTATATTCTGAGAATTTATTATGTTTGTCTTTCATCAAGGTGTTCTATGGATGCTAATTGCAACTTTCTTCTTTGCACTAATGGGTACTTTTGTTAAGTTAGGAGGTGAAAATTTCACACCAACTGAATTAGTTTTTTATCGATCATCAATAAGCTTGGTTTTTATAATAGCTATAATGAAGTGGAATGACGTTTCATATTCATCGAATTATATGAAGCTACATTTCACTCGATCATCAATTGGTTTCATTTCTTTGTTATTCTTTTTTTATGCCATTAACCATCTTCCTCTAAGTACAGCAATATCACTCAACTATACTTCTCCACTATTTTTAGGGTTACTTATGCCTTTAATTTTAAAACGGAAAGTCAAAAAGTGGCTATTTTTAGCAGTTACAATCGGATTTATAGGAGTTTTTTTCATTCTCAAGCCCACATTTGAAAATCAGAATTATTTTGCTGGTTTAGTTGGCCTTTTTTCAGGGTTAGGAGCAGCAATGGCATATCTATTTGTAACTCAACTTGGGCAACTTAAAGAGCCAATCTTAAGAACTATATTTTACTTTACCCTTATATCAACAATCTGTTCTGGATTTATGATGATCTTTGGTGAAATGCATAATATTCAGTTTGAACATATATTAATTCTTCTTGGTCTTGGCGCAAGTGCTACCATTGCTCAAATTGCAATCACCAAAGCGTACCACGTTGGGAATACTCTTGGAAATGCAGGCTTATCTTACCTAACAATAATCTTTGCAACAATAATTGGTGTGGTTTTGTTTGATGAATTTATAGACTGGCAAACTGCTTTGGGGATAATGTTGATTATTATTAGTGGTATATTTGCATCAAAAAAATAATTATGGCTCTAAAAGCCCACACCTTATTGCAATTAATGCTATTTCAGCAGAGTTATTTGCATTGAGTTTTTGTTTGATGTTATAAAGGTGTGTTCCGACCGTTCTTGGGCTTAAGCACATCGTATCAGCTATTTCATTAGTACTTTTTCCTTTTGCAAGATCCATAAATACCTCGAATTCCCTATCCGATAAAATTTCTACAGGATTGTTTTCTCCAGATATTTGGGTAATTGCCATTTGCTGCGCTATGGCTGGTTCAAGATATTTTGTTCCGCTGTTTACAGATCTAATAGCCTTAATTAATTCCTCTGCTGCGCTTCTTTTTGTCAGATAGCCTAAAGCTCCTGCACTTAATGCACGTTTGGGATGAACTGAGTCTTCATGAGCTGATAGCACCAAAATTTTAGCTTTTTTATCGAATGCAATAATTCTTTCAATTGCATCAAGTCCTCCCATACCCGGCATTGTTATATCCATAATAACGATACTTGGCTTATGCTCTTTAAATGCTGTAATCCCTAGCTCACCAGATTCTGCCTCACAAATAACCGCCATATCTGATTCATTTTCAATTAACATTTTAAAGCCCATTCTAACTACCGAATGATCATCTACTAACAATATATTTATTTTAGCCATACCCTCTGTTACCTTTTTGGAATTAATATAATCAATCTTACGCCTTTTGAGAGGCTCGTTTGCAGCTCAAAAGTTCCTTTTAACGACTGCACTCTTTCTTTAATCCCTATCAAGCCAAATTGTTTTGAATTTTTAAGAATTTTTTTGTCGAATCCTACCCCATTATCAGAGAACTCTAACTTTAAACCTTTCTGTAAAAGACATAAATCAATTATTATCTCACTAGCTTTTGCATGCTTTAAAGAATTATTCATAGATTCTTGAATTATTCTATAGATATTAATATTAATCGCCTCACCTAAATCATTTATATCGCCTTTAATTTTTAGTGAAAATTTAAGATTTTTATGCTGCCTCTCCCATGTGCTTACTGTATCTATAATGGTCTCACTTAAGCCTAAATTATCTAGCGCGCCAGGCCTTAATTTTCGAATAATATTATGCATACCATCATATATCTGATTAGCTGCCGAAGTCACTGAAGATGCGCTGGCTTTAATGTCTTTATTACCATCAGATTTATTATTGATATTTTGTGCAAAAATTTTAATTGCAGAAACATACTGACCTAATTCATCATGTAATTCTCTTGCTAAGCTTCTTCTTTCATCCTCAATGTGGCCCTGAATTATAGAAGTTAATTTTCTATTTTGCTCAAGTTCATCACGAGATTTTTGGGCTAAAATCCCTTCAGAAATATCCCTCATACTTACAATGTCTCCAATCAACTTTTTTGTTTTAGGGTCAATCAAGGGAGATGCTGAAATCGAAACGTCTATTAACTTTCCATTTTTTGCTACTCTTTTTGTTTTGAAGTCATGTATCAATTTATTTTTTTTCATTAAAGTAAGGTTTTTACCTAGTTCTTTTTTTAGGTAGTCAGGAATAATTAAACTTGCTGACTCCCCTAATACCTCCCTTTCCTTGTAGCCAAATATTCTTTCTGCAGATTTATTCCAAAAAGAAATATTCATTTTTTCATCATGAATAATTACCGCATCTGCTGTTTGCTCTGCAATCAACCCTAATCTCTTATTCTCAAACATTGTTTTTTGAAGGGAAGTTCCCATTGCATTGAAATTTAACGCAATGGACCTAAATTCAGGGACATTAAAATGAGGTAAGCGCGCATCAAAGCCTCCTTTACCTATTTTATCAATTGCCTCAAGCATATTGTTTATTGGTCTTAACCATTGTCCTAACAACCAATATACGAATAAATTAAATAATAAAAAGAAGATTAATGTTGTTGAAAATAGCGTCCTCAAGTCTACCCAAGCACCTCGAATCGCTCCCGATGTATTTGATTGAACAACCAATCTTCCAGAATCAATTAAACGAGAATTTGATTCTTTTTTTGGACTGATAAAATTGATAAACCACTGAGGGGGTTCAACTTCTAATTTATAAGAAGATGGTGGCGATTTGTAAGTTAACTTACCTTGGTTATTATAAAGAAAAATATCATTACTGCGGACATATCCTAATTGCCTAAGGAATCGACTGACAACGTCATGCGTACTCCCCCATTCTGGATTTTGGACCGACCTTACTATGATTGTTTCGAGATATTGAAGGGTGACTTTATTTGCTGACTCAACGCCTTCTTGAATTGATCTTTTAGATGAGCTCATTGTTACTGCTGCTAATGCTATTATTAGAAAAAGCATGATAAGTGTTATGAGTAAATTAAATCTTAATCTAAGAGTCATATACTAGAATTATATAGAAAGTTAAATGAAAGGCTATTATCATATGCTAGCAAAATAATACATAGTGCATATTCATTAAAATTAAATTTTTTTTCTAATGTAAAAATTATAATTATATTTTTAATACTCTAAAGTCTTATAAGATATGCATGAATTATATTGATAATGATTACAAAATGATTAATAAAATTATTTAGGAGATAAGCTTCAATGTCAATAGAGTCAATGAATAGAGAGATTCGTATCTTTAATCCTAGTGATGAAGTAGTAAAAAATGCAAATGTTTCTGGAATGAAAAGTTATGAAGCTTTGGTTGATAAATTTAAAAATGACTATCTGGGAGCATGGTCAGAGCTAGCTAAAGAATTATTAATCTGGAATAAACCATATACAAAAATTTTAAACGATAAAGACGCACCATTTTATAAATGGTTTGAAGATGGAAAAATAAATGCTTCCTATAATTGCCTTGATCGTCACTTAAAAACGCAGCCTAATAAAACAGCTATTATATTTGAAGCTGATGACGGAAAAGTAACTTCAATAACATATTTGGACTTATACGAAAAAGTTTGTCAATTTGCTAATGGATTAAAAAGTATAAATTTAAAGATTGGTGATCGGGTAATTATTTATCTACCCATGAGTATAGAAGCGATTGTGGCTATGCAAGCATGCGCCAGACTTGGCCTTATACATTCAGTAATATTTGGTGGGTTTTCGGCTAAAAGCATCCAAGAACGAATCGAAGATACAGAAGCAAAACTAGTAATCACCGCAGACGGTCAATTTCGAGGGGGAAAATTAATTCCCCTTAAATCCACTGTGGATGAAGCATTAAAGATTGGCAAATGTGAGTCTGTAGATAAAATTATTATCTATAATCGAGCTAATATTCAATTAAATTTAAATAAAAATGACATCTTATGGGAAGATCTTATCTCAGATATGCCAAAAAATTGTGCTCCTGTATTTGTTGGTGCTGAACATCCTTTATTTATTCTTTACACATCAGGCTCAACTGGAAAGCCTAAAGGTGTTCAACATTCAACTGCCGGCTATCTTCTTCATGCAATTAACACATGCCGTTGGACTTTTGATATTCAAGAGACAGATGTTTATTGGTGCACTGCTGATGTTGGATGGATCACTGGGCATACATATGTGGCTTACGGTCCGACAGCTCTTGGTGCAACACAATTAATTTTTGAAGGTGTGCCGACTTATCCTGATGCAAGTCGGTTTTGGCAGCTTATTGAAAAACATAAAGTAAGTATTTTTTATACTGCCCCAACCGCAATTAGGGCTCTTATAAAAACATCAGAAGTTAGTCCAAAAACTCATCCTAAAAATTACAACCTTAACTCACTTAGAATTCTAGGTACTGTTGGAGAGCCAATTAACCCAGAAGCATGGATGTGGTATTACGAAAATATTGGTAATAATCGCTGCCCAATAGTTGATACATTCTGGCAGACGGAAACAGGTGGCCATGTAATTACTCCACTTCCAGGAGCAACACCTTTAGTGCCCGGATCATGCACACTTCCCTTCCCAGGAATTGATGTTGATGTTGTTGATGAAGAAGGCAAAAATCAAGAATGGGGGAATGGTGGCCTATTAGTCATTAAAAAACCATGGCCTTCAATGATAAGAACTATATGGGGTGACCCCGGGCGCTTCAAGAATAGTTACTTTCCTAAAGAATTAGGTGGAGAAATATATTTAGCTGGTGATGGAGCGATTCGGGATAAAAAGACAGGTTATTTTACAATTATGGGCAGAATAGATGACGTTTTAAATGTATCAGGTCATAGGTTAGGCACAATGGAAATAGAATCAGCCTTAGTCGCAAATCAAATTGTCACAGAAGCAGCGGTTGTAGGAAGGCCCCATGATATAAAAGGAGAATCCATTGTTGCATTTGTGGTTCTCAAGGGTGAACGGCCTTCTAAAGCTAATGCTGAAACTGTAATTAACGATCTCAAGCAATGGGTCTCGAAAGAAATTGGGCCAATAGCAAAGCCTGATGAAATCCGATTTGGCGACAATTTACCTAAAACTAGATCGGGAAAGATTATGCGCCGCTTATTAAGAACCTTGGCCAAAGGTGAAAAAGTAACTACTGATATTTCCACACTTGAAAATCCAGCCATATTAGACCAACTTGGAGAAATTCTATAGAATGGTACATTAAATATCAATACGGCTTTAATGAATCATAAATTTCAAATTTATCTAAAAAAAACCTTAATATATCTAGGTCTCCTTGCACTTTCACTTCTTATAGTAGGTTTTTTGTCTTTTTACTTCTTTGTCCAATCAAATCTCGATGAGTTTAAAGATAAATTAACGCAAGAAATTAGCCAAAAATTTGATAAAAAAGTTCAAATAGAGAGTATTGAAGCTCAATGGCGAATTACAAATCCAAGCCTTACCCTTCATAATCTAAGCATTTATAACAACAGTCTTAAAAAATCATTTGATCTTAAAAAAATTCGTATTGATATTTCATGGTTTTCTCTTTTAAAATTTAAGCCAATTCTTGATCAAATTATCCTATATGAACCAAATTTAGATATTGAACGATTTGATGATAATAAATATGTCGTAGGTGGTATCTCAATACAAAATACCAAAAATTCTTCTGCGCCAAATTGGATCCTAAACCAAGATGAAATTATTATAGTTAATGGAAAAATAAAATGGCGTGATCACACAAGGAACGCACCAACATTATTAATAGAAAATATATCTGCAAAATATGAATCATCAACTACTCTTTCCAATCTTGATCGTCATAACTTCAATGTAACTGGACGACTATCAAGCTTAAAAAATCAGATAATAAATATATATGGTTATTTTGATAGCTCAACAGTAGAAACAATAAAAAATAGTGATGGACAATTAGGTCTATCCGTTTCAGAAATTGATATAAATACATTTAGACCCTGGATAGATTATCCGGTTGAAATAATTGCAGCTAATGGAGACGTCAATATCAGAGGTGACTTCAATGATGGCCGAATTAATCAAATTGATACACAATTAGATGTTAAAAATTTTATTACTAAAATTAATCAGTCAAATGAGGAAGCATTGACTCTGAAAACATTTAAAGGTCAAATCTCTTATTCAATAAATAAAAATATTACTACATTAAATATTTCAAAAATGAATGTAGTTACAAATAATGGAGTAAATATTGATGAGGGTGAATTTCGAATATTGATAAACTCCTTAGAGAAAAAAGTTAACCAAGTTAAAATTAAATTAAACCGAATTAATCTTCAATCAGCTCATGAAATAATAAGGCATATACCTTATACAAAATCTCTTCAGTCAATAATTCAGGATCTGTCGCCCTCAGGACAATTTAAAGACTTAGCTTTAAGCTGGAAGGATTCTAATGAGAAACTTCCAGAGCTCATCCTAAAAGGGCAACTTTTAAATGTGAGTGTTAATCCATATAAAAATTTTCCTGGTATTAAAAATATAACTGGCGTGGTGGATATAAAAAAAAGAAGCGGAACAATTAAATCAGTTTCAAAAAACCTAACAATTATAAAGAAAGATATCTTTAGGCAGCCCATAACATTTACTCAATTTTCTGGACTTATTGAGTGGAAAAATACTTTATTTAATTTCAATAATGTAGTAATTAAAAATAATGATATAAATTCAATAGTTAATGGTAGTTACAAATATATAGACCAGCAAGATAGCATTGTTGACTTATTAATCAAAATGCCTCGAGTTGACCTAGCTAGCTTAAAAAAATATTATCCCTTACAGCTAGGTGAAAAAACTTTGCATTGGTTAGATACTTCGCTTTTAAAAGGTCAGGCCCAAAATTCAGTCATAAAATTAAAAGGTAAGATTAAAGACTTTCCTTTTGTTGATGGAGAAAATACACCCGACCTTAAAAAAGGAATATTTACAGTTGAGTCAATCATAACTGATAGCTTTATTGAATATGGTGAAGGTTGGCCTGAGCTAAATAATTTTGATTTTAAAATTAATGTTAAAAATAATAATATTAATTTTGAAAGTATTAAAGGAGATATTTTAAATAATAATATTGAGCATATGATTGTAAATATCACGCCTTCAAATATCGAAAATCCAATCATGGATATTGATTTAACTTTAGCCAGTCCAATACCTAATATTATTAATGCGATAAATAAAAGTCCCATCAAAAAAGTTATGAAAGGTATTTTTGATGAAATGAAAGGAGAAGGCCCTGGAAAGCTTGCCATTCAATTACAAATACCTCTTAAAGATGAAGATAATATTTCATTCAATGGAACATATGAATTTCAAAATAGTTATTTAATTAATCCTACTTTAGGATTACCAAAGATTACTAACATTATTGGTAAGATAGATTTTACTCAGGATGATATAAAGATTAATGATGCAGTAGCAAACTTATCAGGTAGTCCAATAAAAATTGGATTAACTAATATAGGTGACATAACCAAAATTAATATTGATGGAATTATTAACCAAAAATTTATCCGCTCAGCATTAGGAGAGAATTGGGGAGACAATATTGATGGTGAAACCTCTTGGAGTGGGGAATTAAAAATAACAGATAAAGCAACTGATATTGAAATTAAAAGTGATCTAAAAGGACTCGGTTTAAATTTACCCCCTCCTTTTGGTAAAAAAGAAAATGAAATAACAACATTATTATTCACAAAAAAAACTATTAATGAGAATCAAGAATTAGTTAAGGCAGAAATTGGTACATATGCATCTGTAAAGTTAATAAAAGCAAGGAACTATGATGGGGTAATGGAGATTAAGAATGGTCTAATAAATATTAACTCTCTTCAAACAGAAATGCCCAACAATGGAGTGACACTATCTGCTGAATTATCTGAAGTTAACTTAGAAAGTATTAATTCTCTATTTAGTAGTCTTGGTTCAAAATCATTTATTACCAATGCAAATATTAATATTCAGGAATTTAATGTTTACGGTTATCAGCTTTCAAATGCAAAAATAAAATATGTGCCGACAAATGAAAATTTAAGTATTCAAATTTCTTCTAATGATGTTTCAGGTAATATATTATGGGATAAAGAAGCACATTTATTGAAAGCTGGTTTTGATAAATTACACCTTAAAAAAAATAACACCTTAGCTGACAACGAGAATAAATTTATCTTTTCAAATCCTCCTAAAATTAATATTAAAGTAAAATCCTTGGCACTGGATGAGGAAGTTTATGGTGATCTAAGTTTATTTGCATATAAAGAAAATAAAATGTGGAATATTGAGAATTTTAAGATAACCAATTCTGAGCATACAATTAATGGATCAGGCCTCTGGGATGATGAGGGTTTAATTCCAAATACCTCTGTTAACTTTAGTTGGGATATAAACAATATCCAGAAAACATTTGACCAACTATCCTACCCTGAACTAATTAAGGATGGAAAAGCCAGTGTTATTGGTATGTTGGGTTGGCCAAATAGTCCTTTCGATTTTGATAAGTCATTTTTAAAAGGTAATTTCTCCCTAACAGCGACTGATGGAGTAGTGCTTGAAGCTAAACCAGGAGTTGCGAGACTATTTGGCCTCTTAACACTTCAAAACCTACCAAGACGTTTATCATTAGATTTTAGTGATATTTTTAGCAAGGGGTTTATTTTTGATAGAATTAATGCCGGAGTAATAGTAAACAATGGAATTCTAAAATCAAATAGATTTACAATGGAAGGTCCTGCAGCTGAAGTATCTATTAAAGGCGAAACAAATATTATAGAAGAAACTCAAAATATTCATGTTGTTGTTAATCCAAGAATTAGCGATAGTCTCTCTCTATTATCTTTAGCAGGTGGCCCACTTGTAGGGGCTGCTGCCTATATAGCTCAAAAAATTCTTAAGGACCCTCTTAATAAAATTATGTCGGATGAATATCAAATTGTTGGCACTTGGGATGATCCAGAAGAAATTGACACTCCACGTTCAGAGAGATTTGGCAAAATGATTGACCAAGAAATATTAAAACCTTCCTCAGAATTTTTAAATATAAATTAAATGTCTAATTTCAAATTATCAAATAAATTTATTCTAGGCCCGGCTGGCCTTAGCCATGATAATTTATCAACAATAATGAATAAAATTCATAATAAGAATATTGACTATGCAGATCTATACCTTCAATACTCTAAGAATGAATTTTGGTCTCTTGAAGATGGACAAGTTAAAAATGGAAGCTACTCGATTGATCAAGGAGTCGGAATTAGAAGCATCAGTGATGAAAAAACTGCATTCACTTATTCAGATGATATCTCATTAAGTATCCTTAATGACTCATTAAAAATTATAAATTCTATCGAAAAACAAGGGCAATCAATATCAACACCTGCTCCAAAAATAACTAAAAGTAAAAAAATATATACAAATAATGACCCTATAGCCGATTTAGATAGCCAAAAGAAAATTGATTTACTTGAAAAAGTCGAATCAATTGCAAAATCAATTGATAAGAGAGTTGTAAAAGTTTCTGCTTCACTAGCAGCTCAATACGAAGTCATTCTAATTCAAAACTATTATGGGCAATTAATTGAAGATATTAGACCGTTAATAAGGTTATCAGTTAGTGTTATATCTGAGCTAGATGGTAAAAGAGAACAGGGATCAGCTGGAGGGGGCGGTAGGTATCTCCTTGATTATTTTACAGATGAAATACTTGAGGATTACGCAAAAAAAGCTGTTAAGCAGTCATTAGTTAATTTAGATGCACGCCCTGCACCTGCAGGATCAATGATAGTTGTTTTAGGTTCTGGATGGCCTGGAATTTTATTGCATGAAGCTATTGGGCATGGATTAGAAGGCGATTTCAACAGGAAAGGTACATCTGCCTTTAGTAATATGATGGGCAAACAAGTTGCCGCAAAAGGAATAACGGTTGTTGATGATGGGACAATTGAGAATAGGCGTGGCTCTTTAAATGTTGATGATGAAGGCAATACAACACAAAAAACAGTATTAATTGAAGATGGAATCTTAGTTGGTTACTTGCAAGACACCCTTAATGCTAGATTGATGAATATGCCTGTAACTGGAAATGGTCGCAGAGAGTCATATGCTCATTCACCGATGCCACGAATGACAAATACATATATGCCAAATGGAAAATATGATCCTAAAGAAATTATAAGCTCAGTCGATAACGGTCTTTATGCAGAAAATTTTGGTGGTGGTCAAGTTGATATAACAAGTGGTAAATTTGTTTTTTCTGCTTCTGAGGCATGGATGATCAAGGATGGTAAGTTAGATTATCCCGTTAAAGGGGCAACTATCATTGGTAATGGACCCGATATCCTTAAAGAGGTTAGTATGGTGGGTAATGACATGAATTTAGACTCAGGTGTTGGCACATGCGGTAAAGATGGTCAAAGTGTTCCCGTAGGCGTTGGACAACCAACTTTAAAAATTGACAACATAATTGTTGGTGGGACCGGATAAAAAACTTAGCTAAATAAAAGTAATTTTACTTAATTCTATTTTTATAATCCAAGGTTCTAGTATCGATCTCAATCTTGTCCCCATTCTCACAAAACAGCGGAACCATTAATTCAAAACCAGTACTGATGTTAGCTGGCTTCATAACTTTCCCAGACGTAGTGTCTCCTTTAACAGCAGGTTCTGTATATGTAATCTGCCTAATTACAGAATTTGGCAATTCAACTGAAATCGCCCTCTCATCATAAAAAACTACCTCACAAATCATCCCATCTTCCAGAAACTTCAGTGCGCCTTCCATACTATCGATATCAACTTCATATTGATTAAATTCAGCATCCATAAAAATATAGTTCGGATCTGAGAAGTAAGAATAAGAAACTTCTTTTTTGTCTAAAATCACCACATCGAATTTATCAGTTGCTTGGAAAATAGTTTCAGTTGAGTTATTTGTAAGCAAGTTCTTCATTTTCATCTTAACTATTGCTGCATTCTGTCTTCTACCTGATTTTGATACGTTATATTCTGACTTATGAATCACCATTGGCGCCCCATCAACCATTATTACGTTTCCTACCCTAACTTCCTGAGCTGTTTTCATCAAATTACCTTAGAAATTTACTTAAAAATCGTAGAAATTATACTTTATATTTAACTTCTAAGATTACAATATAGCTAATATGCTACCAAATACAAAAAGTACAGTTGTCTGCATGACTGAAAATCAAGTTGAGGATATTCGGCTGATTTTTAAAGATAAACATCAAAAAAAAACAATACAATTACCTGGTATATATTCACTTAACCGCTGGCTAAAAAAAGAATACCAAGAATTTTGCATGATTGCTCCAATTGGAGAAGTCTTCAACATAATGAATGGCATTGAAGAAAGGTTGCTCTGGCAAAAAATTATTAAGAATGACTTTAATAACCAAAGCTTACTTAAAGGCCAAATTGATGGCATTACTGACAAGGTAATTAGTGCGGATAGCCTTATTAGAGAGAACATAATAAGCAAAGATGAGTTAAAGAAAAATGAAACATATCAAGAACTGCATGACTTTAATGAGTGGCGCAATCAGTTTGATGATTACTGCATGGAAAATGAAATCCTCAGCAGGACTAGTTTTATTGAATTATTTACAAAAAAGCAAAAAACGTTAAATATTATCGACAACCAAGAACTTTTACTTGTCGGTTTTGATGATAACAGCCCGCTATATGAAGATCTTATTAATGCCCTAAAAGAAAGAAATGAAATAAAGAGTTATACGATTCAAGAAGAAAAAATAATACAAAGACGAAAGTTAGAATGTGAAAATATAGAAGATGAAATTAAAGAAGTTATTAAATGGATTAAAGAAAATTCTAAAAAGAAACTTCTCATCGTTAGCCCAGCATTAAGTAGATTCCAAATAAAATTACAAAATGAAATAGATCGCGAAATACAGCCTAATATTTATAGCGAATACAATAAAAGAAACATATACAATTCAAACCTTAAGAGGCCATTATCAAACGAACCAATAATTACCGCTGCAATAAGTCTTCTTAAACTAAACAACCCACATTACATCAAACCAAAACTAATCTATGAGTCATTACTTTTTAATAATTGGATTGATTCCGAAGACTATAAATACAGGGAGCAACTAGGTAACTTCATCAAAGATAAAAAACTACCAAAAATCTCGATTAACTCATTAAAAAAATTAATCGAAAATGATTCAAAATTGAAAGACTTAAAACTTAACTCTCTTACAAAAACTCTAATTTTAATAGAGAAAAATCAAGCATTATGGTCAAAAAAGAAAGAAGTAAATGAATGGGTTACTCTTACCGAAGAGTACTGGACTAAAATAAAAGTTAATAAAATAAATAATTTATTATCCTTTGAAATCAATAATATAAACAGCTTATTTAAATCATTAAATCAACTTAAAAATAACAAAATTATCAACTACCCTGTTACATTTCAAGAGTACTGGGAAATACTATTTACACAATTAGAAAACAGTCCTGCCCCCAAAGAAGCTAATGATTTTGATATCGATATAAATGGTTTTGCCGAAAATCCAATAAAAAAATATGATGCAATTTGGCTGATGAACATGAACACCAATCTCTGGCCAGGAAAAACTGAATTTAATCCATTTATACCAAAAAAACTTCAAAAAAAATATCATATTTTTGATGAAATTCATATCAAAAAAATAGACAAAATCCGTCTCAACAGGCTGAAAAATTTTGGTTCAGATATTACAATTTCTTACTCAAAGAAAGATGTCGAAACATTGTTAATTCCAACACCGGGATATTTTGATGAATTAAAAGTTGAAAAAATTACATCTAAAGCAATGAATATTGACAATAAAAAACACCTAGAAAAAATTAAGGACCATAAAGCCCCAGAAATTTTAGGCACCGACATCAAAGTCTCGGGGGGCTTCCGTTGCCTTGAAAGCTTTCAAGTATGCCCTGCATGGTCATTCTATGAGAATAGACTGCACGCCAAACCTTACCAAGAAGATGACCAAGAAGAGATTTCTAAAATGTCTAGAGGGAGTCTTATACATGAACTTTTAGAAAAGTTTTGGAAGGAACATAAAAGCTCTATCAATTTAGCTAAAATGTCTGAAAAAGTACTCCTAAAAAGTATAGAAATTTTAATTCATGAAGTAATGTCATCCTACCAAGTAAGTAAGCCCCATATAAGTCCTAGCCAAATTAAACTCGAAGGTGATTACTTTAAAAACTTACTTTACCAATGGCTATGTTACGAAAAGTTAGAAAGACCAAGGTTTAGTGTTATTGAATCCGAAAAAAAATACCCAGTTAAAATTGATCGAATTAGTTTCAATGTAACAATTGATCGAATTGATCAATATGAAGACGGCTCAAGACTAATTATTGACTACAAGACAGGAGGACAAGCACCGCCTGTATCCCAATGGAAGAAAAGCCCAATAACAAGCCTACAAATGCCTATTTATATTGTATGTACAGATGTTCAGAATATCAGTGCCGCTGGGATTGGGTACATTCATAATAAAGACGTGCAGTTAGTTGGATTATCATCTTATGCTCAAGAGCCAATAGATGGAATGATAACGGTCCTCTCCAAAGATAAACTCAAAATACCCGAAGATCAATGGTCCAAACTCATTACATCATGGGGGGTAGATATTCATAAGCTTGCATCAGGCTATTTAAGTGGAGATGCAAGAGTGATTTACAACAAAGAGGATGAGCTTAAGTATTGTTCCGTAAAGCCACTCTTAAGAATAGCTGAGAGAAAATGGCAGTTTGAGAATCCGGATGAATAAACCTATAGACCAAACAATTCGCGACGAGGTAATCAGCCCCAAAGCTTCGTTCGTAGTTCAGGCACCTGCAGGCTCTGGTAAAACAACTACATTAGCTAAGAGAATTATTCAACTTTTAACAGTTGTCGATGACCCAAAAGAGATTATAGCGATTAGCTTTACTAAAAAAGCAGCAGGAGAAATGCATAAAAAGTTTTTAGATGAATTTAAAGCACCTGAGAATCAAGAAGTAGTCAAAAAAATTAATGGGAGAGCAAAAAAACTTAAATGGAATGTAAACTTTTTAAATTTATTAGAAATAATGACGATTGATAGCCTTGCATCTAAAATAACTTGTCAAGCCCCTATACTTAGTGAGTCATTATATAAGAATATAACTGAGGACCCTCATGAGATATATGAAGCCGCTGTAAAAGAAACTATGGAAGATAATGCTCAGCTGACTGAATTATTTCCATTTTTAAATTATGACTATCAAAAGATAAAAAACCAATTAATTGGTCTAATTAAAAATAGAGACCAATGGCGAGATAATATAATTGAATATAAAAATATAGGACCAACTAGAATTGAAAGAAAAACAAAATTATATTACGAGCAAGAAACAAAAGTATGGGTTATAAAGCTCAAAGGCTTATTCGAAAATAATGAAATAAAAGACATCAAAAATATTCTAACTTATCTAGATTCTACTTTCACACAGCAGGAAGATAAAATTGCTTTTTGGCTAAATTTTAGAGATTTAATAATGACCAAAGAAGGCAAGATTGGTAAGCAATTTGGTCTTAAAAAAGGATTTCAAGATAATGATGAAGGCAAGTTATATAAAAAGAAATTATTAGATTTAATATTATATAATCCTAATAGAAACAGTACTATAGAAAATTTAAATGATGTTATATATGAAGAAAAAATAGCTGATATCTTCCCGACAATAATGCATAGTGCGTCTATCCTTCTCTCAGAGCTTTACGCAAATCTAAGCCAGCAATTTAATTTAAGAAGTGAGTTGGATTATATAGAGGCAGTCGACAATGCCATCATCACTTTAAAGACTACAAATGTTGCTATTTTGTTTGATGAAAATGTTTCACATATTTTGATTGATGAATTTCAAGATACAAACAATCAACAGAAAGAATTTCTCGAACTTCTTACTCAAAATTTTGCAGGGAACCCAAAGAAATCTTTTTTTGCAGTTGGCGATCCTATGCAATCAATTTATCGGTTTAGGAAGGCTGAAGTAAGTATTTTTAAAGAATTACAAACTAAATGTAAGTTTGGCGATATTGAATTAAAAGTCCGTAGCTTGAAAGTAAATTTTCGTTCAAATGAAAAAATTATTAATTGGTTAAATAAAGAATATAAACAAGTATTTTCAAACAAGGATGATGCTGATAAAGGCCAATTAAAATATGAGCCATCAAGCATAAGTCCAAAAACAAAAGACATAAAAGGGAGTGGTGTTCAATTTCATATATATAAAAATAAAACACATGATAGCTATACCGAACAGCAAGCCGAAGCTAGGGCCGTCTATGACAAAATTAAAGAGTTAAGGAGTAAAGATAAAAATATCGAAATTGCAGTTTTAGTGCGTGCTCGATCACATTTAACTAGCCTATTGACTCAAATGCGGAAAGATAGCTTTCCAATTGAAGCGACTGAAATTGATTCGATTGAATATAACCAATCATTTCAAGATGTTCTCTGCCTAACTAAGGCGCTTTATAACCTCAATGATAGGGTTAGTTGGATTGGGCTTCTAAGAGCCCCTTGGTGCGGTTTAAAGCTTGAGGATCTAGCTTGTTTGTTTGAAGATGATGTAAGTGGGGCACCATGGGAAATTATTAATACTGCCTCAGCAACAAAAAACTTAACCGAAGATGGGCAAAAAAGACTAGCGTACATAAAGAATATAATTTCCAACAACTTACAGTTTCGAGGAAGGGTTGCTCACCGCTTCTTTATTGAGTCAATATGGAGACAGCTATTAGGTGAGAAAACAATAGGAAATTTTGATATACAGCGGATTGATAAATTTTTAGATCTTATTGACCAATCAAGTTCACCACTCAGTATTGATTTTGAAAAGTTAAACAGGCTAACTGAAGATTTACACACTGATTACCCATCTAGCGACAAGAACCCAGTCAAATTTTATACGATTCACAAAGCAAAAGGTATGCAATTCCAATGTGTCATTATCCCTGGTCTAGGCAGGAAATTGCCAGCAGAAGATCACGCGTTAATTTCATATGATGATGACATATTGTCACTTAATAACAATAAGGATAAAGAGGATAATCTTTATACCTACCACCGTAGTAAGGAAGTAACGAGATTAAAAAATGAAAAAATTAGGCTGCTGTATGTAGCAATTACAAGGGCTGAATGGGACTGTCATTTAATTGGAACTGTTTCGGAAAATACAAAGGGTGAGCTAAGCATTCCTAAAAATAGCTTTCTTAAAATATTATGGCCCCTAATTAATGAGAAAAATATTCAAGAAGTTGGTGTATATGAAAGTGATGACTATAAAATATTTGAACCAAAATTAAGACGACTTAAAAGTAAATATTTTAATCGAGAGATGGATAAAATTACACAAATTCCATCAAGTAAAGCAGTAAAAAATAGTGTTAATTCTATAGATAATATTTATACACTTACAGGAACTTTAATTCATAAATATTATGAAATTACTATTAAAAAACAATTAGATATAAATAAATTATTAAGTAATAAATTAAGTTTTATTTATGATCTATTTAATAAAATTGGCTATCAAAAATCTGAAATTAATTACGCAATGGAGGTTGTGAAAGAATCGCTGCTTTCGCTACAAAAAAGTAAAGATGGTCAATGGATTTATCAGCTTCATGAGGATGATCGTATGGAAGTTAATTACCTTCACTCAATAGCAGATGAAGACAAAATACTTATACCTGACCGAACCTTTATTGAAGATGGTAAAAGGTGGATTATTGATTATAAAACTGTGTTTGATGATAAATTAGATTTAGAAATTGAAGCAAAAACTCATATTGAGCAGCTGCAGATTTATGAATCTTTATTTGATGATGGTTATTTAATTCAAAAAGCTATTTATTTTGTTAGGCAAGGTAAATTAATCTTAATTTAAACTACGTCACTTAGTAATTTTTTTATATATGTTGATCTCTTATTTAAGTCATCGATAGCAACCATTACCTTGATCTTATCTGGGCCATTCATCCTGAATGCTTTATCAGACTGAATAAGATCGATTAATTTAACTGCATCAATATTGGCATCTTTTTTAAAGGTCACTTCAACAGATGAAGCACTCGCATCTATCTTTATTACGTCATAGTTTTCAATATCAACCCTTAATTGGTGTGTGATAATTAAGTTTTTAGTTTGTTCGGGCATAATCCCAAATCGATCAATTAACTCTTCTTTCAATTCATTTAAGCTCTCAGTACTTTTGCAGTCTGATAAGCGCTTATAAACAATAAGTCTTTCATTTATATTACGACAATAACTCTCAGGGAGAATTGTTGGAGCATGTAAATTAATTTCTTTATGTTTAGTCAATGGTGCGTTGATATCTAATTTTTTACCTAACTTAATTTCTTTGATAGTCTGATTTAGCATATCAATATATAAATTAAATCCAATTTCATGAATCTGACCACTTTGATTGTCTCCAAGTAAATCCCCTGCCCCCCTTATCTCTAAATCATGAATAGCCAAATAGTATCCAGCGCCTAAATCTTCTAATAATTGAATTGCATCTAATCTTTTTTTAGCTTGAGATGATATTTTTTTATCTTGATCTAAAAGGAGATAGGCGTAAGCCTGGTGATGTGAGCGGCCCACTCGCCCCCTAAGTTGATGTAACTGACCTAAGCCAAATTTATCTGCACGATTCATAATGATTGTATTAGCTGTGGGAATATCAATACCATTCTCAATAATGGTGGTACATAACAAAATATTGATTCTTTGCTGATTAAAGTCTTGCATGACATGTTCTAGCTCTTTTTCTCTCAATTGCCCATGAGCAATTCCTATTTTAGCCTCAGGGATCAACTTTAAAAGTCTTTCATGCATAGATTGAATCGTATTGACCTCGTTATGAAGGAAATAGACTTGGCCGCCCCTGTTAAATTCTCGAAGAACTGCTTCACGGATAGTTCCAGTACTAAATTCATGCACAAATGTTTTTATAGATAATCGCTTTTGTGGTGGAGTGGCTATAATTGAAAATTCTCTTAAGCCCTCCATTGCCATTGATAAAGTTCTCGGTATTGGAGTAGCGGTTAATGTTAAAACATCGACATTTGCTCTGAATGCCTTAAGATTTTCTTTCTGTCTTACCCCAAAGCGATGTTCTTCATCAATAATCACAAGTCCAAGATCTCTAAATTCAACATCAGGTTGGAGTAGTCTGTGAGTGCCAATAATAATATCGACCTTACCCTCTTTTAATTTTACCAATGACTCATTTTGTTGTTTTTTAGTTTTAAATCTTGATATTTCATCAATCTTTATTGGCCATTTTGCAAATCTATCTAGGAAGGTATTGAAATGCTGCTCAGCTAAAAGTGTTGTTGGCACCAAAACAACCACCTGCTTCGAATTCATTGCTGATATAAAAGCAGCTCTCAGTGCAACCTCAGTTTTACCAAATCCAACATCCCCACAAACCAATCTATCCATTGGTCTTGGGGCTTCCATATCTTTTATTACACTTTCAATAGCATCAAGTTGGTCTGGTGTCTCCTCAAAAGGAAACTCTTCAATGAAGGATTCATAATCATTTAAAGCGATAGTTTGGCTAGTTCCTTTCTGCAAGGAACGTTTCGCATAGAGACTTAAAAGTTCAGCCGCAGTGTCATGAATTTGTATAAGAGCCTTTTTCTTGGCCTTATCCCAACTAGCATTTCCAAGACTGTTCAATGGGGCTGATTCCATCGGCCCACCTGAATACCTTGATATCAAATGAAGTTGGGAAATGGGAACATATAATTTTGTGTCCCCTTTGTAATGAAGCAATAAAAATTCTGTTTGATCCTCGTCAAAATCTAAATTAGTCAGCCCTTGATATCGACCAACCCCATATTGCTCATGCACAACTGGGTCTCCAATATTGAGTTCAGTTAAATCCTTAACGATACCGTCCGAATTAAAATCTTTATTTCTACTCTTTCGAGTCGGTTGCTTTATAAAATTTGGGAAAATTTCATTTTCGGTAATAATGCAAATATCTTTAGATATAAACCCATCATGAAGCGGGCTCACGATAAGGTTTAACTTATCATTAGAATCAGTAAATTTTTGCCAGTTGTCTACCACAGAAAATTCAATCTTACTTTGATTTAGAAGCTCACCCAACGTCTCCCTCCTTCCTAAACCCTCTGCGCATATCAGCACTTTATGTTTATTATTTGAAATGAATAATTGAAGCTTATTCAATGGGCATTCATTGCCTCTATCAATGCTAACGTCAGGGAAAGAGCTATCGCATTTTGTTTTCTTAACTTTTAATTTCTGGAATTTATCTATATTTTTAAAAAATATATCGGAAGGGATTAAGAAATCATTAGGTTTTAAGATGGGTCTATCTAAATCGTAAGCATACAAACTGAATCTTTTTTCTGCCTCTGACCAGTAATTCTGAGATGCAGAAGCTAAAGAATCAGCTATAAATATAGGGTCATTTAAGTCTAAATAATCAAATATTGTATTTGTAGATTCAAAAAATAAAGGTAAATACCATTCCATTCCTGCAAAAGGGACTCCCTTACTTATACTTTTATAAATTTTGGATTTAGATGGGTCACCATCAAACATTTCTCTATGATTTTGTCGGAACACTTTGATACCTAACTCATCAATTGGGCATTCTCTAGCAGGTAATAGCTTTATTTCATTTGTTGGGTATAAACTTCTTTGAGTGTCTGGGTCAAATGTCCTTATAGAATCAATTTGTGTATCAAAAAAATCTATCCTGTATGGCACCATAGAGCCCATTGGAAATAAATCAATCAAACCGCCACGAATTGCATATTCACCAGGTTGAATTACTTTATCCACCATTAAATAGCCATTATTAATTAACCTTTCTTTAAAGCTTTCAATATCAACATTTTCATCTTTTTTATATTGAAAACTATACTTTTCAATATAATCTCTTGGAGGCATGAAATGAAGCGCCGTAGTAATTGGTATTAAATTAATATCAAATTCTTTTTTAGTCATCTGATATAAAGTCAATAATCTTTCTGAAGTTAAGTCTGGGTGCGGTGATATTTGATCGTAAGGTAAAGTTTCCCAGTCTGGAAGAAGATTGACTTTTAACTTAGGGAAAAACCATGCAATTTCTTCTTTTATGCGAATAGCTTCAAAAACTGAACAGGTTATAATATTTAGTGATTTTTTATCTTCCTGTAAAAAGTCCTCAAAATACTTACCAATTGAGAGGCTTAAAGATGAATTAGCTTCAAAAAAAAGATTTTTTGGTGATTTATTATTTACTAATGTTGTAGGCATGCATTACTATCTTTATTGAGTCGCGATATTATAAACAATTATTAATGAAATAACGGATATATGACATGAATGATAAAGAAATAGTTGCACTAGCTGCATTAAAGTTCGTAAAAAATAATACAATAATTGGACTGGGTACAGGATCAACAGCGAATTATTTTATTGATGGGTTAGCCCAAAAAATAAAAAATGAGAGCCTTAATATAAAAGTTGTAGCTAGCTCAACAACAAGTCAAATTAAAGCAATTGAAGCAGGTTTGGCTTATATTTCTTTAGATCAAATTGAAACGATAGATTTATATGTTGATGGTGCAGACGAAGTTGCTGATTTAGATACATACAAATTTGCTCTTAAAGGTCGAGGTTACGATTTAATTAGAGAAAAATTATTAGCCTATACAAGTAATCGGTTCGTCATTATTGGCGATCAGTCTAAGATAGTTAAAAGTATTGGTGATAATTTTCCTATACCGATTGAGATTTCACCAATCGCATGGAGAATAACAAAAAGGCTTATTGAAAATAAGCTTTCGGATTGTTTGGTGAGTTGTGATGTAAGACAAAATACTGCTGGTGATGGTTTTGCTATAACTTCTTATGGAAATTTAGTCCTTGATTGCAAAATTGAAAGTATTGAAGACAGTAAACTTTATGAGTTATCCGATACAATATCAAATACTCCTGGTGTTTTAGAGCATGGAATTTTTGGGGGAAGTATGTCTAATGAGGATAGCATGTATGCCGTACTCATTTCTAACAAGGGCAAGGTTGAAGCCTATGGTCCTGGAGTTTATGACGACGATGAAGAGGCTAAAATATTTAACAGTTTTAGCTAGCTGGAAGTTAGTTTACTTCTGCCCCCCATATAAGAAACTAAAGCTTTTGGAATTATGATGTCACCATTTTCTTGTTGGTAATTTTCTAAGATAGCTACTAAAGTCCTACCAACTGCTAAACCTGAGCCATTTAATGTATGTAAAAATTTATTCTTACCGTCAGCGTCTTTGTATCTTGCTTTCAATCTTCTCGCTTGAAAGTCTTCACAATTAGATATAGAAGATATCTCTCTATAGGTGTTCTGTGACGGAAGCCAGACTTCGATATCAAATGTCTTAGCAGCTCCAAAACCCATATCGCCTTTGCATAAAGAAACTACTCTGTATGGCAACTCTAACTTTTTGAGAATATTTTCAGCATGGACCACCATTTCATCCAATACCTTGTAGCTTGAATCAGGATGACTAATTTGCACCATCTCAACTTTATCAAACTGATGCTGACGGATCATGCCTCTTGTATCTTTTCCATAAGAGCCAGCCTCAGATCTAAAGCATGGTGTATGTGCTGTGAATTTTAATGGCAAATCACTTTCTTCAATTACTCTATCTCGAACAAAATTTGTTAGAGGTACCTCACCGGTTGGAATAAGGTAAAGAGAGTCGTCATCCCCTTTACTTGTTTTAAATAAGTCTTCAGAAAACTTGGGTAGCTGACCTGTGCCAATTAATGATTCTTCATTAACTAAATATGGGGTATAGCATTCTTCATAATCGTGTTCTTGGGTTTGAACATCCAACATCAACTGTCCAATTGCCCTATGAAGCTTTGCTATACCTCCCTTCATAACTACAAATCTCGCTCCTGATAGCTTACTTCCTAATTCAAAATCTAAACCATGATTTAATCCTACATCCACATGATCTTTAATCTCAAAACTGAAATTCTGGGGCTTCCCGAATTCTTTTACAATTAAATTATCTTTTTCTGAGCTACCATTTGGTACTGAATCATGAGGGATATTAGGAATATTAAGTAAGAATTGATTTAATGATGTTTGAATTATTGCTAACTGGCTTTCTAATTCTTTTAATGTTTCAGCAATAATATTTACTTGTGCCATCAAATCTGAAGCATCTTTACCCTTACCCTTTTCAATACCAATATTTTTTGAAAACTGATTGCGCTGCCCTTGAAGCTCTTGAGTTTTAACTTGTATGACTTTTCTATCTTTTTCCAAGGATTCATATTTCTTAATATCTAAATCGAATCCTCGCTCTTTGAGTAAATTTGCTATTGCCTTACTGTCTTCTCTTAATAAATTTATATCAATCATTTTTTTCCCTGATTATTTTTATATGAGTCATCTAATGATTTCAAATAGTCTAATTTCTCTTTTATCTTAATTTCTAAACCACGATTTGTTGGGTTATAAAATTTTATTGGGTTCATTTCGTCAGGGAAATATTTTACACCAGCAGCATATGCATCTGGCTCATTATGTGCATAACGATAATTTTTTCCGTAATCTAAATTTTCCATCAACTTAGTTGGTGCATTTCTTAAATGAAGAGGAACATCAAACTGTTGGTGTTCTTTAATAAATGCCTTAGTTTCGTTATAAGCCATATATGATGCATTACTTTTAGGAGCCAAGGATAGATATAATATAGCATTTACTAAGGCTAGTTCACCCTCAGGGTAACCTAATCTTTCAAAAATTTGGTATGCCTCTAAAGCTATTGTCTGAGCTTTTGGATCTGCTAATCCAATATCTTCAATTGAGATTCTTATTATTCTTCTTGCTAAATAAAGAGGGTCTGCCCCTCCATCTATCATTCTTAGTAGCCAATAAACTGAAGCATCTGGATTGGAGCCCCTAACAGACTTGTGCATTGCTGATATTTGATCGTAAAACTGTTCGCCACCCTTGTCAAACCTTCTAACTTTATCGGATATTATTTTATTAACTAATTCTTTATTGATAACTCCATCTACTTTTAGCTTTAGTGAGTTAATAAGCATCTCGAGTAAATTTATTAATCGTCTTGCATCACCATTTGCATATGTAAGTATCATCTCTCTAGCTAAATCGTCTATCAATATCTTCTTATGTTCATCGATTATCTTATCAATAATCTTTGTTAATGAGTCTAAAGTAAGAGTTTTTAAAACATATGTTTGACACCTACTTAATAAAGCTGAGTTAACTTCAAATGATGGGTTTTCCGTTGTTGCGCCAATAAAAATTATTAATCCTGATTCAATATGGGGCAAAAAAGCATCTTGTTGACTTTTATTAAAACGATGAACTTCATCAACAAAAAGTATTGTTTTTTTATTTTGATGATCAGAAGCAAATTGAGCTTTTTCTACAGATTCCCTTATTTCTTTAACACCTGATAAAACTGCTGAAAGAGGAATAAATTGAGCTTCAACATTAAGTGCTATTACTCGAGCAATGGTTGTTTTTCCAACTCCTGGAGGACCCCATAAAATCATAGAGGGTAAATTTCCTGAATCAATTGCTACTTTAAGGGATTGCCCATCACCTAAAATATGCTCTTGGCCTACAATATCTTTAATCTCTTTTGGTCTTAAAAATTCGGCTAATGGAATTGATGATTGAGTATTCATCTAATTTCTTATGACATCAATATCTTCAGGCGTATTAAATAAAAAAATAGCTTCGTTAATCTCTGTATTGCGGCTAACTTTACTAAACTCAATTTCGGTTGTGTTATCAAAACCATCAATAATCCTCATACCTTTTAATTTTTTATGAGAAAAATTAATAAATACTTCTTTAAAATTAGCTTTTTCAGGCTCATGGGGTAATGCCCTAAACCAATCAACCCCTTTTTTATCCTGAATAATAGTAATCTCAAAAAGACTTTCTATATCATTAGTTACCAATAACATTGCCGGACTCACACCGCCAAACTTTTTTAAATGACTAATAACCACTTGTTTTAAATCGGGATCATATAAGTACAATAGTTCGCCATCACTAATGAGTTGGCTTTTTGAAGGCTCCAGGTAATCCCATTTAAATAAATTTGGTTTTTTAAAAAAAAATTGGCCTGAAACTTCCTGGAGGATAGCACCGTTTTGATCTGCAACTTTCTGTTTAAAGTTACCAGTAAGAGAATTCATTTGGTTAAGTATATTTGATAAGTCGGAATCTGAATTAGCCGATATATTTAAACTAAATAATAAAATGAAAAAGAATCTAATCATCATTATTATTAACTATTACTTCTCGGTTTCCATTATTTTGCATTGGGGTTACCAATCCGGCTTTTTCCATATCTTCGATAATTCTTGCCGCTCGGTTATATCCTATCCTTAAATTTCTCTGAACATAAGAAATTGAAGCTTTTTTAGTTCTAAGAACGATTTCAACAGCTTCATCATAAAGAGGATCTTTCTCTCCTGATGGCCCTAACTCGCCTAAAATATTATTAGCACTATCATTTGGGTTAAGTATTTCATCTATATAATTAGGCTCAGCTTTTGCTTTAAGAAAATTAACCACTTTATGAACTTCTTGATCAGAAACAAAAGCCCCATGAATTCTATCCGGATAGCTTGTTCCAGGAGGCATATAAAGCATGTCCCCCTTGCCTAATAATGTTTCTGCTCCCATCTGATCTAAAATTGTTCTAGAATCAATTTTGCTTGAAACCTGAAATGCTATGCGGGTAGGAATATTTGCCTTAATCAGCCCGGTGATTACATCTACTGAAGGTCTTTGTGTGGCTAAAACTAAATGTATCCCAGATGCTCTAGCTTTTTGTGCAAGCCTCGCAATTAACTCTTCAATTTTTTTTCCCATTGTCATCATTAAATCTGCTAGTTCATCAATCACAATCACTATTAATGGAAGCTCTTCTAGCACTTCTGGATTTTCAGTATCCAATGAGAATGGGTTTGTTAAAGGCTCTCCTTTCTCTTGAGAATCTTTAATTTTCTGATTAAAGCCAGAAAGATTCCTAACTCCAAACTCAGACATTAACTTATATCTTTTCTCCATTTCTGCAACACACCAATTCAAAGCATTTCCTGCTTGTCTCATATCTGTAACCACAGGAGACAATAAATGAGGTATTCCCTCGTATACTGATAATTCCAACATTTTAGGATCAATTAAAATCATTTTAACTTTATCAGGAGTTGCTTTATACAAAAGGCTAAGTACAAGTGCATTAATTGCAACGGATTTACCAGAACCAGTAGTTCCAGCAATTAATATATGTGGCATTTTTGAAACATCGGCAATCACTGGTTTTCCAGAAATATTTTTACCTAATGCAACAGATAGTAAGGCTGATGTATCAACAAAAGTTTTTGAGCTTACAATTTCTGAAAGGTATACGATTTGTCTATCAGGATTAGGGATCTCTAAACCCATACAGGTTTTCCCGGGAATAGTTTCAACAACCCTAACGCTTACAACTGACAATGCTCTAGCTAAATCTTTTGCAAGGTTTATAACCTGACTACCCTTTACACCCGCTGCTGGTTCAAATTCATAACGTGTAATTACTGGACCAGGTTGAGCTGAAATAACTTTTGCCTCAATGCCAAAATCTAATAATTTTTTCTCTATTAATCTTGAAATAAATTCAATAGTTTCTGGAGACTGCACTGACAGCTCTTTTTCTGGTTCATCCAAAAGATGTAAAGGCGGTAGTATTGAATCTGAGTCACCGAATAGGTTAGTTTGCTTTTCTTTTTTTACTCGGTCACTCTCTTTAACCGGTATATTTAAATCCAAAATTTTGACTGGCGCACGATCTTCTAGTTTTTTCCTCTCGGCTTCAATAAAAGAAGTTCTCTCTTTTTCAAGCCTTTTACCTTCTTTTCGATCTTGCCAATCAATATATTTATTAATAATACTATTGCATACATTACAAATAAAATTACCAAGGCCTTCTGAAATTGTTATCCAAGACCAGCCAGTAAACAAACTAAAGCCAATAGCAAAAGATATTAATAAAAATACTAAAGTTCCAATATAGCCCATTGCTTGCTCTAAAAATCCATACATACTATTCCCCAAAATTCCCCCTTGCTCAGAAGGTAATCTTGCTGAGAAATCAACTACATAACCTGATTCAAAAGTTGATGAAGATAGAAGAAGAAGAAGAAAGCCTAGATAATGAATAATTAAAAGATGTTTTATTTCATAATTTTCATTTTCAATTCTAGGATAAATTAAAAAAATGCTATATATGCTCAAAAAAACAAGCCACCAGGCAGACAAGCCGAAAATATTTAAAAAGAAGTCTGAAAAATAAGCTCCACTTATTCCAGCAAAATTATTTATGTTTTTACTTATGTCTATACTATGCGAAAAGGAAGGATCACTTGCTGAATAACTTATTAAAGCGAGGGTTATATATAAGCCAATAAATAATAGAGTAAACCAAGAAGCCTCTCTAATAACCCTGCTAGCCAAATCTCTAGGGGCTTTTTTAGTTGCGACTAAATTCTTATTATTTTTTGATTTATGTCTTGAAAACAATTAAGGATACTCAATGAAATTTTTTAAATTATATCAGGCTAAGTCTAAAATTGAACTGATATAAAAAATCTTTTTTTGTAATTCTAAATAATTTTTATATCAACCAGTATTACAATTGAAGCTTGTTTGAAGCTTTAGTTTTAATCTGCAAGAAAATAAAAATAAAAAGATTAGCAAAATTAATTAATATGATTTAAATAATTATTTGAAAAATGACTATTATCAATTGATTAGATGCTCAGTGTAAACTAGAATCATGTTTTCAATTAAGACTCTGGAAATTTTAAATTATGTCCAAACATTCACGCCTAATTATCTTGGGATCAGGTCCTGCTGGTTACTCTGCCGCAGTTTATGCTGCAAGAGCAAATCTCAAGCCCTTACTTATAACTGGTATAGCTCAGGGAGGACAGTTGATGACAACAACAGATGTTGACAACTGGCCTGCAGACGCCGATGGTGTTATGGGCCCTGATTTAATGAGTAGATTCGAAAAGCATGCATTAAGGTTTAATACTGAAATAGTATTTGATCACATTCATACATGTGAATTAAAAGAAAAAAAATTTAGACTTATAGGTGACAATGAAGAATATACATGTGATGCCTTAATCATATCCACTGGTGCTTCAGCAAAATATCTTGGCCTAAAAAGTGAAACAGAATTTCTTGGAAAAGGAGTTTCAGCTTGCGCTACTTGTGATGGTTTCTTTTATAAAAATCAAGAAGTGGCAGTAGTTGGCGGCGGGAGCACTGCAATTGAAGAGGCATTATATTTAGCAAATATTGCAAGCAAAGTAACTCTAATTCATCGACGGGATGAATTTAGAGCTGAAATGATTGAGATGAATAAAATTCATGAAAAAGTTAAAGAAGGCAAGATTGAGTTAGAACTTTTTAATGAGCTTAATCAAGTTATTGGAGATAATTCAGGTGTAACTGGGATTAAAATTAAAAATACACAATCTAAAGAAATAAAAGAAATTAAGTTACAAGGAGTGTTCATTGCTATCGGACACAAACCAAATACAGATATTTTTGAAGGTCAATTAGAAATGGAAAATGGTTATATTATTACTAATTCTGGAAGAGAAGGAAACTTTACGGCAACAAGCATAGAAGGTATTTTTGCTGCGGGTGATGTTCAAGATCATATTTATAGGCAAGCTGTTACAAGTGCCGGAACTGGATGTATGGCTGCTCTTGATGCTGAAAGGTATCTTGCTAATTATGCAGGATGATGATAAAAATCTTTTTCAAGAGGTAGTCAAAAATGTTAAACCTCTAAAAATAAAGTCTAAAACTATTGAGCCATCTGCAAATAAGCCCAAACCAAAGCCGATTGCTAAGAAATTTTTAGAGGATGAGAAAAGAGTATTACTTGATTCACTAAGTGATGATTACATTTATGAAGATGGGGAATTAGAGGATGGTTTATTATTTTTAAGGCCTGGGCATTCACCAGATATCTTAAAAAAATTAAAAAAGGGTTACTGGGTGGTTCAAGGATCAATCGATCTTCACGGGATGATTTCTCAAGAGGCTAAATCATATATTGTTGATTATATTCAAGAATGTAAAAAAAAACATACAAGATGTATAAGAATAATTCATGGGAAAGGTATTGGGTCTAAAAACAAAGAGCCGATCTTAAGAAATAAGGTTAAAAATTGGTTAGCACAAAAAGATGAGGTTATCGCATACGCACAAGCTCCGAAGTTTGATGGTGGTAGTGGAGCAGTTATAGTTTTATTGAAAGAATATAATTAAACTACTTTAATTAAACAAATAGCCTGTGCTGCGATACCTTCAGATCTACCAATAAAACCTAATTTTTCTGTAGTGGTTGCTTTGATATTTATATTACCCAGGTCGCACATACAATCACTAGCAATGTTAACAATCATTTGATTTATATGCGGTTGCATCTTTGGAGCTTCACATATAATTGTTGCATCAATATTTCCAATAATGTAATTATTTAATTTTAAAGTCTCAATCACGGATCTTAAAAGTTTACGAGAGTTTATATCTTTAAATACCTCATCAGTATCTGGAAAATGTTGGCCAATATCACCAAGCCCTGCCGCGCCCAATAAAGCATCCATGATTGCATGAATCAATACATCAGCATCTGAGTGACCCTCCAAGCCGTATTCATAATCAATTTTAACCCCGCCAATAATTAGCGGTTTGTCTAATATAAATTTATGAACATCGAATCCTTGCCCTACTCTAGCCATTTGCCTTCCCTTTAATTATCGTACTAAAAACCTGGTTCATATTTATTAAATCCTCTGGGTAAGTAATCTTAAAGTTAGTAATCAGTCCTTTATAAACCATTGGTTTTAATCCGAGTGCTTCGATCGCTTCTGCTTCGTCCGTTGGCGTTCCAGTAAAATTATTAAGCGCTTCAATTAGTTTTTTATATTTAAACATTTGTGGTGTTTGCGCTAACCACAAAGTATCACGGTCTTCGGTTTTAATAATTTTATTTGATTGATCAACTCTTTTTATTGTATCTACCGATGGTAAAGCCACTATGCCGCCTACACTATCCTGACCCACTTCTTTGATAAAAGAATTTATAAAAGACTCAGTAATGCCTACCCTTGCTGCATCATGAACAAGGACCCAATCGTTATCTGATGTAAAACTTTCTATTGAATTAAGTGTATTTAAAACAGTTTCTGATCGACTACTACCGCCGGAATAATAAATTTTAGTTTTGCGAGAAAAACTGTAATTTGAATTCTCGACGTTATTTCTTTCATCTGAATTAAAAGCAATCGAGATCGTATCAACAACAGAAACATTTGAAAAAATAAAATCTACCCATTCAATTAATGTTTTTCCATGAAAAGATGAAAATTGTTTAGGAATTTCCTGCCCCATCCTCGAGCCAGATCCTGCTGCTGGAATAATTACATGAATCTTTGACATACTAAATTTTAGCATGTCAAAGAATAAAGTTAATTACTTATCGCTTGAAACTGAATTTATTTTATGAATGGTAATATCAGCACCATTAAATTCTTCTTCTTCAGTAAGTCGGATGCCCATTGTACTTTTAACAATTGAGTAAATTATATAGCCACCGATAAATGCAACTGAAATCCCCACAAGAGTCCCAATTAGTTGAGAGTAAAAAGTTACTCCTCCCAGTCCACCAAGAGAAGTTAGGCCAAATATACCGGCAGCTATACCACCCCATGCCCCACATATCCCATGCAAAGGCCATACACCAAGTACATCATCTATTTTCCACTTATTTTGTGTAAGTGAGAATGTCCAAACAAACAGAGCTCCTGCTATTGCTCCAGTTGCAAGAGCACCTAGTGGGTGAAAAAGATTTGATCCTGCGCATACGGCAACTAGCCCTGCTAACGGGCCATTATAAAGAAACCCAGGATCATTTTTACCGACCACTAAAGCAGCAAGAGTGCCTCCTACCATTGCCATGAGAGAGTTAACTGCAACCAAACCAGTTATGCCATCAAGAGTTTGAGCTGACATCACATTAAAACCAAACCACCCTACTGTTAGTATCCATGAACCCAGAGCCAGAAAAGGTATGCTAGAAGGTGGGAATGCGTTACATTTACCATCTTTTGAATATCTTCCATGCCGGGCACCTAATAAAATCACAGCGGCCAAAGCTATCCAACCACCCATTGCATGTACGACGACTGACCCAGCAAAATCATTAAAAGGAGCTCCAAAACTATTTGTTAAAAATTCCTGAAAACCATAATTACCATTCCAAATTACCCCTTCAAAAAAGGGATACAAAAAACCAACTAAAAGAAATGAGGCAATCATTTGAGGGTTAAACTTTGCTCTTTCAGCAATCCCTCCAGAGATAATTGCAGGGATTGCAGCAGCAAAAGTTAATAGGAAGAAAAATTTGACTAATTCATAGGCACTTTTTTCACTTAGTGCAGATGCTGCATCAAAAAAGTTAACACCGTAAGCTAAACTATAACCAATAAAAAAATAAGCAATTGTAGATACTGAAAAATCAGCCATGATTTTAGCTAATGCATTTACTTGATTTTTTTCTCTTACAGTACCGACCTCTAAAAATGCAAAACCAGCATGCATTGCTAGCACCATAATTGCACCCAAAAGTATAAAGAGAACATTACTTTGATCTGCTAAATTTTCCATTAATAAAATCCTAATATTTAAATTAAAATTTATTATCCACAAAATCAATTTTGATTCTATAATTTAATGCAATATTTTAATCAATCTGTACCAAATTTAATAAAATGCATTAATTTAGTGCAATTTTAACCATTATCTGATTTATTAACAAAAAGGTTTTATCATTACAATATAATGCTCGATTACTTTTTTATCTTTTTAATCTTACTACTAGTTTGTTTTTGGTTTGAAACTGCATCCAAAAGAGAATTGGCTATTTACCATGGAAAAAATATTGCTAAACAATTTCATTTGCAATTACTAGATGACACAGTACATTGCGATAAAATTACTTTAATTAGAACTTCGGAAAATTGGCCCTCTATTAAAAGAGTTTATTTCTTTAATGTTAGTGCGAGCAATGATGACAGACTTCATTGCCAACTTACTCTTTCAGGTTCAACACTTACAGATTGGTATGTTCCTCCATACCCACAAAGAGAAATATAAATTTTGTATATCGGAAGATTTGCACCCACCCCCTCTGGTCCGCTTCACTTTGGTTCAATCATAACTGCTTTAGCGAGCTACCTCGATGCTAAACAGAATAATGGGCAATGGAAGGTAAGAATTGACGATATTGATTCACCTAGGATTGTCGAAGGTGCTGAATCACTTATCCTTAAAAATTTAGAAAGTTTAGGTTTATTTTGGGATGATAAAATATCAAGACAAAGTGAAAATATTCAAGAATATAAAAATATTCTTGAAATGTTGAAGGGCAAAAATCTTACTTATAACTGTAACTGCAGTCGAAAACAAATTGCCTTATCAAACCAATCTGATCTTAACGAGCCAATTTATAATAATCATTGTAGAGGTATGCAGCATCCATTATCAAATAAATCAGCGATTAGATTGATTGCAGATTATAAATCAATGCAATTTATAGATAGAACTCAAGGACCTCAGTCTACTGATATTAATAATTCAGCTGGTGACTTTATAATTAAAAGATCTGACCAGCTTTATGCATATCAATTAGCCGTAGTAATTGATGATCAATTACAATCTGTAACTAATATTGTTAGGGGGACAGACTTGCTAAGCTCAACAATTAAACAATATTATATAAACAATCTTTTAAACTTTCCAGAGAAAACCTATATGCATATACCTATTGCTACAATAAATAATCGAAAATTAAGCAAAGGTAATGGCGACAAAGTAAATAACAATAATTTTTCATTAGTACTTATTGAAGGACTTAAGTTTCTTAAACAAAAAATTGAAAAAAATATTGAAGATGCCAGTCCTAGAGAAATACTTAAATATGCAGTAAAAAATTGGGATACCATCCCACTTCAGCAAATAAAAGATATTGAGCTAAACCCTAATCAGCGTGTGATTGCCGATAATGCTCATACATAAACGCACTGACAGCCGCCCCAACATTAATCGATTCAACTTCTTTATGCATAGGTAGAGATATGGTTCTAGTAATATTTTTAAGCAAAGATTTTGAAATTCCATTACCTTCATTACCAACTAAAATTGCCATATTTGAATTAAGATTTGTTTTAAATAATGAATCACCGTTTGTCGCTAGTGCAATCACATCATGCTCGTAATTTAAAATCCACTCATTTAAATTTTGTTCATCAAAACACTCAAGAGTAAATTGAACGCCCTGACTACCTCTTAAGGTTTTAGGAGACCATAAATCGGCGCAAGTTTTTGACATAATGATAGATTTGGTATTAGTTGCTTTAGCAGTTCTTAAAATACTTCCTAAATTTCCTGGATCCTGAATCCCATCTAAAAGTAAAATAAGTCCCTCAGATTTTGAAGGTTTAACTTTTGGAATATCTACAAGCGCTAAAATACCAGTTGAACTTTTTAGCTCACTTAGCTGTAAAAATAATTCGTGACTTAAGGAATAACAAGGACAATCAAGATTAGAAATTAAACTATCTATTTCAGGGCTGACAATATTTAAATCTTTTATAACTAATACTGGAACACTATGTAGAAAAAAAGACTTTATTAAATGAGGTCCATCCAAAATAGTTTGATTTTGATTTTTTCTAAAAGATGAGCTGGAGTAAATCTTTTTTAGTTTTTTATAAAAAGGATTGCTCTTTGATTCAATTAATTTTCCGTTCATATGGACATTATCACCATATGGTCGGCATATATCAATCTAATGCTTGAATTGGTTTTAATTTAAATCCAGCCTCTTTAAATTGATTTAGTAAACCAGTCTCCCCTCCCAAATGTGACGCCCCAACAGCAATAAAAATCCTATTGCCTTTTATTAACTCCTTAACTCTTTCACCAAAAAACTTGTTCCTTCTGGTAAGAAAATAGTATTCCATTTTTTCCCAGGTAGATTTAGAAACAAGGCTTTTAGTTATTTGAGTATCAGTTTTAAGGATTTTTTCTGTATTAAACGTTAAATAGGCTGATACTAATAATTCATAACCTGCTTCTTTTTGCTTAAGGTCTTTTTTTAAAACAGCTTTTAATAAAGACATTTGTTCATCAATCGTAAACTTATCTAAAGCATTAAAATGTTCCCGAGGGGTTTCAAGCCCCTGAGTAATCTTCATAAAATCCTCAGCTTTAGATTTTAATAAATTATCCTGATTAAAAGGTGTTATTGGCCTTGGGGAATCGAAAATAACAGCTAAAATCCATGGCTTCATTGATAAAATATGTTCCCGAGGCATTGTGTGAAAGTCTGCTAATAAGTTAATCTTCTCTAACTCCTCTTCAGTTAAATATCCGTTATACACTTTTGGGTCAACTTGAAGTATTGACCTATCAATAACTTCATCAGCCTCCATAACAAATATATCAATCTCTTTGAGTTTTTCTGCAACAATAGGTCTAAAATTTGATACGCGATTATCATCCGTATGAATTGTCCCGAACAGATAATGCTCTCTCCCTTGCAGGTCGGTAATTTGCCAAAAAATTGCATTTATTTTTTCTTTATTTGCTTTCCCTTCTTCTGCCTGAGTAGCGGTATAAAGAGTGATAGGCTTGTCAGTCTTAAATAACTCACCAACATAATTTTCTAAGGCCCAACTATTTTGGATTGAAAAAATACAGAAAACAAATAGAATAATAGGTAATATATTTTTTATAGTTAAATTCATAAGATATAGGTCACTAAATAAGTTATTTAGTTCATATAATACTTTAAAGATATTACTATCATTTTATTTTTAATTAAATAAAATGATAGCTTCTAAAAAATTTCTAATGTAACTATTTTAATGGGGAATCAATGAAAGCCTTAGTAAAAAGACATGCAAAAGAAGGGATATGGCTAGAAGATATGCCTGAGCCCGAGGTTGGTAATAATGATGTGCTAGTTAAAATCAAAAAAACTGCTATATGTGGCACAGACATCCATATCTATAATTGGGATGAATGGGCACAAAAAACTATTCCTATTCCAATGATCACTGGTCATGAATACGCTGGAGAAATTGTTGAGCTTGGATCTAATGTTTCTGACTTAAATATTGGAGACATCGTATCAGGCGAAGGTCATATAACTTGTGGTCGCTGTAGAAATTGCTTGGCAGGAACAATTCACTTATGTCCAAATACAATTGGTGTTGGTGTTAATAGAACCGGTGCTTTTGCTGAATATCTATCTGTGCCGGCAAAGAATATATTCAAACCTAGTCGTGAGATGTCCACTGACCTGCTAGCTTGTTTTGACCCCTATGGTAATGCTGTTCACACAGCACTATCATTTAATATGGTTGGTGAGGATGTTCTTATAACAGGTGCGGGGCCAATTGGGATGATGTCAGCAATGGTCGCTAACCATGCTGGTGCAAGAAATATAGTGATAACAGATATAAATCAATATCGACTTGATTTAATCAAAAAAATCTTACCTAAAGTGATTACGGTTAATGTTGGAAAAGATTCAATCACAAGGGAGTTAATGGAGTCTTTGGGAATTTTTGAAGGATTTGATGTTGGCTTGGAAATGTCTGGGTCTCCAAAAGCTTTTTCTGACATGCTTGGCAAGATGATAAATGGTGGTCGAATTGCCATGCTAGCCATTATGCCGGCAGGATCTGGAATTGATTGGGACTTAGTCGTCTTTAAAGGTCTAACCATTAAGGGTGTTTATGGTCGAGAAATTTTTGAAACATGGTACAAAGGGTCAATGATGGTCCAAAGTGGCTTGCCTTTAGAAAAAATAATTACCCATCGCTTTAACTTTACCGAATTTCAAGAAGGTTTTGATGTGATGAGATCAGGTAAATCAGGTAAGGTTATTCTAAACTGGGAAACATAATTTAATGAGGATTATTAATGAGCTTTAAAGCCACACGAGATAGTATTGCAAACGATCTGGATGATATTAAAACAGCCGGTTTATGGAAAACTGAGCGGCATATTAGTTCAGATCAAAAAAATGAAATTACCTTGAGTGATGGAAGCACAGTAATTAATATGTGTGCTAATAATTATTTAGGCTTAGCTAATAATCGTGAAATTATAGAGGCTGCAAAAGCTAGTTACGATAAATGGGGCTTTGGGTTGGCTTCAGTTAGGTTTATTTGTGGCACTCAGACAATACATAAAACACTGGAAGAAAAAGTAAGTGAATTCTTGTGTATGGAAGAAACTATACTATATGCTGCTTGTTTTGATGCGAATGCTGGGCTATTTGAAACAATCTTAACAAAAGAAGATGCAGTTATTTCTGACGAACTTAATCATGCATCAATTATTGATGGGGTTCGTCTTTGTAAAGCAGCACGTTACCGCTATAAAAATAATAATATGGCTGACCTAAGAGATAAGCTAATTGAAGCCAAAAAAAATGGTGCTAGAAGAATTCTCATTACCACCGATGGAGTCTTTTCAATGGATGGCACAATAGCTCAGCTGGATAAAATTTGTGATCTTGCCGACGAATTTGATGCAATGGTCCATCATGATGACTGTCATGCAACTGGATTTATGGGTAAGACAGGTCGAGGTGTACATGAATATCGAGGAGTAATGGACCGGGTAGACATTATTACAAGTACATTTGGTAAAGCATTAGGTGGAGGCTCAGGAGGTTTCACGTCAGGAAGAAAGGAAATTATTGATATGCTCAGACAAAGATCGAGACCTTATTTATTTTCAAATACTTTAGCTCCTTCAATATGTGCTGCAACACTAAAAGCTCTTGAAATGATAGGCAGCAATACGGAATTAAGAGATCGCCTAGAACATAATACTCACTACTTCCGAAAAGGTATGCAAAAAGCTGGTTTTGCTGTCGATGATGGCGATCATCCCATCGTGCCGGTAATGTTGGGCGATGCCAATCTGGCACAAGAAATGAGTAAGAAATTATTATTAAAAGGTATATACGCAATAGGATTTTTCTTTCCCGTTGTCCCTAAAGACAAGGCAAGGATTAGAATGCAAATCTCAGCGGCTCACAACGAAGAAGACCTGGATAAAGCTATTACAGCTTTCGCTTCAACAAGAGATGAACTTAAAAGGTGAATTAATGAATGGCTTTAGAAAATTATGTTGGGTATTAATCTTTATTTTTTCAGGGGCCAGTAATGCCCTTCAAATTGGAGATAAAGCGCCTAATTTTGTTGCTCAATCCACTAAAGGAGAAATTAACTTCCATGAATGGAGTGATAATAAATGGACTATTTTATTTTCTCACCCTGGAGACTTTACTCCTATCTGCACAACTGAGTTAGCTGAGCTTGCATTTCTTCAGCCAGAATTTAAAAAAAGAAAAACAAAAATTATTACCTTAAGTGCTGACAGTCTCGACGATCACTTAGAGTGGGTATCTCATATTGATAAATATAAAAATTTAATTAGAAAAGAAAAAAAAGACACAATAACAATAGGCTTGGAGAAGCCTGATCTTGATTACCCAATTCTTGCAGACAATAAGTTAAGGATAGCGGCCGCTTATGGAATGTATCACCCAAAAGCCGAGCCAAGTAAAGGTGTGTTTGGAGATGCCAATAAATCTACCATAAGATCTGTTTTTATAATTGATCCGGATAAAAATATTCAAACGATTCTATCTTACCCAAAACATATTGGCAGAAACTTCAATGAAATTATTCGAATAATTGACGCCCTTCAGTTGGCTAGAAAATATGATGTAACCATCCCTGGGAATTGGCAGAAAGGAAAGCAGGTAGTAGTTCCTACGCATATACCATCCGAAGATATTAAAGAGATATATAATGTGGAGTTCTTTGTCCAGCATCAAGACTATTTAAGGACTATTGATGATCCAAGTGAAGATAAAAAAAATAGGAGTAATTTAAATGGGCAATAATAAAAAAATGATTATAAATAGTACGTTAATATCTTTATCTTTTTTATTGATAGCTGGCTGTGCAAAATATGTAGACGTCTCAGTTGGCTCAGATGAAATCTTAGTCCTGGCAAAAAAACCAGTGGGCTGCGTTTCTAAGGGTACAGTTGATGTAACAACTCTTGCAGAATTTGCCTATATCGAAAGAGACGAAAAAGAAATTAATAGAGATTTATTACAGTTAGCAAAGAATAGTGCGCTTAAAGTTAAGGCAAATACTATTACGAAAATTAAATCTCCTAAACCTGGAGAAGCTACATTTTCAATGTATAAATGTCATCGGCCATGGGCTGATAAAAAATAAAGCTTAAAGCCTTAATATAATTGGTCAATCATACATCTATTAATTTAAAATATTGTAATCGTGTTTTGGTTTATCAATAAAGTCTGATTCATCAGATTGCTTTTGATTTGCTTCTTTTTTTATTTCTAAAAAACCATTATTCATCTCATATAATCTAAAAAAAATATCTAATTTTTCAATTTCATCTAAAGATTGATTATTTTTTGCCAAATCAAAATCAGCACTAATTTTTTTTCCATCCCATATTTCGTAATTTAAAAAATCACGGCTAGAATAAAGGTCATGGGTATATTCTAAATAGTCATTATAATAATTATTTTTTATTGCTGATAAGCCTTGTTTTCTTTTATCGCTTACCAATAAAGGAGATAAAATATCCTCGTAAGCATCCCTTAAGATCGCTTTATTTTTTCCACCCCTTATTCTAAATGCATCAGGTAAAGCTAATGCATATTGAAAGAAGTTATAATCTAAAAAAGGAGATCTTATTTCCACAGAGTTAGCCATTGAAGCCTTATCCCATTTATTTAGTAGCCATTGAAGCCCTCCATAATTTGCATCAGCAATAAGTATTTTCTGCCCTATCCCATACTGTTCCAAATCTTCATGGTCTTCTAAAAAGAAATCTGGGATTAGATTTAATTCCTCAGCGTCAAAATACTCATGATATTTTTGGTTAATTTCTTTATGTGAGCGATACCTATTTTTTAAATAATTGAAGTTAGTTTTAGCTACATTGTCAGCAAAATTATATCTACTAGCTAATTTAATTAATTCCTCTTGGCCGTATCCGTTTTGAATAGACTTGTAAGTATCAACAAGATTATTTTGGAAATCAAAAACAAAATTAGTTAAATTTTGTCCATAACCACCTAAGCATTCATCAGCGCCATGGCCATCAATGCTGACCTTTAAACCTTGTTTTTTTTGATGTTTATAGATTTGAATTTGACTAAAAAAAGATTCTGTTGATTCTGAAACTCCATATAGCGTTCTAAATTCTTCAGGCTTATACGATATGCCTTCTAATATATATGGATCTCTTTTGTAAAGGCTTGATAATTCTAAAGCGTTATCGAAGCATATATTATTATCTTTGAAGATGAAGGGGTTTAAGTCTATATTATTATCAGTAAAATTCTTATTAAGTTCAGAGAAAATAATACCGGAATCAATTCCGCCACTCAGTGATGTTGCAATTTTCACATCTGAGGTTAATCTAATTTTAATTGCTTCATTTAAAAGAGCCTTAATATTTTCTTTGGCTTTCTTATAATTCATGTCCATTTTTGGGATGTGGTCCAAACATCTCCACCACCTATATTTTGATATATTGAGACTTTTTAAATCTAATCTGATTAAATGGCCTGGAGGTAGTAAATTAATATTTTTATATCGAGTTGTAAACCTTTCACTTAATTCTTTTTCAGTATACAAAGTTTTATTTCGGTCTAACTCAATATCTGAATCTGTTACATAGATTCCTTTGATTTCTGATGAAAAAATAAATTTACTGCCATCGCTATAGTAATAACATGGCTTAACTCCATATCTATCTCTTGATAAAATAACTTCTCTTTTTTTTGTATCAAGAATCGCGAGTGACCACATACCATTAAATTTATGAAAGCACGACTCCCCCCACTCAATATATGCTTTGAGTATAACTTCTGTATCTGTTTTAGAAAAAAACTTATGGCCTAATTTTTTTAATTCATCTTGTATACTTTTAAAATTGTATATTTCACCATTAAATGTAATCCAATATCTTTCATCACAAGACATCGGTTGTTTGCCTTTGGGTGATAAATCTAAAATCGCTAATCTAACATGCCCTAAAAGAACGTTTTCAAATTCGAATACGCCCGAGCCATCTGGGCCGCGATGCTTGATACTATGATTCATTTTGTAAATTTCTGATTTACTAGGCTTAAGATTTTTATGAATTATTCCATTAATTCCACACATAATTTTAAAATATCAATAATTTAATAAACAATAAATACCTTACCATAATGAATTGTAGAGAGCCTAAATATTTAAAACAATTCTAAGTTTTTATAATGCTTTAGTTTATATCATATTATTTTTATGTCATTTAAAGTGATAGTTTAAAGCTTGATAAATATTTATTCTTTTAATTTAATTACCTGAATACTTGGTTTAACTTGTTCGTATAAATCATTTAAATATTTCAGTGTATCCTCCGGAAAAACAATTCCTTCAAAATAAGAGCTCATTATTGGGCATATATTATTTTTATCGCTACTGTTGGTAAAATCTTTATTTACATCCGTCACCTTCCCCTCTTCATCTACCTGAAAAATGTTTTGTTGTGACCAGACGTCGCCTTCTAAACTAATTATATCTAATCCAATGAATTTTGTTTGATCCTCAAGAGCGTATGCAGCTGCCCTTGCAAACGCTTTGGCTTTATACTTATCAGCTAAAAAATTAACAAGATAAGTCTCTAATTCTTCATTAATGCCTTTACCATTATTAACTTCGGAAAACATGCCTGTAAATAAAAGATATTGATTTTTATCATCGCAAAATGACAACACTTTATTTACTGCCTTGTGTTCTAAAACCATATCATTAAATATTCTAGGAAATTCTCTTTTTAAGTATTCAAATTCTTTAAGCATTTTTTACCTTTTGTATAGATTTTTTTAAAATTTGAGGTCGATGATAACATTTCAATAAATATTCAATCAACTTAATATTTATATAATTTATCTTATTAAACTTACTTAACATTAATTTTAATTTTTTTTGAGATTAATGGAGGTTGATGAGGTTTGTGCATATAATCACCCAAAATTAATTGGAGTGTGTTGATTCCTTTTTTTAATTCGACTTCAGTTTCTGTTTGGCCTAAACCAAAATGAATTAAATTCTCATTACTAGGTAGTGGTAATTTTAAATCCGGAAGCTTATCTATATTAACTAACAAATGATGATGTCCTGTATTCTTTTTTAATTTACCTGCCGGAGCTACGCCCATATTCTTAAGGCCAAAAATTACCCTAACTGGATTTCTTACCTCAGCTCCATTCTTAGGTGAAATTATATATATAGATTTGTTTTTGCCTGAAGTTACTTCTTCAAAAAAAGGTGAAATTCTTTTCTGCTCGTATAAATTTTTAAAATATTCATGAGTGATGAAGGAAGCTGTAACAAATCCTGCGCCAAAAACTAGTAAAAAGATAATCGTTGTTTTTATATTTTTCATTGCTTTACCGGGCCTCCTTTTTGCCCATGCTTTCCAAATCCAATAAAATCCTAGCAGAGTTTATAATAACGGCGATTACAATAACCTATTTATTATTTGCTATAGCAGCACTACTAACGCCAAAGATTAAAAATAAAAAACCATTAAGATAGCAAGCTGTACACATAAATTATCAGAATATTAATCGTCAAGGTTTTTTACGTACAATCATTTTTTTTTATTAGTAACTTGGTAAGCGATAAATATCAAAATTCCGAAAATTAAAATTAATCCAAAAAAAACAAAGATATAATATAAATAATGTTCGAATTCAGTCATGATTAATCTTTTTTAATTTATAACTCTATTACGCTTTTAGATAAACTAACCTCTCTAAGAAAGCATAACAAACCCAACACCAAGGATGACATAGCTACAATAAAAAGGATAGTAAGGTATTGGTCTAATTCAAAAGTTACTTCTGTAGCAATAAATATCATAGCGATTAATAAGCAAATGAATAAAGCAGAGGCAGTGGTTAATGCAATTGCCCAATGCGTCCACTTAGACCTTAAGAGCAATGAATTTAGCTCATTATATATTTCTGATGTTTTTTTATTTGTACCCTCTTTGAGCACTCTAAAACGATCTACAATTCGTGCTAAACGATGACTCATGACAGTTAAAATTGCACCTAGCCCTGTTAACAAAAAAGCTGGAGCTACAGCCATTTGTATTACAGTGCTAATTTCATCAAAATTGCCCATCATATTCTCTAATAAAAAAAATAATATTTTACTCTAAAAAAAATTTATTAGCTTTTTAATGCACCCTTTGTGTAAAGTTTAAAATGGCCTGCTGGACATTATGCATTGATTAGCGTAGTGTTGACCTTCTAAAATATGCCAATCGAAATATACTCTAAAAAAAATAAAAAAATAAAAATAACATTCCCTAGCAAAAAAGATGGCTCTGTCGTAGCTAAACTTATAAAACGATGCCCCCCACTTGATTTAAATTCAACTTACCATTACTTAATTCAGTCTCATTACTTTAGTAAGACTTGTTCTATTGCTTTTGATAACAAAAAAATAGTAGCTTTTGTATCTGGCTTCATAAATCCATCAAGGAATAATTCTCTTTTTATTTGGCAAGTTGCGATAGATGAAGATTATCGTGGCAAAGAGCTTGGTATAGAATTAATTGAATTTATATTAAAACAAAATAAAAATATTGATTCTATAGAAACTACTGTTACAGAAACTAATTCAGCTTCAAGAAGAATGTTTCAAAAACTCTGCGAGAAATATCAAATAAAGTTATCCGAACAAACTTTGTTTGATAAGGAACAAGATTTTTCTAAAGAACATGACTCAGAAATATTAATCAAAATAGGTCCGTTAAATAAAGGAAAAGAAGATGAAAATATTTGAAGAAATTGAATCAGAAGTTCAAAGTTACGCTAGGTCTTTCCCCCGTATTTTTAATAAAGCGCAAGGTGAATATTTATATGATTTAGAAGGAAATCAATATTTGGATTTTTTGGCAGGCGCCGGTACGTTAAATTATGGTCACAACAACCCTATATTAAAAAAATCTTTATTAGACTATATAGAAGCAGATGGTATCACTCACGGTCTAGATTTACATACCAAAGCAAAAGGTGAGTTTCTAACTACTTTTAATGAAAAAATATTAAAGCCTAGAAAAATGGATTATATGGTTCAATTTACAGGTCCTACAGGTGCTAATGCCGTTGAGGCTGCAATGAAGCTTGCCAGAACAATCAAAAAAAGACCAAACATTATTAATTTTACAAATGGTTACCATGGAGTTACTCTAGGAGCTCTTGCAGCAACTGGGAATGTGCATCATCGAGCTGCTGCAGGAACTCCCTTAACTGGCATAAGCACACTACCTTATGATGGTTACTTAGGTGATGGTATTGATACTACTGCTTACCTGGATAAAGTGCTAACAGATTCTAGCAGCGGTATTGATCATCCGGCGGCCATCATTGTTGAAACTGTCCAGGGTGAAGGGGGAATAACTGCAGCTAGCATTTCCTGGCTACAAAATATACAAAAAGTATGTCGAAAACATGATTTATTATTAATAATCGATGATATACAGGCAGGGTGCGGAAGAACTGGATCTTTTTTCAGCTTTGAAAAAATGGATATTGAGCCAGATATGATTACACTATCCAAATCTTTGAGTGGTTATGGGCTTCCATTTGCTGTAGTACTTATCAAGCCAGAACACGATATATGGAAACCAGGAGAGCATAATGGAACCTTCCGGGGGAATAATCTTGCTTTTGTTACAGCTAAGAAAACAATTGATCATTACTGGTCTGATGAATTATTCTCTAATGAGGTTAGAAAGAAAGGTGCGTATATCTATAATCGAATACAAAAAATTATTACCAGGTACGGGGAAGGTAATTTTTCTTCAAGAGGCCGTGGAATGTTTCAAGGGCTTAATTGTGTTGATGGGGAACTCGCTAACAAAATTACAAAGTTAGCCTTTAAAAAAGGTTTAATGATAGAAACTAGTGGTGCAGACGACCATGTGATTAAATTCTTATGCCCACTGACAATTTCCGATCAAAATCTAAAAAATGGTATAGATATACTAGAAGATGCAATTAAAACAATTTGTATAGAAAAAAACATCTTTGATGAAGAGGTTGATTATTTTCATGAAGATTATGAAGTTAAGTCATGATTATCAAAAAAATTGATCAATGTAATAAGGTTGAGGATCCAAAAGGGCAATGGAATAGTATTCGTATGTTGCTAAAAGATGATGGGATGGGCTTCTCCTTTCACATCACAACAATTTATAAGCACTCAAGTATTAAAATGCATTATATTAATCATTTGGAATCAGTTTATTGTATAAGTGGTTGTGGTGAGATTATTGATTTAAAACATAATAAAACTTTCAATATAAAACCCGGAACACTTTATGCTTTGAATGAGCATGATAATCATATTCTAAACTGTACTGAAGAAATGAAATTAGCTTGTGTCTTTAATCCACCAATCAAGGGAGATGAAGTGCACAACCAACATGGTGCTTACGAGGTTGATTGATCGTGATTTTATCCTTCTTAATTATTCTCTCAGTCATTGCCGTTATTGGGCTATCTGCAGGTCGCTTTAGCAAACCAAACAAGTCTGATTACTATCTTGCCAGTAAATCCTTAAGTCCGTGGCTAGTTGGTCTGTCTGCTATGGCTACCAATAATAGTGGCTATATGTTTATCGGCTTAATTGGATTCACTTACCTTGTTGGCCTACCCTCAATTTGGCTAATGATTGGCTGGATTCTAGGTGATTTTTTAATCTCAAAAACTATACATAAAAAGATAAGCCAAGAAACATCCAAAAATTCCAATGTTACCTATGCTTCAGTTATTGGTGCATGGGCAAATCAAGGCCCATTTATTACAAAGTTCATAGGCCTGCTTAGCCTTATATTTCTTATTGTGTATGCCTCTGCTCAATTTGCATCTGGTGGTAAGACATTAATGGTAATTTTTGATTGGGATTTATGGCTGGGAATTGGTATGGGCTCAGTTATTGTATTCATGTATACCTTGATTGGTGGTATTCGTGCTTCAATATGGACCGATGTTATTCAGGCAATAATTATGGTCGTCTCGATGATTGTCTTGGTTGTTTCATGCCTCATAAGTCTAGGTGGAATCACCGTTGCTTTTGACAAATGGTTGCTAGTTGATAATTATTTAAATCTCTTCCCCATTGAAATTCAACATTCTGTCTTTTTAAAATTGATTTACCCCATAAGCTGGCTTGTAGCTGGCTTATTTGTTATTGGCCAGCCCCATATTATGGTTAGATTTATGGCACTTAAAGACCCAGAATTAATTGAAAGAGCTAGGTCTCATTACTATATTTGGTATCTCATCTTTTATTTTTTAGCATTCTGTGTTGGGATGCTATCTAAAATATACCTTGGCAATCAAAATTCTTTTGATCCTGAATTAGCATTACCATTAATGGCATTAGAGTTGTTAAACCCGTTCATGGTTGGGGTAATTATTGCTGGAATTTTTGCTGCGACTATGTCAACCGCTGATTCATTAATAATTAATTGCTCGGGAAATATTTCACAAGACTTGTTTAAATCAAAAAATTTCTCAAATACCCAAATTAAATTAATTACTTTTGCAGTGGCTTTAATATCAACAACTATAGCCTTGCTTAATAACAATAGTGTATTTTCAATTGTTATTTATGCCTGGACTCTTTTAGGAATTTCATTTGCACCACTTATAATTATTTTATCTACAGGAAAAACCATTACAACAAAAACCTATTTAATTGGTTCACTTATTGGGATAATAAGTTTTTTTGTTATTAATCATTACGGCATAAATAAATTTATTTATGCAGGATTCATCCCTTTTTGTTTAAATTTATCTTATATTTATAAAAATAAAATACAACATTTAAAATGACATTAAGGGTATATTACCCAAAAAATTAAGGGAATAATTATGAGTTTAATAAGATGGGTTTTAGGTAAATTAATTCTTTTTATAAATTTACTAACTCTACCTAAGCCAATATTGAGGAAAAAGATTGATCAAGATAGGGTTGATAAAGAAACGAAAAATTTAACAATTTACCAATTTGAAGCATGCCCATTTTGCGTAAAAGTAAGAAGATTTATATGGAAAAATAGTCTTAAAATAAATCTTAAGGATGCAAAGAAAAATAAAAAATTTAAATCTGAATTAGTTAATGAAGGTGGAAAACATAAGGTTCCATGTTTAAAAATTGTAAAAAAATATTCTAAAACTATCTGGCTTTACGAATCAACTGAAATTATCAAATTTTTAAAGAAAGAATTCAAATTATCTTAACGAAGTAGTCTCACATTTGCAGAATTTGCCTAGTTAATTGGGTGAGGGTAAACTGTTGTTATGAAAAAATTAATATTTTTAATAGCATTGTTGCCCAGTATTCTTCTAGCAGACGATCTTAAAATGTGTCAAAAAATAGTTTCTGAGATAAATAGTTCAGCTCCCATGACTATTAACGAGACAACTAGACTAGCTAATGCGGAGTGTATCTCGAGTTTGAAAAAAGGAAAAAAAGTTAAACTTATTTATAATTATAAAATATTAGATGGTAGGGTTGCTAAAAAAGATATCGAGTCTCGAAGGCCTAACTTAGTAAATAATTGGTGTTCTAAGCCTAATATGACTAATACGTTAAAAGCTTATGATGTTGAGTATAAATACTCCTATATGAATGATAAATACATTGCATCAATTAATTTGACCATAACAGATTGTAAATAGTTAGGCTTTTATACCAATTCTTATAAGAATTAATGTGGCTTAGTATCGACTTTTTTATTTCTAACTTTGACATGTTTTGACAATATTTTTAAATTATTCTTTTTAACTTAACTACTTTTTTTCCACTTCCATAATAAATCTTTTGCTTTTTTTACTCTCCCATGAAAGTCATAAAGAGGTTGAGAGTAATGACTTTGAGATTGAGATTGAAATTGAGATTGAGATTGAGATTGAGATTGAGAAAATAAACACAAAGGTTTCACTTATGCTATTAAAAAATGTCTTAAGCACTATAAGCAAATACCTACTCATATTTCTATTAATTCCAATTCATGTATTCGCTGAACCTTTCACTTATAATTGCAAGGTTAAGCTAGAAAAAGGAATTGGAATTTATGAAGATACATCATTATTTAATACTGACTGGTATAAAGAATCATATGAGTACGATGATTTAAAAGAGTTACTAATTGAAATTCGTACAAATAAAAAATATTCATGTACAAAAAATAATTGGGTGATGACTTGTCATAATAAATTTACAGATAAAACTCATGACACAACTGATTTTATTGAAATGGGAAGAAAAGATCTAAGTTATAGGATGTATAGAGTTACTATGCTTAGAAATAACAATAAAAGTACTGGGGATTCTTTTCAAATCAAAGGAAGATGTAAAGTAATAGAAAAATTTTAGTTTTTATAAACCAACCGTAATAATATAGTTAGGCGTTATTCTCAGTTTTGACGTACAAAGACGCTCTGGATAGTGAAGAATTGCTAAAATCATGTCTTCTTTCATCCAAATAAGAAGTATTTTCTCAGATTATTTTACTCTAGATAGTTATTAAAACATTTTATAGGTAGGGTGCTAATTATAGTGAACTATGGTTTAATCTGTTTGTCGAAAACCAAATAATAAAAGAGTTCGCTTAAAGTGAATAAAAAAATAGATGTAGTTATTATTGGGGCGGGAATAGCTGGAATAACAACCGCCTATTACTTACAAAGAAACTTTCCCAATATTACATATAAGATAATTGAGTCCAGAATTGATTTAGGTGGCACCTGGGACCAGATGAAGTTTCCTGGTGTCCGTGCAGACAATGATATGTATACATATGGATTTAGTTTTAATCCTTGGCAAGGGCCAATAATAGGCAAAGGTCAGGACATTAAAAATTATATAAATGACACTGCAGAAAAATTTAATATTAAAGAACATATCTTATTTGATACACAGGTCACATCATCATCTTGGAAAGACAATCAATGGGCAACAAAAACTAATCGTAAAAATTTTACTAGCCAATACGTTATTTGCTGTACTGGATCACGTGATCGTAAAAATCCTCATTTACCAAAGTTTAAAGACGAAAACAAATACCAAGGAAAAATTGTACATACCCAAGCTTGGGGAGATACAGACTATAAAAATAAAAATGTAACTATTATTGGTAGTGGATGCACTGCCATTACTATGGCGCCGTCAATAATAAAAGAAGCGAAAACAGTAACGTTGGTTCAGCGCAGTCCTGCATGGATTATAAACATTGATAGTCAAGAAAAATCATCTCGAGGTTACAAAACATTTGAAGTCTTAAAAGATTATATATCCAGCAGATTTTTTAAAAAGTCACTTAGAAAAAAAATAATAGCTACCGATCCTTATTACAATGAGACCACCACTCCCGCATATGATTATTGGGATCAGCGCCCTGCTTCAAGTTTAGACCAAGATTATTTTAGAGCTGTAGAATTAAGTAAAGTAACAATAGTCCGCGAAGGTGTTAGTAATTGGGAAACAACTGGTGTTAAGTTAAAAAATGGAAAAGTTATCGACAGTGATATTACAGTTATGGCCACAGGTGGTAATGCACAATTGTTAGGTGGTATTAATATTTTTGTTAACGATAAAAAAATAAATATCAATGATACTAGTTGGTATAGAGGAATGATGTTTAGTGGAATACCGAATCTTTTTGCTCATGCAGGATATATTAATTTTAGTTGGACTGCTAGATGTGAAATAGTTAGTCAGCGTATTTGCAAAACAGTCGATTATATGAAAAAAAATAAATTAACGAGTTGTACTCCAAAATATTTGGGTGAAAAATCAAAACCATCAATACAGGCAAATTATGTATTACGAGCGATGGACCAGTTTCCTAATAGAACCTATAAATTTTATCAAAATTACTTGGTAGAATATATGAGTTTTAAATGGGCAAAAATTAATGACGGTGCGGTAGATTTAAAATAATAATTAAAGGAAAATATAAATGAAACTTGAATCAATAGCACTTCATCATGGTTATGATCCAGATACAAATGACCAAAAAGCAGCAACGACCCCAATTTATCAAACTTCCGGATTTACCATTGATGATACCCAGCATGGTGCAGATTTGTTCGACCTTAAAGTAGAAGGAAATATTTATTCAAGAATAGGAAATCCTACAAACACGGTACTTGAAAAAAGAGTTGCGGAAATGGAAGGTGGGATTGCTGCTTTATCTCTTGCCTCTGGGATGGCTGCAATCACTTATGCTATCCAAACCATTACAAGAGCGGGTGATAATATTGTGAGTACCAATCAGCTATATGGAGGAACATATAATTGTTTTACTCATAGCTTCCCTAAGTATGGCATTAATGTGAAAATGGTCGATGGAGCAGATTTTAAGGGTCTTGAAGAAGCAATAGACGAAAAAACCAAGGCTATATATTGTGAGTCAATTGGCAATCCTCTAGGAAATATTATTGACCTAAAGAAATTTGCAGATATTGCTCATAAACATGGTATTCCTTTGATTGTGGATAATACTGTAGCCACACCTTATTTATGCCGACCAATTGATTTTGGAGCAGATATTGTTATTCATTCCCTTACAAAATATATAGATGGTCACGGAGCGACGATTGGTGGAATTATTGTTGATTCTGGAAAATTCGATTGGGCTAAAGAGCCAAATAAATATCCTATGCTTAATGAACCAGACCCTTCTTACCATGGAATTGTATACACCGAACAATTCGGACCTGCTGCTTTTATTGCCTGTTGTCGTGTTGTTCCTTTGAGGGAAACAGGAGCATGTTTATCGCCCAATAACGCCTATATTATAATGTTGGGGCTTGAATCATTAGGCGTAAGGATGGAGCGACATTGCTCGAATGCACTTGCGCTGGCCAAATATTTACAAAACCACGAACGTGTGGAATGGGTAAATTATGCTGCTCTACCTAATGATAAATATAATGATGTTTGTAAAAAAATTACGAATGGTCAAGCATCGGGCATTATAAGCTTTGGTATTAAAGGTGGAAGTGATGCAGCAGCTAGATTTATTGATGCACTTCAAATGATTTTGAGGGTACTTAGTATGGGGGATGCAAAATCACTTGCGTGCCATCCAGCATCAACATTACATAGACAATTAACTCCAGAACAGAAAGTTTTAGCAGGCGTTAGTGAAGATTTGATAAGAATTTCAGTTGGTATTGAGCATATTGATGACATTATTCAAGATGTTGAACAAGCAATTGAAGCTTCAAAAAAATAATGCTCCTTGAGATTATTTTAGTTTTATGTAAGCCTGAAACCCTATAGTTACAATGGTTTAAGCTTATTATAATGGTGGGGCTGGGGAGCATCAACTCTTCTAGTTATATCCCCTCATATCCTGTATTAAGCCAATGGAATCGCCCTACTTACAATCTTACGTAGTCCATAGTAGTCATTGTTTAGTGTATTACAATCTCGTGCGAAGTGGTACACGAACTTAAAAGTGGCACATGAACCTAAACACTTGAGATTTTTAACAAGTAAGACTATAGAAATTAACACCAATCATAACCCTATCTTTTTTCCCTCCATAAATTGAAGAGTGTTTCCTATTAGCAGGGAAAATAGCAATCATACCTTCATATGGAAGAATGTCTTCGCTAGGATTATAAAGTTTTAAAATGCCTGGATCCATGCAGTTTTGATCCCCTACAGAAAGATAATAAACAAGACTATACTTTTGTTTCCCAAAATTAAGATATTCATCTGCATCAAGTTTGCCTATATGTTTGTGAGGAGTTGAACCTCCCCCAGCCCCAAAGATATTAAAGAAAGATTCGGATATACAGATATCTGATTTAACCACCTCCCTCATGATAATGGTTAAATCTTCTGCTACAGATTTTATTATAGGGCTATCATCTTTAAATAATTTAAAGTCTCGCGAGCATTTGCCATTACCAATGCGAGGATCCGAAATGCTGCTATTATTAAATTTAGTTAGTTCTATAGATTTCATTTTGTACAGGCTGGAAGTAAGCTCTGCTTCTATTGCTCTATTTAAAATAACTGGTTGCGAAAATTGTTCTGAGCTATAGCCTAGATTACTAATATTATCAGCACTGAATTCAGTTATTCCAAGAGCCTTTCTTGCCTTTAAAATTGCCAGGATTATGTGATTATTGTGTAGATCAGGATCGATATTATTTGCTTTTTCAAGGCTTTCTAACCCAGAGTCTATATCTCCATTCATATGCAAAACGACACCCAAGCCACTGTGGGCTTCGGCATCGTCAGGCTTAAATGCTATCGCTTTTGTATAGCTCGCTTCAGCCTCTG
>CAJQTF010000006.1 GCA_905618945.1 uncultured Methylophilaceae bacterium
GCCACAGGAACATTATCCTTGATAATGTGGTTTAAGAATGAATCTTGAAGGTTTATATTTTTTAACATAGTTTTTTTATTTTAAAATGCAACTTATTCTTTTTTTAACGTCATCAATACCTAAAATAAAAATTATACTCCCAATGCTTGGTGTATTATCAGTTCCTGCAATTATAGCTCTTAAGGGCATTGCAATCTCAGGGAATTTTATCTCTTTTTCCTTAACAAACTCTTTCATATATTTATTTATTTCATCATTAGTCCAATTTAATTTTTCAACCTCACCAACAAAGGCTTTAATAAGATTTTTTGATTTCTCATCTAAATACTTATTTTTAAGCTCTGCAGAAAGATCGATGCCTTGAAAGAAAAATAAGATATCACCTGCAAAGACATTAAGATTTTTTTCCCTATCTTGGTATAGTTTTATAGCATTATTTAATATATCTGTATCAAGCCTCTCAACTCCCATATCTAATAATCTAGGCTTTATTAAGTCAGCTAATTCATCAACAGGTTTATTTTTAATATAATAGCTGTTGATCCATTCTAATTTCTCTTGATCAAATTGAGCTGCTGAAGATGAGACATGATCAAAATCGAACCATTCAATCAATTGTTCTTGAGAAAAAATTTCGTTATCTCCATGACTCCAACCCAGTCGTGCTAGATAATTTATAACTGCTTCAGGGAGATATCCATCGTCTCTGTATTGCATTACGCTTGCTGCACCATGCCGCTTAGATAGCTTTTGGCCGTCAGAAGCTAGAATCATAGATAAATGAGCATATTGAGGAATTGGTGCATTCAGAGCTTTTAATAAATTTATTTGACGAGGCGTATTATTTATATGGTCGTCCCCTCTTATTACATGAGTGACCTTCATGTCCGAATCATCGACAACCACACAAAAATTATATGTTGGGGTACCATCAGATCTTGCAATAATCAAATCATCTAATTCTTCATTTTTTATTACAACTTCACCCTTAACCAAATCCTTCCAGTGGATCTCGCCATTACTAGGTGTTTTAAAACGAATAACTGGTTGAACATTATTTGGGATACCTGGCAGCTTTTTATTCTCTTCCGGACGCCAGCGACCGTCGTATTTTGGCTTTACTCCCTGATTTACTTGCAACTCTCTTAATTGATCCAATTCTGCCTTACTTGTATAGCAATAATAGGCATCTCCTTGATCTAATAGAGCTTGTATTAATTCTTTGTACCTATCAAATCGCTGAGTTTGAAAAATAATATCGCCATCATGATCTAATTTAAGCCATTTCATTCCGTTTTTAATTATTTCAACTGCTTCTGGTGTCGACCTTTCAAGATCAGTATCTTCTATTCGTAAGATAAATTTACCTTTATTTTTTTTAGCATAGGCCCAAGAAAATAATGCAGTTCGAATGCCTCCTATATGAAGGGAGCCAGTTGGGCTTGGGGCAAATCTTGTAACAATATTCATAGTCTACTCATTTCTTAATTGGGCCTGCAAACAAATCATAATCTTCAGCGCGATTAATTTTAACATCCAACATATCCCCTGGCTGCAAACCCTCTGGACTATCCAAATATATACAGCCATCAATATCCGGAGCATTTGCATATGATCTGGCAATTGCGTGAGAAGAGTTTACCTTATCAACTAAAACAGTCTGAATGCTTCCTACCTTATCTTTTAATTTCTTAAAGCTAATTTTTGATTGTAATTCCATTAGCCTGTTATATCTTTCCTGTTTTATGTCTTCATGAATATTTTCAGTTAGTGAGTTAGCTGTTGCTCCATCAACATTAGAATATTTAAAACAACCCACTCGATCAAGTTGAGCATCCTCTATAAACTGAAGAAGTTCCATGAATTGAGATTCTGTTTCGCCAGGAAAGCCAACAATAAATGTGCTACGAATAGCTATCTCTGGACAAATTTTTCTCCACTCCAGAATTCTTTCAAGATTATTTTCGCTGTTAGCAGGCCTTTTCATTCTTTTTAAAACCTCATGATTGGCGTGCTGAAAAGGCACATCAATATAAGGCAAAACTTTACCGTCTGACATTAAGGAAATGATTTTATCCACATGCGGATAAGGGTAGACATAATGCAGGCGAATCCATACACCTAGCTCCCCTAAATTCTTGGCAAGGTCGTAAAGGTTACTTTTAATTGGTTTGCCATCCCAAAATCCAGTTCTATATTTAATATCTACACCGTAAGCACTTGTATCTTGAGAAATAATTAATAACTCCGAAACACCTGAATCAACAAGCCTCTCAGCTTCCTTCATTACATCACCAATAGGTCTACTTACTAATTTACCCCTCATTGACGGAATAATACAAAAACTACATTTGTGATTACACCCTTCTGAAATCTTAATATATGAATAATGATTTGGGGTTAACCTAACGCCTTGAGGGGGGATTAAATCAATATAAGGATCATGTGGTTTTGGGATGTGCTGATGAACGGCATCCATTACTTCAGAAAATGCTTCAGAACCTGTTATTGCTATCAGATTATTAAAGCGTGCCTCGATAATATGTTTTTTTTCGCCTAAACAACCCATAACAATTACATTGCCATTTTCTTTAAGAGCTTCATCAATGGCATCTAATGATTCATCAATAGCACTATCTATAAAACCACACGTATTAACTATAACAAGTCCTGCATCTTTATAATTATTGGCAATATCATAACCTTCAGATCTAACTTGACTCAGAACCTTCTCAGTATCAGAACCTGCCTTTGGGCAACCAAGAGAAATGAAACCTATTTTAGGTTGCTTCATTGAGATTATTTTAGCCATAGCTTAATGCAGGTATTGGTGAATAACAAAAATTATTAAAATGCCAATGGAGATAAGGCCAACTTGAAGAGATGAGTCAGAAAGTTCAGTTTTTTCATGGAGGCCTGGCATTAAATCAGAAACAGATATATAAAGCATACTCGACGCTGCAATAGCTAATATGAATGGAATTAAATGCTGAAATGACTCTAAAACAAAAAAGGATAAAGTCGCTCCGATTAGCGTAGCTAAACTAGCAATTACATTAAAAAATATTGCTTGCATTTTGGAATAGCCGGACTGAAGCAAAATTGATACATTACCGACTTCCTGAGGAATTTCATGGGCAATAATTGCGAGAGCTGTGACTAAACCCAAGTTAATATTTACCAAAAAAGCACTTGTAATTAAAATACCATCCACGAAATTATGAAATAAATCACCAACAAGAATTAAGCTTCCTTTTTTACTCTTACTAATTTGAGCTTCAACTGCGTGGGCTTCACAATGGTTACCATGACAATGCCTCCAGATAAGTAACTTCTCTAAAGTAAAGAAAGACAATATACCGATAAGAACTGTAAACATTAAATTGTGGTGATTTTCTGACAACTCCAGTGCATGAGGCAGTATTTCTAAAAATACTGCGCCCAAAAGTGTGCCGATGGCAAGGCTCACCATATTGTTTGTAATGGTTTTATTAACTTTACTGGCAAAAATAATTGCCAAAATAAAACTGATCAAACCAGCGATAATACAAGTACCGACAATCCAAAAAAACGTCATAGAAATCCAAAAAAAAGAGTGATATTATAAATTGTTACTAGTAAAGATGATATAGCTAACTATCAATCCAAAGTAATGATGCCATGCGGCCTGTTTTTCCATCGCGACGATATGAAAAAAACATTTTTTTATCTCTAAAAGTACAAAAATCTTCAGTTATGCCTGCTCCAGTAATATTAAAAATATTTAAATTATTAAGTTTTAACCTCGCCACACTGGCAAGGTCTAAATAGTGCCTATTCTTTAATAATTTAAATGCTTTTTTTGTATTCCTATCTTTATTTACAAACGAATCATAAACTTCATTGCCTACTTCGAATGATTCTTGAGCGATGCAAGGTCCCAGCCATACAATTATTTCTGATGACGAAATAATCTTATCAATAGTTTTCTCAATTACTCCATTCAATAATCCTTTCCAGCCAGCATGTATTAAAGCGACAAAGCTGCCTTCGAAGTTAGTCAAAAAAATTGGTAAGCAATCAGCAGTCCTAACTGCACACACAGTTTTCTTATTGTACGAATAACTAGCATCACAATTTAAATTGCTTTTTGATGGGAGT
>CAJQTF010000007.1 GCA_905618945.1 uncultured Methylophilaceae bacterium
TCTTTCTTTAGCCCCTCATTCAGAACAGTCACTTTTTATTGTTCCTCAAGTCATAGAATAAAATGCTTAATTTGTCTTTAAAAGAAATTTCTCAAGCATTAGAGGAAAAAAAGTTTACCAGCGTTGAGTTAACGCAATTTTTTCTTAATCGAGTAAAGAAACATAACCCATCACTGAATGCGTTTATTACGGTTGATGAAGGCAAGAGTTTGGCGATGGCAGAAAATGCAGATCAACTTATTCAGTCAGGAAAAAAATCTATTTTAACTGGTATACCCATAGCTCAAAAAGATATTTTTTGTGCGGACGGATGGAAAACAACTTGTGGATCAAAAATGTTAGACAATTTTATATCCCCATATGATTCAACTGTGATTCACAAATTTAATAATGCCGGTGCAGTTAATTTAGGTAAAACTAATATGGATGAATTTGCTATGGGATCATCTAATGAGACCTCTTATTTCGGCCCTGTTAAAAACCCTTGGAATCTGAATTGTGTTCCAGGTGGAAGCTCAGGAGGTAGCGCAGTTGCAGTTGCAGCTAGATTGGCGCCAGCTGCTACCGGAACTGATACCGGAGGGTCTATCAGGCAACCAGCATCACTTTGCGGGTTTACTGGACTTAAACCTACTTATGGCCTTGTATCTCGTTATGGGATGATTGCTTTTGCGTCTAGCCTGGATCAAGCTGGTCCCATGGCAATTAGTGCTGAAGATTGTGCATTGATGTTAGATGTTATGACAGGCCATGATGAAAAAGACTCTACAAGCCTTAATAGAAAAAAAGAAAATTATTCAAACTCTCTTGATAAAGAAATTAAAGGCCTTAGAATTGGAATCCCAAAAGAATTTTTTGAAGACGGGCTAGATTCAGACGTTCAAAAATTGATTGAAGCGGCATTAAAACAGTATGAAAAGTTAGGAGCAAAAATTGTTGATATTTCTCTACCAAATAATTATTTAGCAATCCCTGCTTACTATGTTATTGCGCCAGCAGAAGCATCAAGTAATTTATCTAGATATGATGGAGTTCGCTATGGTTATAGGACTAAAGAATACGATGATTTAATGGATATGTATTTCAAGACTCGACAGGAAGGCTTTGGGGATGAGGTAAAAAGAAGAATATTAATTGGCACCTATGTTTTAAGTGCTGGTTATTTTGATGCTTACTATCTTAAAGCTCAGAAAATAAGACGATTGATTTCCAATGATTTTAAAGTGGCTTATGAGAAATGTGATGTGATTATGGGCCCTTCAGCTCCTTCCGTAGCATTTAAATCTGGAGAAAAGCAAGAAGATCCGCTTGCAATGTATTTGCAAGATATTTTTACAATTTCAACAAATCTTGCTGGATTACCAGCTATGAGTATTCCAGCGGGATTTGTAAACAATCTTCCTGTTGGCCTTCAGTTAATAGGAAATCATTTCGAAGAATCTAAGATTCTTAATGTAGCTCATATTTATCAACAGAATACAGATTGGCACTTGCATAGCCCTAAAGGGATAGATTAATGGATTGGGATATTGTAATTGGAATTGAAACACATGTTCAGTTGAGAACAAATACAAAACAGTTTTCAGGGGCGTCTACAAAGTATGGCAGTGAGCCAAATTCTCAAGCTTGTTTGGTAAGTATGGCTTATCCAGGAGTGCTTCCAGTTCTAAATAAGGAATCAGTTAGTAATGCAATTCGATTTGGTTTGGCAATAGATGCAGAAATTGCTTCAAGATCTATATTTGCTAGAAAGAATTATTTTTATCCAGATTTGCCAAAAGGATACCAAATTAGTCAATTTGAATTACCAATAGTAGGTAGGGGAAAATTATCAATTGATATTGGCGGTGATTCAAAAGATATAAGAATATTGAGAGCTCATTTAGAAGAAGATGCGGGTAAGTCTACCCACGGCATAATTGAAGGCAAGTCCGGTATTGATTTAAATCGTGCAGGCACTCCTTTGCTTGAAATTGTAACTGAACCAGATTTGAGTTCGGCTGAAGAAGCAGTTACTTATGCAAAAAAACTTCACAATTTAGTTCAGTGGATAGGCATATGTGATGGCAATATGCAGGAGGGAAGTTTTCGTTGTGATGTAAATGTATCAGTAAAAAAGAAGGGAAGCTCTGAGCTTGGAACAAGAAGAGAAATTAAAAATTTAAACTCTTTTCGTTTTATTAAGCAAGCAGTCGATTATGAAGTAAATTGGCAAATTGAAAGACTTGAAGACGGAGGGAAAATAGAACAGGCAACTATTTTATTTAATCCAGAATCAGGTGAGACAAAATCAATGAGGTCAAAAGAAGAAGCCAATGATTATAGATATTTCCCAGACCCAGATTTATTACCTTTAATTATTACTGATAAAGAT
>CAJQTF010000008.1 GCA_905618945.1 uncultured Methylophilaceae bacterium
CAGTTTCTATCATAAAGTAATTTATTATCCTGAAAAATCATCCCAAACTTTCTTCTCAGATAGGGTACGTCTCTAGCTTCAAGTTGCGATAAATTCATATTTTCAAAAATTATAGTTCCAGAAGTAGGTTTTTCAACTGAAGAAATTAATTTAAGTAAAGTCGATTTTCCTGCCCCTGAAGGACCCGTTACGAAAACAAGCTCAGCAGGTAAAATTTCTAGACTTATATTTTTTAAGGCATCCATATTTCCAGGATATCGCTTAAAGACTTTTTCAAAATTTATCATTCAAACATTGCCTCTGCATATTCCTTTGCTTTAAATTCTTTAAGGTCATCTATTCCCTCTCCTACCCCAATAAACCTTACTGGGGTAGGAGACTCTTTTGCTATGGCTGCCAAAACACCACCTTTGGCTGTCCCATCAAGTTTCGTCATTACAAGACCTGTAATACCCAAAGCCTCATTGAAAGTTTTGAGTTGAGTTATTGCATTTTGACCAGTATTTGCATCTAAAACTAATAGTATTTCTTGCGGAGCTTTAGCATGACACTTGGTAATAACTCTTTTAATTTTTGTAATTTCATCAATTAAATGTTTTTGTGTAGGAAGTCTACCAGCAGTATCAGCAATAACAATATCAATATTTTTTGCCTTAGCTGAATTTACAGCATCAAAAATAACTGAGCTTGGGTCAGCTGTTTCATGAGAAATTACAGCAACATTATTTCTTTCACCCCAAATAGAAAGCTGCTCTGTTGCAGCAGCTCTGAAGGTGTCGCCAGCTGCAATTAAAACTGTTTTACCCTTGTTTTGAAAAAACTTAGTAAGTTTGCCAATTGTTGTTGTTTTTCCTGTTCCATTAACACCAACAACCATGATAACAAATGGCGAGTTATTATTAATTTTAAGAGAAGACTCGATTGGAATTAAAATTTCAGCAAGACAGTTTTTTAGAATAGCTTTTAATTTTGACTCATCTTGAACATTCTCTTCTTTGACTTTTAACTTGACTTGTTGAATTAATATTTCAGTTGCTTTGATTCCAACATCCGCAGTAAGAAGGATTGTTTCAAGCTCTTCAAAAAAGACTTCATCAATTTTTTTATTCTTGAATAGATCAGTAAGTTGAGTACTTAAATTTTCTCTTGTTTTTGTTAATCCTTTTTTAATTTTTTCTGTAAAAGAAAAAAAACCTTTTTTTTCTTTTTTTGGTTTCTTTGGGGTAGCAGCAGGCTTAACCTTTTTCTTGGTAGCTTTTAACTTAGGTTTCTTTGGGGTAGCAGCAGGCTTAACCTTTTTCTTGGTAGCTTTGGGATTCGAAACTAATTTTTTTAGAAATTCAAACATTATTTTTTTTTGTTAAATTAGAACTTATTTTTATGATTTTGGTCAGTTAAACATTATTATACAAGTATTAATTAAAAGGATTACATGTGAATTTCTTAAAGATAGTATTTATTTTTTGTTTTATACCTATATTGGCGCAAGCAGATGTAGAGGTGAAAGAAATAACCCTAAAAAATGGGATGAGAATTTTAGTAAAAGAGGATCATCGTGCTCCAGTAGTAGTTTCAATGGTGTGGTACAGAGCAGGCAGCCTTGACGAAGTGAATGGGAAGACCGGAGTTGCTCATGTGCTAGAACATATGATGTTTAAGGGCACGAAGACAACAAAGCCTGGAGAATATTCAGAAATTGTAGCTGCTGCAGGTGGAAGAGAGAATGCGTTTACCGGTGCAGACTACACTGCTTATTTTCAACGATTAGAAAAGTCAAAATTACCAATATCCATGAAAATGGAAGCGGATAGAATGCAAAATTTAGTTATAACAGAGGAAGAATTTAATAAAGAAATTAAGGTTGTAATGGAAGAGCGTCGCTGGCGAACTGATGATAAACCAAAGGCTCAAGTTAACGAGTTATTCAACTCTTTGATATTTAGAGCACATCCCTATGGAAAACCAATAGTTGGCTGGATGAACGACCTCGAGAATATGACTTATAAAGACGCTATAGAATGGTACAAAATGTGGTACAGCCCTAGTAATGCAATTTTAGTTGTTGGCGGAGATGTTGATACAAAAAAAGTTTTTGCGCAGGCAAAAAAGTATTTTGGAAAAATTCCTGCATATCAAATAGCTGAGAGAAAGCCACAATTTGAACCAAAACAAGATGGCTCGAGAAGAGCAATTGTAAAGGCACCAGGAAAACTTCCTTACATCCAAATGGGCTATCCTGCACCCACCCTAGGCAAAGATGGGATAAAAAATAATAAAGAAGCTTTTGCGCTTGAGGTTTTGGTTGGAATTTTATCAGGCACTAGTTCGTCCAGACTTAATCAAAATTTAGTTAGAAAGACATCAAAAGCAATAAGTGTTGGTGCGGGCTACAGTATGTTGTCTAGAGGTGGGCAAAGTACATTTGAAATGTATGCAACACCTAGTGAAAAAGTATCGGTAGTTGATTTAGAAAAATATCTAAAACTAGAATTAAACAATATTGTTAATAATGGAGTAACGGATACCGAATTAAATAGAGTAATAACAAGCGTTATTGCTGGTGAAGTTTATCAAAAAGACTCTGTATTCGGAGCAGTTATGCAAGTTGGTCAATTAGAAACTATGGGTTATTCCCATAAAATAGTTGATGACTATATTCCAAATATAAAGAAAGTTACATCTAGAGATATCCAAGAAGTTATTAAAAAATATTTTCATGATGATGCTTTAACAGTAGTTACTTTAGATCCTCAACCTCTAGATAAAAATAAAAACCCAGAAGGAAGACCTCATGCCCATTAAAACTATTCTTATTGCAATATTAATATTCTTTTCAAATTTGGCATCTGCTAATTTGAATATTCAACATTGGGAATCAAACAATGAAGCACGAATATATTTTATTGAAAATCATGATTTACCAATTGTAGATATCAATGTTGATTTTAGGGCTGGAAGCGTTAAAGATACTAAACAGAAAAGTGGATTAGCATCGCTTACCAATCATATGATAGTTTTAGGTTCAGGAGGGATAAATGAGGAAGATTTAGCTAATCAATTTATAGACTTAGGTGCCCAATTAAATAGTTCGTTTGATCAAGATAAAAGCGGATTTAGTGTGCGAACTTTAACTGAGAAAAGAAGTGAGGCTATAGATTTGTTGACGTTGGTTCTCCATAAGCCAAATTTTGATAAAAATATTTTAGAGCGAGAAAAGAAACGATATATTGCAAGCATAAGTCAATCAGAGACAATGCCTGGATCAATAGCTTCAAAAGCTTTTAATAAGGCTTTATATGGCGAACATCCTTATGGTTTATCAAGCTCTGGTGAAGTTGAAACAATACGAAAAATTAGTAAAAAAGATTTAAATAATTTTTATATAAATAATTATTTTTCAAATGAATTATCAATTGTAATAGTTGGTGATATTTCAAGAAAAGAGGCCGAAGAGCTTGGTAATAAGATTAGTTCAGGATTTACTCAAAATAAAATAGCATCGCCAATTCCTTTGGTAAAGGAAGTGAAGGGACAAGATATTAGAATAAGTCACCCTGCTAAACAAGCTCATTTATATTATGGGGCACCGATAATTAAAAGAGGGGATCCGGATTTTTTAGCTCTATATCTAGGTAATTATATACTGGGGGGTGGTGGATTTGTGTCAAGACTAACTCAAGTTATAAGAGAAGATAGAGGTTTAGCATATAGTGTCTACAGTTACTTCATGCCTTACATTGAAAAAGGTCCTTTTCAAATAGGAGTCCAAACTAAAAAGAATCAAGTAGGTCAAGCAAAAAAATTAATTGATAAAACAGTAGCTGAATTTATTAAAAATGGTCCGAAGTCACAGGAATTAAAAAGAGCAAAAGATTTTATGATTGGTGGTTTCCCATTAAAACTAGATAGTAACAAAAGTATTTTAGAATATGTCAGTATGATGGCATTTTATAAATACCCATTAGATTACCTTGATACATTTACAGATAAAATTGATAAAATATCAGCGGAAGAAATTAAATCTGCTTTTCAAAGGCGTGTTGATATGAGTAAATTTTCTACAGTTATTGTTGGTGGTGAGTAGTAAAAAAAGTTCAGTTAAAATTATTGGAGGCTCATGGAAAAGAAAGAATATTTTTTTTCATGGCGCTGATGGTTTAAGACCAACTTTAAGTAGAGTAAGAGAAACTTTATTTAATTGGTTGGGCCAAGATTTGTCAGAAAAAAATTGCCTCGATTTGTTTTCTGGAAGTGGTATTTTAGGCTTTGAATCATTATCTCGAAATGCTCAATCATGCATATTGGTTGACAATAATACTTTAACTATTTCAGGCCTTATAGATAATAAGAATAACTTAAATGCTAAGAATGCTTTGATAGTAAATTCGACAGCAGAAATATTTTTAAAAAATAATAATGAGCTTTTTGATATTATTTTCTTCGATCCCCCATTCGCAAGTGTTGATATGCATATTCTTTTATCTAAAATTAAAAGTCACTTAAAGCCCAAAGGCATCATATACCTTGAAATGAATGCACAATTTTCTAGCAATGAATTTAAAATTTTAAAGAATTCTAAGGCAGGGAATGTATACTTTTATTTATTACAATTAAAAATTTAGATTTTATGAATGCAATATATCCAGGCACTTTTGATCCTCTGACATTAGGGCATGAAGAAATTATTAACAGAGCAGCTAAAATTTCTGATAATTTATTAGTTGCAGTTGCTATGAATTCTTCTAAACCCACAATGTTTGCTTTACAAGATAGATTGAAATTAGTTGAAATAATTACAAGCCGATATCCTAATGTAACTTTTGGTTCTTATGAGGGCTTAACTGTTGATTTTGCAAATGCTAACAACATTGATGTAATTATAAGGGGCGTAAGAAATTCTACTGATTTTAATTATGAGTCACAAATTGCTCAAATGAATAACACTATGAATAATGCATCAGAAAGTATATTTTTTATTGCATCAGATCCTTTCAAGTCAGTTACTTCTTCTTTAGTTCGCGAGGTGATTAATCTAAATGGCGATTATTCAAAATTTGTATCACAAGAAGTCGCTAATTTTTTAAACAAAATTAAAGTAAAGTCTTTATGAAATATAATGTTCATCATTTCACACCTAATCCTGGATATCTTTCATATAATCTTACTCAAGATGATATGGATTTTTTATGGCAAAGAATAGATAAATTTATAAAAAGATTTAAAAAATGAGAATACTACATACCATGATTAGAGTTAATGATTTAAAAGAGTCCATTGATTTTTATCAAAATATTTTTGGTATGAAGGTTTTACGTCAAAAAGACTACCCTGAAGGAAAATTCTCTCTCGCTTTTATCGGGTATGGCGATGAAATGTCTGAAACTGTAATTGAGTTAACTCATAATTGGGATACAAGCAAATATGATCATGGTGGGGCTTTTGGGCATATTGCAATTGAAGTCGAAGATGTTTATAAAACTTGCGAAGAAATTAAGAATAAAGGTGGTAATGTTGTTAGAGAGGCAGGTCCTATGATGGGAACAAAGCTCCTTTTGGCATTTGTTGAAGATCCTAATGGTTATAAAATTGAGTTAATTCAAGAAGGTACGTTTTAATTATTCAAAAAAATCTTTAACTGTATCAAGCCAAGTTTTGGATCTGGGACTATGTTTGTCACTATCAGCTTGATTCATTCGTTCTAATTCTTCTAAAATATTCTTTTGTTCTTCAGTTAATTTGACTGGTGTTTCAACTATAACGTGACAGTGGAGGTCTCCAACTTGACTCTCCCGGACTGGTTTAATACCTTTACCTTTTAACCTAAATGCAGCACCTGTTTGTGTTTCGGCTGGAATTTTAATTTTAGCATTTCCATCAAGCGTAGGAATCTCTAATTCTCCACCGAGGGCAGCAGTTGAAAAGCTAATAGGCATTTCACAATGTAAATTTGCTCCATCACGCTCAAAAATTTTATGTTCTTTTACACTAATAACCACATAGAGATCTCCAGTAGGGCCTCCATTTGTTCCAGCCTCTCCTTCACCAGATAATCTAATACGGTCGCTATCATCAACTCCAACGGGTATTTTCACTGATAATGTCTTAGTTTCTTTTACGTGGCCTGAGCCGCGGCAATCAGAACAAGGATCTTTAATAGTAGTACCTGCCCCATTACAATGTGGACATTCTTGTTGAACTGAAAAGAAACCTTGCTGCATTCTAACTTGGCCTTGGCCATGACAAGTTCCACATTCAATTGGTTTAGAGCCTTTTTTTGCCCCTGATCCATTGCATGGTTCACATGAGACCATTACCGGTATTTTTATTTGATTTTCTGTCCCTTTAGCTGCTTGTTCAAGTGATATCTCCATATTAAATCTAAGATCAGCCCCTCGATAAACATTAGATCTTCCATTTGACCTTCCACCATTGAATATATCACCGAATATATCACCGAAAGCATCACCGAAATCACCTGCACCAGGTCCTCCACCCGCAGCTTGATCTACTCCAGCGTGACCATATTGATCATACAAAGATTTTTTTTGGGGATCAGATAAAATATCGTATGCTTTTTTAACTTCTTTAAAGGTTTCAGTGGATTCTGGGTTGCCATTATTCCGATCTGGATGATGTTTCATTGCAAGTTTTTTATAAGCTTTTTTGATATCAACATCAGAAGCTTGTTGATTTAATCCTAGAGTATCGTAGTAATCTTTTTTATCGGCCATAGGGAATTGGGAGTGGGGGTAATTTTTATTACCCCCACTATATATAATTATTTATAAAATTATTTATTTTTTCTTATCGTCTTTCTTATCGTCTTTCTTAACTTCTTCGAATTCAGCATCAACAACTTCGGCATCAACTGTCTTCTCCTTATTTTTACCGCCTTTTTTTGGCTGTGCTTCACTAGCTTGCTGGTCCGCATGTATTTTTTCACCAAGCTTTTGAGATGCTTCAGCTAGTATTTTATTCTTAGCTTCAATATCATCTTTATTATCAGATTTTAAAGACTCTTCAAGGTCACTAATAGCTTTCTCGATTTTCTCTTTTTCATCTTTTTCTACTTTATCAGGATGATCAGTCATTGTTTTTTTAATTGAATGAATCATACCTTCAGAAAGATTTTTTACATCAACCAACTCTCTCAATTTTTTATCTTCTTCAGCATGAAGCTCAGCATCATCTTCCATTTTCTTAATCTCTTCTTCACTAAGCCCACCACTTGACTTAATAACGATTTTATTTTCCTTGCCAGTAGCTTTATCTTTAGCATTGACATGTAAGATGCCATTTGCATCAAGATCAAATGTAACCTCTATTTGAGGGGTTCCTCTTGCTGCTGCTGGTATTTCATTTAAATTAAATTGACCCAGGCTTTTATTTCCTGCAGCCATCTCTCTTTCACCTTGAAATACATTAATTGTTACCGCACTTTGATTATCTTCGGCAGTTGAAAATGTTTGAGATTCTTTTGTTGGAATAGTGGTATTTTTTTTAATTAATTTTGTCATAACACCACCCATTGTTTCAATTCCTAGACTTAGAGGAGTAACATCTAATAGTAATACATCCTTTACATCGCCTTGAAGAACACCACCTTGAACTGCTGCACCAACTGCAACTGCTTCATCAGGGTTAACATCTTTTCTTGGCTCAACCCCAAATATCTCTTGTACTTTTTCTTGAACTTTAGGCATTCTGGTTTGCCCGCCGACAAGTATTACGTCAGCAATTTCATTCGATGCTCCCGAATCTTTTATAGCTGTTTTACATGGGGCAATAGTTCTTTCTATAAGATCCTCAACTAGTGACTCAAGTTTTGCTCTGGTTAACTTAACAACTAAATGTTTTGGACCAGATGCATCAGCAGTTAAGTAAGGTAAATTAACTTCAGTCTGAGTACTACTTGAGAGCTCAATCTTAGCTTTCTCTGCAGCTTCTTTTAGTCTTTGTTTAACAAGTACATCTTTACTTATATCAACACCATTTTCTTTCTTGAATTCTTCTGCAAGGAAATCAATGATTCTGTTATCAAAATCTTCACCACCTAAAAAGGTATCCCCATTTGTTGATAAAACCTCAAATTGATGTTCACCATCTACACTTGATATCTCAATAATAGATACATCAAAGGTACCACCCCCTAAATCATAAACTGCAATTTTTCGATCACCTTCTTTTTTATCCAAACCAAAAGCTAATGCTGCTGCAGTTGGCTCATTAATAATTCTTTTAACTTCTAATCCAGCAATCCTGCCGGCATCTTTTGTAGCTTGTCTCTGGCTATCGTTAAAATATGCTGGCACTGTAATAACTGCATCTGTAACTTCTTCACCTAAATAATCTTCTGCTGTTTTCTTCATTTTTCTCAAAATCTCAGCAGAAATTTGTGGAGGTGCCATTTTTTCACCTTTTATTTCAACCCAAGCATCTCCGCTATCTGCTTTTGAAATTTTATATGGCATCAAGCCTATATCTTTCTGAACCTCATCTTCGTCAAACTTTCTACCAATTAAACGCTTAACTGCATAAACAGTATTTTCAGGGTTTGTAACAGCTTGTCTTTTGGCAGGAGCGCCAACAAGTGATTCGCCATCTTCTTGGTAAGCAACAATTGAAGGTGTTGTTCTGGTTCCCTCAGCATTCTCGATTACCTTTGGTTTACCATTTTCCATAACAGAAACACATGAGTTTGTTGTTCCTAGATCAATTCCAATAGTCTTTGCCATCTTCTTATTTCCTTAAGTAAATTAAATTCTCTATTATATTAAATAGGGATGCTTAGATAAATTTCAAGCTTTTTTTTCTTTTTCCTTTGAAACCGATACTAATGCTGGTCTTAAAACTCTCCCATTTAACTTATAACCCTTTTGAAAAACAGAAAGAATTTTATTTGGTTCTTCATCTGAATCAATCATGGTCATTGCTTGGTGAAAGTTGGGATTAAACGTATCACCTTTAGGATTTAATTCTTCAATATTAAATTTATCAAATACAGTGGCTAGTTGTTTTACAGTTAAATCAACACCGTCTTTGTAACTTTCTAATGTTGCATTTTTAATGACCAATGCTGCATCAAGACTGTCTTTAACAAGTAGTATTTCCTGACTAAAATTTTCTATTGCATATTTTCTAGTTTTTTCTGCCTCTTCTAAGGCTCTTTTTCTATTATTTTCTGATTCAGCTTTTGCATATAGTACTTGAGCTTCAAGCGCCGCAATTTTTTCAACTAAATCTTTTTCTAGATTTTTTGGTTTAGCTGGTTTTTTAGTTTTCTTCGGTGTTATTTTATCTGTCATAGTTGTTATAAATATTAATGTTAAAGTTAAAATAAATATGGAGACTGTTAGAATAATTTCAAGGCTATTTTTATAAATTTATTCAATTAATGTCACATTTGACTTATTTACATCATTTCATTGATAATGGATGGTTATACCAAAAAAAACTATGAGACTATGAAACAATCAATTATTGAAATTACAGAACGTATTAAAGAAAAGAGCAGGCCAACCAGAACTGCCTACCTTGAAAGAGTTTCTTTAATGAAAAGAAGAGATAGAGGGAGCGACCGTTTGGGTTGTGCTAACGTGGCCCACGCAATTGCAGCACTTCCTAAGGATGATAAATTTAAGATAGTTGCAGAAAGAGCACCAAATCTAGCTATTGTTACAGCCTACAATGACATGCTGTCTGCACATAAGCCATATGAAAGTTACCCTCAAATAATAAGGCAAGCAGCAGCTAATTTTGGAGCAACCGCACAAGTTGCTGGCGGAGTTCCTGCAATGTGTGATGGAGTTACGCAAGGTGAGCCCGGGATGGAATTAAGCCTTTTCTCAAGAGATAATATTGCTATGGGTGCTGCAATTGGATTATCTCATGATGTCTTTGATGGTGCGGTGATGCTTGGTATTTGTGACAAGATTGTTCCTGGTTTGTTAATCGGAGCTTTACATTTTGGACATCTGCCTACTATTTTTATACCCGCTGGACCAATGTCCACGGGTATTGATAATACATCTAAGTCAAAAGTTAGAGAGGAGTACGCTCAAGGAAAGATAGGTAGAGATGAGCTATTAGATTCAGAATCTGCTGCCTACCATGGCGAAGGTACTTGTACTTTTTATGGAACCGCTAATAGCAATCAGATGCTTATGGAAGCAATGGGCTTGCATGTGCCTGGTGCTGCATTTGTCCATCCTTATGACGATATTCGAAAGCTACTTACTGTTGAGGCAGTCAAGTTACTTATTGAGAATATTAAAAATAAAGAAACAGTTTCTGTTGGTGAATTAGTCGATGAGAAGGTTATCATCAATGCCATGGCAGCTCTTCTTGCAACTGGTGGCTCAACTAATCACCTTATCCATTGGGTTGCTATTGCCCGAGCTGCAGGAATAATAATTGATTGGACTGACTTTCATGATCTAGCTAAGTCCGTACCACTTTTAGCAAGTGTATATCCAAATGGAAAAGCCGATGTTAATGAATTTCAAAAAGCTGGAGGCCCCGCTTTTGTTATCAGAGAGTTGATACAGGGTGGCTGCATGTACCCAGATGTCATCACCTCAAGCTTTGGAGGTATAGCAGAATATGCTAAACAACCAAGCTTAACCAATGGAAAACTTTCATGGAAAGACCTTCCAAAAAGTAGTGGGGACGAATCTGTTGTTAGAGGAATTGATAATCCATTTAATGAGTCCGGTGGCCTGAGGTTGTTAAAAGGAAATATTGGGCGATCTGTAATTAAAATTTCTGCTGTGCCTGAAGACAAGCACATCATCGAAGCACCTGCTTTAATATTTAATAGTCAGGAAGAATTATTATTAGCTTTTGACGATGAGAAGTTGGATCAAAATTTTATCGCAGTAATTCGCTTCCAAGGACCAAAAGCAAATGGTATGCCAGAACTCCATAAGCTTACCCCACCATTATCTGTAATTCAAAACAAGGGATTTACAGTAGCAATTGTAACTGATGGAAGAATGAGCGGAGCCTCAGGTAAAATTCCTGCGGCTATCCACATGAGCCCAGAAGCAGCCGCTGGCGGCTCTATTGCAAAAATAAGGGAAGGCGATATTCTTAGACTTAATGCTGTTGTAGGATCATTAAATGTTCTTGTTGATGATGCTGAATGGGATAAAAGAAAGCCAGAAGAAATGAGTAAGGAACAGAAAATAAATAATGGCCATGGAATTGGTAGGGAACTTTTTGGCAGTATGAGGAAAAACGTTTTATCTGCAGAAGAGGGAGCAATAACCTGGATTTAATTAAATTTTAAGAGAACAATATGAAAACTATCGAATTAGCAAAATATAGCCCTGTAATTCCAGTAATTGTAATAGAAAATATTGAAGATGCGGTACCAATGGCTGAAGCATTGTTGGCTGGGGGAGTGAAAGTATTAGAAATTACGTTGAGAACAAAATGTGCTTTAAAAGCTATTGAGATGATTGCTAACAAAGTTCCTGATGCAATTGTCGGAGCAGGGACTTTGAGGACAAAATCTGATGCAACAAATGCAAAACTTGCGGGTAGTCAGTTTGCTGTAAGTCCAGGCTATACAAATGAAATGGGTTTGATATGCAAAGAGATAGAGCTTCCTCTCCTGCCTGGAGTTTCAACTGGTAGTGAGGTTATGAATGCAAATAATGATGGCTTTTCTTTTTTAAAACTATTCCCTGCTGTTGCTGTAGGCGGTATTAATTTATTAAAAGGGTTTTCCGGGCCATTTTCTGATGTTAAGTTTTGCCCCACAGGTGGAATAACTATTGAATCAGCACCAGATTTTTTAGCATTACCTAATGTGCCAGTATGCGGAGGTACTTGGCTTACTCCAAAAAAATTAATCGAAGAGAAAAATTGGTCGGCGATTACAAAGCTTGCCAAGCAAGCTTGCTCGATCTAATTTCTTACCCATGGATTTAAGTAAATATCAAACAATTATTTTTGATTGTGATGGTGTGATATTAAATTCGAATTTTCAAAAAATAGAAGCTTACAGGAATACCGCAATAACTTATGGGGCAAGTAAAATTCAAGCTGACGAGCTTGTTGCTCATCATGTTGAGCTTACTGGAATTTCTCGCCATATAAAATTTAAACATTTTCTCAAGGAAATTATGCATGAAGAGGTTACAGCTTCCTCTATGAGAACTTTGGTTAATAACCTAAATGAAGAGGTGATTAACCTACTAAAAGACTGCGAGGTTGCAAGTGGGATAGGGAGGCTTAAAATTCAAACTCAAAAATCTACATGGATGGTAGCTTCGGGTGGCGATCAAAACGAATTAAGATTCCTTTTTAAGGAAAAAAAAATTGCTTCTTATTTTGATGGGGGTATTTACGGGAGCCCAGCTTCAAAATATGAAATTGTAGAGAGCAAACTAAAGCAAAAAAATTTCTTACCCGTATTATTCCTTGGAGACTCTTTGTATGATATTCAGACAGCTCAAAAATATAACTTAGATTTTATTTTTGTTTATGGCTGGACAGACCTTAAAGATTGGAAAAAAATATGTGATGAAAATAAGTTAACTTACATTGAGAAAATTGAAGACCTAGTTTAGCTTATTTTTTTTATAATTTTAGTTGTACTTTTCCCTTTTACAACAGGTATTAGAATTACTTTTCCACCCCATTTTTTCATGTCATTTGCACCCACTACATTTTTCATTGTGTAATCATTTCCTTTAAATAACACATTAGGTTTAATTGATTTAATTAAATTTATTGGAGTAGCCTCATCAAATAAAATAACGCTATCAACTGATTTAAGAGAACAGAGTACTAAGGCCCTATCTGCTTCACCAATAATGGGCCTATTAGAACCTTTAATTTTTCGAACCGAGCTATCACTATTAAGGGCCACAATTAAAAGATCAACTTGCTCTTTGGCTTTTGCTAAATAAGTTACATGACCAGCATGGAGAATATCAAAACATCCGTTAGTAAAACCCACAATAAGTTTTTCTTGAGTATTTTGATATGCGTTATTTTTTCTTAAGATCTCAATTTCATTTATTAAATCATCCTTGCTACCGGTAACTTTTTTAATAGTGTTAATACTTGTTAGCGAGTGAAGCTCAATTAATAATTCATTTCTCTCAATTGGCATAGTACCAATCTGCCTAACAACAATCCCTGCGGCTAGATTTGCTAGCTCAAAACTATCCTTAAGAGCTAAATTTGCAATTATGCCAGCTGTTAAGGTTGCAATTACAGTATCACCAGCTCCAGAGACATCAAATACCTGCTCAGAGGCTCTTGTAGGAAATTCTTCAATCTTATTGCTTGTTATATATTTTATTCCAAGCTCACCTTGAGTCATAGCAATATAATCAAAATTATATTTTTTGGTTATTTTTTTAAGCGATGCTTCTAGCAATTTTTCGTCTTTATCAGTTAAATTTGCTAATAAATAAGCTTCTTTTTTATTAGGAGTAATCGCGGTTGCACCTTGATACTTTGCTAGGTCTTTACCTTTTGGGTCAACAAGCAAAGGAATATTTTTTTTGTTTGCTGCTTGAATAATTTTTTTTAAAGCTGTATTCGAAAGAAAACCTTTCTCATAGTCGGAAATAATTATTGCACTCGGACCATTTGATATAAGTTTTAGAATTTTTTTTAATTCAATTTCGCTTGGCCCTGATGATAATTCTTCATAATCAAGCCTAACCATTTGCTGTTGCCCACCCATAATTCTAGTTTTTGTAGTAGTCGGCCCTTTTTTCTTTATTAGGTTTTTGGTAGATATACCATTTTCTTTAAATAAACTTTTTAGGACTTCTCCACTATAATCATTGCCGATTTCACCAACTATAAATGTATTAATTCCTAAGCCTGAAAGATTAAGGGCAACATTGCCTGCACCTCCAATTTTGTAAACATTATCGTCTACATTCACAATGGGTACGGGAGCTTCAGGCGATAATCTTTTAACATCGCCAATAATATAATGGTCAAGCATAATATCGCCAATGACTAAACCCCATTTATCTTTAGAATTGAATCTATTACTAACAATATCGATAATATTATTTTTCAAAATTAAGCATACCTATCTGAAGTAAGAAGATAATTTTCCATGTAATCATTTACGCCTTCTTTTAAGTTTTTAAATTTAAAGTTTAAACCTTCAGCTTTTATTTTATCAAGATTAGCTTCAGTATAGTATTGATATTTACCTTTTAAATCATCTGGCATATTTATATATTTAATATTAGATTCGTCACCTTTTGTGTTCATAATTACAGCCTTAGCTAAATCATTAAAAGATTGCGCAACCCCTGTCCCACAATTAAATAGCCCTGAAATATGATTATTTTTTAAAAAATATATAACATATTCAACTGCATCTTTCACATAAATAAAGTCTCTTAATTGCATTCCATCCTTATAATCTGGATTCTCACTCTTAAATAATCTTATTTCTTTTTCTTTTTGGAATTGTTGAAATGCGTGGAAAACAACACTAGCCATTCTATTTTTATGGTACTCATTTGGACCATATACATTAAAGAATTTTAAGCCACACCATTGAGGTGGTGAAGGTTGATTTGAATTAATCTGAGAATAAACCCATTGATCAAAAAAATGTTTTGAATATCCGTAAGCATTCAAAGGGGTTAATTTTGATAATAAATTCTCATTGTCATCGTAACCATTTTCTCCGTTACCGTAAGTGGCAGCCGAGCTCGCATAAATGAACGGTACTTTGTTTACTGAACACCAGCTCCATAACATTTGGCTATAACGGATATTTGAAATTAATAATTTATTAAAATTTGTTTCCGTAGTAGCGCTAATAGCACCCATATGTATTACAGCAGTAATATTTTTGTTATTCCTAAAAAATTTTGGAAGATCATTTTTATCAATAAAATCAATAAATTTTCTTTTGGCAATATTTCTTTCTTGATCTTGGGATGTTAGGTCATCAAAGATAACAAAATTATTTTCATTGAGAATTGTATTTAGGTGCCAAGCAATAATACTTCCAATCATTCCTGCACCACCAGTAAGAACTATCATAGGCTTTTCTTATTTAAATTTTTCAGCTTGTTTTTTTGTTAAGTTAGATGACTTTTGTTCTTTTACCAGTGACCATTTAAGATCGAGCCATCCCTGCAGATTTGAACTTGAAATGATACCCATTGCTTCAATCCAATGAGGATCACTATTTAATGCAGGTATGTACTTGTAATTTTTACCTCCATTATTGATAAATATAGATTTTCCTTCCATATTTATTTCTTCAAGTGTTTCAAGGCAGTCACTCGAAAACCCTGGACATATAACATGTATATTATTTTTTTTCTGTTTACCAAGATCGGCAATTACTTCTGCAAAGTATGGTTTTAACCATTCAGCTTTACCAAATCTAGACTGAAAACAGATTTGATATTCGGCATCCTTTAAATTTAAAGCTTCTGCTAATAAGCGCCCAGTTTTGTGGCATTCACAATGATATGGGTCCCCTTGGTATAGAGATTTTTTGGGTATACCATGAAAGCTCATTATTAATTTTGAAGGCTTACCATTTTTTTTCCAATAATTTAACACCGATACTTTTAATGCGTTTATGTATGCTGGGTGATCATGGTAATGACGAATTGTTCTAATTTCTGGAACATTCCTCGTCTTTAATAATAATCTCCATAAACTATCCATTGCGGATGCTGAAGATGAGGCTGCATATTGTGGATAAAGTGGGAATAGTAGTATCTTTGTGCAGTTCTTCTCTCTTAGCTCATTAAAGGCTTTTTGCATTGATGGTTGACCATAACTCATACCTAAAGACACCTCTATGGGCTGCCTGTAATTTTTATCTAAGTATTTCTTTAGTAGTTTAGATTGGGCTTTAGCATTTACTAAAAGAGGAGAGCCTTTAGATGTCCATATTTGCGCGTATTTTTTTGCTGAAGATGCTGGCCTAAAAACTAATATAATAAAATGTAAAATCCAACACCAAATAAATCTTGGAATTTCTACAACTCTTCTGTCCATAAGAAATTGGCCAAGATATTTTCTTACTGCAGCAGTTTTTGGCTCCTCTGGGGTGCCTAAGTTTGCAAGAATGATTCCTATTTTAGGCGGATCTCCATGTTTGTAGATAGGTTCTTGATTATAATAACTCATATAAATTTACTACTTAATTGATTTGCTCAACAGTTTAGCAGTGATATCGACAATAGGAATAACTCTTTCATATGCCATCCTTGTTGGACCAATAACGCCAAGCATTCCAAGAATTTCTCCATCAGCTTCGTACGGTGCTGTTATAACGCTGCATTCATCAAGTGCCTGATAGCCCGATTCTTCCCCAATAAAAATTTGTATACCATCAGCCCGATGACTTTTTTCTAGTAGCTGAAGTAAGGCTGATTTTTTTTCAAAAATCTCAACAATTTTTCTTACGCTAGAAACATTTTGAGAAAGTTCTGATGTTTCTAGTAGGTTTTTTTGTCCTGACATAACTAAATTATCATTTTGATCAACATCGCCTGAAGTATCAATCGCAGCATTCATAAGTGTTACCATTTCAGCCTTCATTGTTTTTAACTCACTCACTAACTTACTTTTGACTTGCTCAATACCAAATCCCGAATAGTGTTGGTTAAAAAAGTTCGAAGCCTCTAAAAGGCTCTGTTTGGTGTAATCATTTTCTGTGTATAACACTCTATTTTGAACACCACCATCATCCGTAACAATGATTACTAAAATTCTGTTTTTAGATAATTCAAGGAATTCAATGTGCTTGAAAGAAACTTTGCTAGCTCGAGGTATTAATACAACCCCTGCAAATTTTGTTAAATGAGATAATGTATCTGCTACAGAGTTTATTAAATGCTTACTATCAGAAACAATTAATTGATCTTTGAGTGTTGATATTTCTAATGCATTCAATGATTTGATTGTTACCAAGCTATCAACAAAGAATCTATATCCTTTTTGTGTTGGAATACGACCTGCAGATGTATGAGGGCTTGTAATAAAACCAGCATCTTCAAGGTCTTTCATAATATTTCTTATTGACGCCGGACTTAGATCTAAACTTGATGCAGTTGCTAGCGTTTTTGACCCAACAGGTTGCCCATCACTAATATGATGACTTATTAAGGTTTTTAAGAGAGTTTGAGCTCTTTTATCTAAATCCATGAATTTATAATTAATTCGTTAATTAATTTCGTTAATGCATTAAAATACACATATTATATATTTTACTGTTTCAATCTTAACAAAGCTAGTTTAAAAAAATAATGGTAATTAAATTTAAAAAAATTGCGATCATCGGAAAATATCCTTCTTCAGAGGAGACTAAAGATATTCATGATCAGCTCATCCAACTGATAACTCATTTAAGTCAAAAAAATATTGATTTAGTTATTGAAGAAAAAACACAAAAACAAATTAAATTAAACAAATTTAAATCTCTCCCACTTAATGAGATTGGTAAGCAAGTTGATATAGCAATTGTTGTTGGTGGCGATGGAACAATGCTTGGAGTTGCAAGAGCATTAATAGATACTGGGATTCCTTTGATAGGAATCAATCAAGGCCGGTTTGGTTTTTTAACTGATTTAAATATAAACAGTATGTTTTCAAGTATTGATAATATTTTAGATGGTTTTTATATTCAAGATAATAGAATGTTAATTGAAACAACAATTGTAAGAAATGATAAAAAAATCTATGAGTCTTTTGCACTAAATGACATAGTTATCAGAAGTGGTTTAAGGCTTATTGAATTGGAAGTAATTATTGATGGAAGATTCGTTCATACCCAAAGATCTGATGGGTTAATTGTTAGTACACCAACTGGAACAACAGCTTATGCACTTTCTGCTGGCGGGCCAATCATTCATCCAAATTTAGATGCTATTACTATTGTGCCGATTAGCCCTCATACACTAAGTAACCGACCTATTGCTGTTAGTGGAGATAGTGGAATATTAATTAAAATAGTTAATATGGATGAAGCCTGCGCTAGTATTGATGGGCAAATTCAAATACCCTTAGATAAGAAAGATACAATAATTATTAAAAAGGCTAAACAATATATTTCAATACTTCATCCGCAAGATTATTGTTATTTTGAGATGCTTAGAAATAAATTGAATTGGGGTTAGGATTTACAAATGCTTGAAAATCTTTCAATTAAAAATTTTGTTATTGTTAACCACTTAGAGCTAAATTTTACAAGTGGATTCTCTGCTTTAACTGGTGAGACTGGCGCCGGTAAGTCTATCCTTATTGGAGCACTTTCATTAGCTCTTGGCCAAAGAAGTGAGACTGGCGTGGTTAGACATAACACTGACAAATCAGATATCTCAGCTACTTTTAATATTAAAGGTAATAAGTATGCCCAAGATTGGTTGAAACATAGCGAACTCGAATCTGATGAGGATAGCCTTCTTTTGCGGAGGGTTATATACCAAGATGGCAAATCGAAAGGTTTTATCAATGGCATACCGGCAACTATTAACCAGTTAAAATCAATAGGAGAATTACTTATTGATATTTATAGTCAAAACTCACATCATTCATTGTTAAAAAACTCTACACAAAGAGAGATTTTAGATAATTTTTCAGATTTAAATGAAGGTGTAGTAGAAATAAAAGAGCTGTATGAGAATTGGCGAAAGTTATCTATAGAAAATGAGAATTTTAAGAAAAATAAAGACTCCTATATTGAAGAATTAGGTGATCTTGAAGTGAAAAATAAACAGTTTAAAGCCTTAGATTTTTCTTTTTCTAAGTGGCAAGACATACAAGCCAATCATAAAATGCTTTCAAATAGCTCAGAATTAATTAAAGGTATTCAGACATGTATTTCTATGATGGATAATGATGATTCCTCTGTGTTTAATCAAATTAATCAGTTACAGACAACCCTATCAAATTTAGCTAATTTAGATAATCGACTTGAAAATCAATTGAAAATTATTGACACCATGTCCTTGGAATCAAGTGAGCTTATTCGTGAATTAAATCATTATTTACATGCTTTAGATATGAACGAAGAGCTAAAGAATGAGGTTGAATCTAAAATTCAGGATACATATGAATTTTGTCGAAAATATCGTGTAAAACCTGAAGAGCTTGATTCTTTAAGTAATGATTGGCAAGTTCGCTATGATTTATTGGTTAAGTTGATAGACGAGAAAGGAATTAGTGAAGTATTAAATGAAGCAAGGCATTGTTATGATGAGGCAGCTTCTAAATTATCGCAAAAACGCAAAGAATCAGCCTTGGAACTTAATAATATTATTACTGATAAGCTCAAGGATTTATCTTTTACGCATGGAAAATTCGAAGTTAATTTAAAATCAATTGAGCCTAGTGCTAATGGAAATGAACAAGTTGAATTTTTAATTTCAACTTATTTGAATGCAGAACCTAGGCCTATACAAAAAGTAGCATCAGGGGGCGAATTGTCTAGAATTAGTTTGGCAATAAGAGTAGCTTCGATTAAAAAAGCTAATGTCCCTGTTATGATTTTTGATGAGGTTGATGTAGGTATTGGTGGCGGGGTTGCTGAAGTAGTAGGAAAATTATTAAAGGATTTAGCTGATGATGCTCAACATCAGATTTTTGCTATTACGCACTTACCTCAAGTTGCTGCGCAATCTTTAAATCACTTTAAAGTTTCAAAAGAGCAAATTAATGGTGAAACTGTAAGTCAAATAAACTTGCTTGATGAGAGTGGGCGGGTTAATGAGCTTGCTAGAATGTTAGGTGGGGTTAAGATAACAAATACGACTATTGAGCATGCCAAAGAATTACTTAGCTGACCCATGACATTTACTAATATTTTCTAACCCACCTAATTTACAACTGCAGGACTTATTATTGCAATCAGCATAAATATACAAGGCATGCTCAATAATAGTAAATCCATTTTTTTCGGCAATCATATTTTGTCTCTTTTCAATTTCATCATCACAAAATTCCTTAATAAATCCACATTGAAGACACACAATATGATCATGATGATCTTTCTCATTAAGCTCAAATACAGCCTTATCACTTTCAAAGTGATGCCGGATTAATATACCAGATTGTTCAAATTGTGTTAAAACTCTATAAATAGTTGCTAACCCAACCTCCTCATCTGTTTTTAGCATTATTTTAAAGATGTCTTCAGCAGATAAATGCTTATCTCTATTATTCTCGAAAATAGCAAGTACTTTTATCCTTGGAAGGGTTGCCTTAAGGCCTGTTTTTTTTAGATCATGATGCTCTTTCATAATCACATAACTCCAAAATTAAATTAACATAATTTCTATCATGTTATATTATGAGCCTATGCAAATAAAGACATATCTTCGTAATTTTTTTTTGATTTTCTTATTATTAAATTTGATATCTTGCTCGTCAATTGACAGAGGAACTAGTTATTTGCCTAAAATATATAAGATTGATATTCAACAAGGGAATGAGATAACCTCCGAAATGTTGATGACACTTAAGCCTGGGATGACAAAATCCCAAGTTCGCTTTATTCTTGGAACTCCATTGATTCAAGATACTTTCCATTCGGAAAGATGGGATTATTTATACATAATGAGAGTGGATGAAATTTTGATTGAGCAAAGACATGTCATTTTAAATTTTGTAGATGAGAAATTGAAAAATATAACTGGTGAGGTTATGCCGAAAAAAGATAATGCTCAATTGGATAAAGAGTTACAAAAAAATAACACAGTAGTTGGTGAAGAAGGCTTTGACGAATCATCAGTGGAGGTTCAAGATGAGAAAAGAGATGGCAATGAACCAAAACTCTCTGATGAAGAAGTAGAATCTTCAAAGCCAGAGAGATTAAGTCCATTAATTGGAGATACAGAATTGTTAGTAGATAAAGAACCTCAATTACCTGTAGACACTTCTGAATCAATAAACGAGGCGATCAAACAAGACATTATCGATTCTCTGCCGAAAAAAGATGATGCTGGTTATTTTGATCTTTTATTAGAAAAAATAGGATTTTAAAATATGGAAAACCCTTTAAAAATAATTGTTGTAGGCGCCTCTGGAAAGATGGGACAAGCTTTGATTAATGAAATCTCAAATAACCCTGATTTATTATTGACTGGAGCCATTGATCAATCATCTTGCCCCATCTTGGGTATGGATGCTGGTACATTATTTGGTATTAAAACTGACGTTATAATTAATGATGATTTTGAGTCGATTATTAAAAAAGGGGATTACGTAATAGATTTTACAAGGCCTGAGGCATCAATGGACTATTTAGAAGTGTGTATTAAAAATAATACTAAATATGTACTTGGAACCACTGGTTTTTCAGACGAAGAAAAACAGAAAATTTCTTTGGCATCAAAAGACATTCCAATCTGTTTTGCTCCCAACATGAGTGTAGGTGTTAATTTACTAGTTTCATTGGTGGAAGCGGCTACAAGAGTTCTCTATAAAGATTATGACATGGAGATCATTGAATCACATCATAATGAAAAAATTGACGCACCTTCAGGTACGGCTCTAAGGTTAGGAGAAGCAATTGCAAAAACCGCAAAGTTAAGCCTCCAAGAGAATGGTGTTTTTCATCGAGAAGGGAAAATGAATAAACGCAAAAAAAATGAAATTGGTTTTTCAACTATCAGGGGCGGTGATATTGTTGGCGATCATACTGTTTTATATGCTGGGGATGGCGAGCGAATTGAGTTAACACATAAAGCAGGAAGTAGGACTACCTTTGCATTAGGGGCAATTAAGGCGGTTGAATTTCTAAAAAATCAGTCAGTAGGTCTTTTTGACATGATGGATGTTTTAAATTTAAAAAAATAACGAATATTTTCATATTTTAAATTGAAGTAAAGTGATGAATGACTTATAATTCTAACAACGGGCGGACCTAAAACCACCCGTTTGCTTTATCTAAAAGATTATTTTACATTGGAGATATTTCTTGTCGTCTAAATTGCCGGCCATATTAGTGCTTGCAGACGGAACAAAGTTTCGAGGGACTTCAATTGGTATTAAGGGATCTGTTGTTGGTGAAGTAGTTTTTAATACCTCAATGACTGGTTATCAAGAAATACTTACCGACCCATCCTATACAGAGCAAATTATTACTTTTACTTATCCCCATATTGGAAACACAGGTATCAACCTTGAGGATTTAGAATCAAATAAAGTATGTGTAAAAGGCTTAATTATTCGTGACCTACCTATTGCCTATTCTAACTTCAGAGCCGTAATGTCTTTATCAGAATATCTTAAAGAGCAAAAAATAGTAGGTATATCAGGAATTGATACTAGAGCTTTAACTCAACATTTGCGAGCGAATGGAGCTCAATCTGGTTGCATTATGACTGGAGCTATTAATGAGAAAGAGGCTATTAAAAAAGCAAAATCCTTTAAAGGAATTGCTGGTATGGATTTAGCTAGCGCTGTTACAACCTCAAAAAAATACATAGCCAAAGAAGGTGAGTGGGCATTAGGGCTTGGGTATCAAAAAATTCCGAAGTTTAAATATCATGTGGTTGCTTATGACTTTGGAATGAAAAGAAATATTTTAAGAATGCTAACTTCAAGGGGATGTAAAGTAACTGTAGTCCCAGCAAAATTATCAGCAAAAGAGGTTCTAGCATTAAAGCCTGATGGCGTATTTTTATCAAATGGGCCTGGTGATCCTGAGCCATGCGATTATGCTATTAACAACATTAAAATTATTATGGAAAAGAAATTGCCGCTGTTTGGTATTTGTTTAGGGCATCAATTATTAGCTTTAGCAAGTGGTGCAAAAACATCAAAAATGAAATTTGGACATCATGGTGCTAACCATCCTGTTCAAGATATTAAAACAGGGAGAGTGTTTATTACAAGTCAAAATCATGGCTTTACCGTTGAGCAATCTTCCCTCCCTAAAGCTCTGAAGGCCACCCATATTTCCTTATTCGATAAAACTCTTCAGGGAATTAGTCGTGTTGATTTGCCAGCATTTGGCTTTCAGGGGCATCCTGAAGCTAGCCCAGGACCTTCAGAAATGGATTATCTATTTGACCAATTTATTAAAATGATGATTAAAGGAAATAGATAAGTGGCCAAACGGACTGACATAAAATCAATTCTTATTATTGGCGCAGGTCCAATCATTATTGGCCAGGCATGCGAGTTTGATTATTCCGGTGCGCAAGCATGTAAGGCATTAATGGAAGAGGGCTATCGAGTTATTTTAGTAAATTCAAATCCAGCAACAATTATGACAGATCCTGATATTGCCCATAAAACTTATATTGAACCAATTCAATGGGAAATCGTAAGCAAAATAATAGCAAAAGAAAAGCCAGATGCTCTTTTACCAACAATGGGCGGACAAACTGCACTTAATTGCGCTTTAGATTTAGATAAGCATGGAATATTGAAAAAATATAATGTTGAGCTAATTGGCGCTTCAAAAGAAGCAATAGATAAAGCTGAAGATAGGCAGAAATTTAAAGAAGCAATGAATAAAATTGGGCTTGCATCAGCCCGCTCATTAATAGCCCACAGCTTAGAAGAGGCGGTCCAGGTTCAAGCAAGCATTGGCTACCCTGCGATTATTCGCCCTTCTTTTACTATGGGGGGAAGTGGTGGTGGAATCGCTTACAATCAAGAAGAATTTTTAGATATCTGTAAGAGAGGATTAGATGCTTCTCCTACGAATGAGTTATTGATTGAGGAATCACTTTTAGGTTGGAAAGAGTTTGAAATGGAGGTTGTAAGAGATGCAAAAGATAATTGCATTATTATTTGCTCAATTGAAAATTTAGATCCAATGGGGGTCCATACTGGAGATTCGATAACAGTTGCACCTGCCCAAACATTAACTGATAAAGAATACCAGCTAATGAGAACCGCATCGATTAATGTTTTAAGGGAGGTCGGAGTTGAAACAGGAGGCTCAAATGTTCAATTTGCAATTAATCCCGATGATGGCCGTATGGTGGTTATAGAGATGAACCCAAGAGTATCAAGGTCATCAGCTTTAGCATCAAAAGCTACAGGCTTTCCAATTGCTAAAATTGCAGCCAAATTAGCAATTGGCTTCACACTTGATGAACTAAGTAACGATATAACTGGAGGCCTTACACCTGCATCATTTGAACCATCAATTGATTATGTTGTAACCAAAGTTCCAAGATTTGCCTTTGAAAAATTTCCACAAGCAGATTGTAGACTAACGACTCAAATGAAATCTGTGGGCGAGGTTATGGCTATTGGAAGAACATTCCAAGAATCTTTCCAAAAAGCATTAAGAGGTCTTGAGATTGATGTGGATGGATTGACCGAGCAATCATTAGATAAAAATGAAATTATTAAAGAGTTAAGGGAGCCAGGCCCAAATCGATTGTGGTTTTTAGGAGATGCCTTTAGGTTAGGCTTATCCATTGCAGAAATATTTCAGCATTCAAAGATAGATCCATGGTTTCTTTACCAAATAAAAGATTTAATTGAGATAGAAGAAAAAATAAAGAAAATGACTATAAAGTCATTTAGCTCGGAAATACTCTTTGATATAAAAAGAAAAGGGTTCTCCGATAGTCGGATTGCTAATCTTATTGGCAAGCAAGCTAGAGACATTAGGTCGTTGCGCTATAAACATAAAATTCATCCAGTTTATAAAAGAGTAGATACTTGTGCTGCCGAGTTTGAAACAAGTACAGCATATCTTTATTCAACTTATGAGCAGGTTTCTGAAGCTAACCCCTCCAAAAATAAAAAAATTATTATTATTGGTGGAGGCCCAAATAGGATTGGTCAAGGGATTGAGTTTGATTACTGCTGTGTTCATGCATCTCTTGCGTTAAGAGATTCTGGTTATGAAACCATTATGATCAATTGCAATCCAGAAACAGTATCAACTGACTATGATACATCTGATAGGTTATATTTTGAGCCAGTCACTATGGAAGACGTTCTGGAAGTTATTAGAACAGAGAATCCATGGGGCGTTATTGTTCAATATGGCGGACAAACACCACTTAAACTTGCAAAAGAATTAGCTCAAGAAGGAGCTCCAATAATAGGTACACTTCCTGATGATATTGATGCAGCTGAAGATCGTGAGCGCTTTCAGAAAATTATAGAAGATTTAAAACTAAAACAGCCACCTAATCGAACTGCTAGAAACCCGACTCAAGCAATTAAGCTAGCTGAAGAAATTGGCTACCCTTTAGTTGTAAGACCTAGCTATGTTTTAGGGGGTAGGGCTATGGAAATAGTTCATGAGAAAAATGATTTAGAGCGTTACATGAGGGAGGCGGTTAAGGTATCAAATGAATCACCTGTTTTATTAGATAGATTTTTAAATGATGCTATTGAAATAGATATTGATGCAATTTCCGATGGTAAAGTGGTAGTGGTCGCTGGAATTATGGAGCATATTGAGCAAGCAGGAGTCCATTCAGGAGATTCGGCATGCTCACTACCACCTTATAGTTTGTCAAAAAAAATTCAAAAAAAATTAATCACTCAAACAAAGCTGATGGCAAAAGCATTAAATGTAATTGGTTTAATGAATGTTCAATTTGCAATTCAGCATGAAGAAATATATGTTTTGGAGGTTAATCCAAGGGCCTCAAGGACCGTACCATTTGTCTCAAAAGCGATAGGTATACCATTAGCTAAAATTGCTGCGAAAATTATGGCTGGTAAGACACTTAAATCTCTTAATTTTACAAAAGAAATTGAACCTAAATTTTTCTCTGTAAAAGAAGCTGTTTTTCCATTTATCAAATTCCCGGGTGTTGATACTATCTTGGGACCAGAAATGAAATCTACAGGTGAAGTTATGGGGGTCGGTAAAACATTTGTAGAAGCATATATTAAGTCACAGCTTGGCGCCTCAACATCACTTCCAAAAAGCGGTAAGGCTTTTATTAGCGTTCGAAAAGAAGACCATAAAAATGTTATTGATATCGCAAAATCTCTTAATAACCTTGGTTTTAAGCTAGTAGCAACTAAAGGCACTGCAGAAATACTAAAACAAAATAAGATGGATGTAATTTCCGTAAATAAAGTTGCCGAAGGTAGGCCACATATTGTAGATATGATCAAAAATGATGAAATTGATTTTATTGTTAATGTTACCGAAGATAAAAAAGCTATTGCTGACTCATATGCAATTAGAAGAAATGCATTGCAAAATAAAGTTACATACTACACAACCTTATTTGGCGCTCGGGCAGCTTGTAAAGCAATGAATTATTCAAATGAACTTAGCGTAACTGCATTACAAAGCTTGCATAAAATATAGTCTTAAAATAAACTCAATAATTATCATCACTAAAAATCAAGGTGATTATTTACATAGGAACAAGTAATGAATCAAATCCCAATTACTCGAAATGGCTCAGAGTTACTTAAGGCAGAATTAAAACAATTAAAAAGTATTGATAGGCCAAACATTGTTCAAGCTATAGCAGAAGCTCGGGCTCAAGGAGATTTATCTGAGAATGCAGAATACGATGCGGCAAAGGAGCGTCAGGGATTTATTGAAGGACGACTTGCCCAAATTGAAGCAATACTTTCACAAGCAATAATAATTGATCCCACTTCATTAAATGCAGGTGGAAAATGTGTTTTTGGCTCAACTGTGGAAATCGAAGATTTAGATGAGGAAACTAAATTTACCTATCAAATTGTTGGTGATGATGAAGCTGATATTAAGGAGAAAAAAATATCAATAAATTCTCCGTTAGCGAAGGCAATGATTGGAAAAGAGGAAGGTGACGAGATTGATTTTGAGTCGCCTGGTGGTTTAAAAAATTATGAAATTATGAAAATATCTTATATTTAAGACATGAATGCCTTCCTACATAAGTTATCTATAATTATTTCCTCACTTTGGGTTGGGGGCTTATGGTCAATGCTTATGGTGACAACAATTTTATTTAATAAAGTACCAAGTTCCTATATAGCTGGCGCAATTGCTAATGACATGTTTGTTTTTATGAATTTATTTGGAATATTTTCTTCAGGCTTTCTTTTAATATATGGTTTTAGAAAAGAAAATTTATCTTTTATTAGGTCTATCACTTTTTGGTTACTAATATTAATGCTAGGTTTAACTCTAATTAGTTATTTTGGAATTAACCCTATTCTTGAGAATTTTAGAGAGAACTCTATTTCAAAGGAGATTATTGAAAGTGTATTTGTTAGCAGATACTCTACGTGGCATGGAATAGCAAACACTGCATTCCTAATTGAATGCTTTTTAGGTATTTTTTTGATTCTAAAAATACGTTAGATTCTAGGGAATTTTAATTTTTGAATCTTTATTAGCCCTAAAAATAACCAACTGTTTGCCTATATGATTAATTGAAATCGCACTAAGTTTTTTACATATTAAATTTAAAAATTCTTGTCTTTTCAATTTATCGTTAACTTGAACTTGAATCTTAATTAACTCATGGGCTTTTAGGTTGCCTTCAATTTCCTTAATAACTGCCTCAGAAAGACCTTTGTTACCAACTTGAACAACAGCATTAATTGAGTGGGATAGACCTTTTAAGTAAGAAATTTGTTTTGAATTTAGCATTTTTATTTTTTTAATTTATTAGGATGTGAATCATATCAGATGAAAAGAACAAGAACTAGTAAAAGCTGGATGGCTGAGCATGTTTCTGATTCTTTTGTTAGGCAAGCTCAGAAGGATGGGTACCGTTCGCGCGCAGCTTATAAATTAATTGAAATTGATGAAAAATATAATCTTTTTAAAGAAAATATGACTGTTCTTGATTTAGGGTCAGCTCCAGGAAGTTGGTCGCAGGTTGCAGCAAAAAGAATCGGTTTCAAGGGAAATGTTATTGCATTAGATCTATTAGAAATGCAGCCCATTAAAAAAGTAGAGTTCATTCAGGGAGATTTTAGAGATAATAAGATCCTGATTGAAGTAGAGAATAAATTAAAAAATTCGGTAGTAGACCTTGTAATTTCAGATATGGCACCCAATATAACTGGAGTAAAGGTGGTAGATCAATCAGCAGCTATCTATCTAAATGAGCTTGCTTTAGATTTTTCTTGTAATTGGTTGAAACTGAATGGGCATTTATTGGTCAAGTCATTTATAGGTGCTGATTTTGATAGCTTTGTTAATTCTATGAAGCCTTTCTTTAAAAAGGTAATAAGGATAAAGCCTAGCTCTTCAAGGAGTAGAAGTTCAGAAATATTTGTATTAGGCTATGGAAAATTAAATACATAAGTTTTTAAAGATATTCTAGTTTAGAATAAAGAATGTAACGATTAACTAATAAAGGTAACAATGTGAATAACAACTTTAAAAGTATAGCAATATGGCTTGTAATTGGCCTATTTATGATGACTATTTTTAATCAATTTTCTGGCTCTCCTCGATTTGAAAATAAATTGGTTTATTCTGAGTTTATGGCACAAGTTAAAACGGGAAGTATTTCTAAAGTAGAAATTGACGGGCCTAACCTTACTGGAATAACTGCTGACGGGAAAAAGTTTTCAACATACGCCCCTACTGATCCGTATTTAGTGTCAGATTTGCTTAAATATAATGTAGTTGTAGACGCAAAACCAGCAAAACAACAATCACTATTAATGAGTATATTCATTTCATGGTTCCCGATGATTTTATTGGTTGGCGTATGGATATTCTTTATGCGCCAGATGCAGGGTGGAAATAAAGGTGGTGGTGGACCCTTCTCTTTCGGTAAAAGCAAAGCAAGGCAACTTGATAAATCTACTAATAAAACCACGTTTAAAGACGTTGCGGGATGTGATGAAGCTAAAGAAGAGGTACATGAATTAGTTGATTTTTTAAAAGATCCAACAAAATTTCATAAATTAGGCGGCCGAATTCCTCGGGGTGTTTTAATGGTGGGGCCTCCAGGTACTGGTAAAACTCTTCTTGCAAGAGCTGTTGCAGGAGAAGCAAATGTTCCATTTTTCACTATATCTGGTTCGGACTTTGTTGAGATGTTTGTTGGTGTTGGTGCAGCAAGGGTTAGAGATATGTTTGAGCAAGCTAAAAAAAGCTCCCCATGTATTATTTTTATTGATGAAATAGATGCGGTTGGAAGGAGTAGGGGCTCAGGAACTGGTGGCGGAAACGATGAGCGCGAACAAACATTGAATCAACTACTTGTAGAATTAGATGGTTTTGAACCTAATTCAGGAGTAATTGTTATAGCTGCAACTAACAGAGCTGACGTGCTTGATAAAGCCTTATTAAGACCAGGCCGTTTTGATAGACAAATTATGGTTTCACTTCCTGATATCAAAGGTAGAGAAGAAATTTTACTTGTCCATATGAGAAAAATTCCAGCTGACCCAGATGTAAAGGCAGATATTATTGCTCGAGGTACTCCAGGGTTTTCTGGTGCTGATTTAGCAAATTTAGTTAATGAATCAGCTTTATTTGCTGCAAGGTCTAACAAGCGCACTGTAGATATGGAAGATTTTGAAGAAGCAAAAGATAAAATATTCATGGGTCCAGAAAGAAAATCACTTATCATGCGCGAAGAAGAGAGAAAGAACACTGCATACCACGAATCAGGGCATGCTGTTGTTGCTCAGCTACTTCCAAATGCTGACCCAGTTCATAAGGTAACAATAATGCCAAGAGGTTGGGCTCTTGGGCTTACTTGGCAGTTACCAGAATTCGATAGCTTTAGTAACTTTAAAGAGAAAATGCTAGAAGAAATATCTATTCTTTTTGGAGGCCGGATTGCGGAAGAGGTTTTTATGAAGCAAATGTCGACTGGGGCAGCAAATGATTTTGAGCGTGCAACAAAATTGGCAAGAGAGATGGTAACTAAGTATGGTATGTCAGACAAACTAGGAACTATGGTGTATGTAGATGACAACCAAGATTCTTTCTTAAACACTAAATCTATTTCTGAGGCGACTCAACTGAAAGTCGATACAGAAATAAAGTCAATCTTAGATCAGCAATATAAAATTGCTCGTAAATTAATTGAAAAAAATAAAAGAAAAATTGAGTCAATGGCTAAAGCTCTTCTTGAGTATGAGACAATTGATAGCGATCAGATTGCCGATGTAATGGCGGGTAAAAAAGTTAGATCACCTAAACCATCTCGAGCTTCAGTGAAGCCTCCAAAAGATAAGAAAGGCCCAACTATTGGACCTGATAGTTTAGCAACGCAACCAACAGCAAAGAACAAGTAAAATAGGGGGTTGCAAAACCCCCTATTTTTGCGATGAATTCAATAAAAAAACTCCTTCAAAAAAATAAAGAATCTCTTATTATGGGTGTACTTAATGTTACCCCTGATTCATTTTCAGATGGTGGAAAATTCATTACTCCTAATACAGCACTTCAGCATGTCGATATGATGGTTACTAATGGAGCAGATATAATCGATATCGGAGCAGAATCAACAAGACCTGGAGCAAAAATAGTTCCCGTTAGCGAAGAAAGAAAAAGAATTGAACCTGTAGTAAAAGCTATAAAGAAAAATTTTAATATTCCAATTTCAATTGATACATACAAGCCAGAAATAATGGAATTAAGTATTGATTTAGGAGTTGAGATGATTAATGATATCTATGCATTAAGGAAGCCTGGAGCTTTAGATATTGTTGCTAATTCAGATGTGATGTTATGTTTAATGCATATGAAAGGGACCCCAAAGGATATGCAGAATAAACCTTCATATAAAAATATAATGAATGAGGTAAGTCAATTCCTTCAAGAAAGAATTTATGCCTGTGGCGCTGCAGGTATAAATCAATCAAGGTTAGTGATAGATCCTGGTTTTGGATTTGGAAAAACCCATGAAAATAATTTAAAATTATTTCAATCTTTAGGTGAATTAAGAATTTCATCGATACCATTACTTGTAGGAGTTTCAAGAAAATCAATGGTAAGAAATATCATTGGTGATGAAGAAAATGATATTATTCAGACAAGTGCAATTATGGCCGCACTTAGTGTTTTGAGAGGGGCAAAGATAGTTAGAGTTCATGACGTTATAGAAACAAAAAATGCACTTAAAATATTACAACTAAAAGATTATTAAATATAAATGACAAGAAAATATTTTGGTACGGATGGAATAAGAGGTAAAACTGGCGACCACCCAATAACCCCTGAGTTTTTTATTAAGCTTGGCTATGCGGCTGGCATCGTTCTTACGAAATCCTGGAATAAGGAAAAAAGGCCAGCAGTTGTTATTGGTAAAGATACTAGAATATCAGGCTATATGCTTGAATCTGCTCTTGAGTCAGGCTTCTCCTCTGCTGGAGTTGATGTACTTTTGACTGGACCTATTCCAACTCCAGCAATTGCATTTTTAACTAAATCATTAGGCGCTCAAATTGGAGTTGTAATTACAGCTTCTCATAATTCATTTGAAGATAATGGCATTAAGTTTTTTTCTAATTTAGGACTTAAACTTTCTGATGAGGTGGAATTAGAAATTGAGGCCTTATTAGATAAAGAAATTAATCGTAACCCTTCAAATATATTAGGCAAAGCAAGGCGAATTGATAATGCAATTGATTTGTATGTAAGTTTTTGTAAAAGTACTGTTGATCATAGTTTTAATATAAATTCATTAAAGATTGTTTTAGATTGTGCTCATGGCGCAACTTATCAAGTTGCCCCAAAAGTTTTTTCTGGCCTTGGTGCAGAGGTCGTCATAATTAATAATAAACCAGATGGATTAAATATCAATCATGATGCAGGATCGGTTCATCCTGAGTTACTACAAAAAAGTGTTTTAAGTAATAATGCTGATTTAGGAATAGCATTTGATGGAGATGGTGATCGCGTAATTATGTCAGATTCAAATGGTAATCTTATTGATGGTGATCAATTATTGTTTCTAATAGTTCAGAATTATTATAAAAAAAATATATTAAAAGGCGGGGTTGTAGGAACTTTAATGACAAATTTAGCATTTGAGGAGCAGTGTAAAAAAATGAATATACCTTTTTTGCGCTCCAATGTTGGCGACCGTTATGTCTCAGAATTACTTTATCAGAAAGATTGGATGTTGGGAGGTGAGAATTCTGGACATATTCTAATAACTAATAAGCACTCAACTGGTGATGGAATTATTTCTGCTTTACAAGTCTTAAATTCAATTCTTGAAGCTAAGCAATCTATAGAGGAAGCTTTAAAATCAATTCCAATGTACCCACAAGTTTTGATTAATTTACCACTAACTAAAAAAGTAGACTTAACTTCTTCAGTGATGGAGCGAGCCATTACAGATGCAAAACTAATAATGCAGAATAAAGGGCGTATTCTAATTAGGAAGTCAGGTACTCAGGCATTAATAAGAGTTATGACAGAGGGGCCTGATAAACAAAAAGCAATTAAAGCCGCAAATTTTTTAATTGAAAAAATTAAGACTTAATTTTTTTATCCAAACTTACCGGTTATGTAATCTTCTGTTTCTTTTTTAGATGGGTTTGTAAAAATCTGATTAGTTGCATCGAACTCAACTAATTTTCCGAGATACATATAAGCAGTATAGTCAGAAATTCTAGCAGCTTGCTGCATGTTATGAGTCACAATTAATATCGATAGCTTTTGTTTTAATTCTGACATTAACTCTTCTATGTTCATTGTAGCAATTGGATCTAGTGCTGAGGTTGGTTCATCAAACAACATAATCTCAGGCTCTGTTGCCAAAGCTCTTGCTATACATAATCTTTGTTGTTGTCCGCCTGAAAGGTTAAAAGCAAGATCTTGTAAGCGATCTTTTACCTCATTCCATAACGATGCACCTTTCAATGCTTCTTCAACTTTTTCATCTAATGAACGTTTATTAGACTCACCCCTAACCCTAAGGCCATAAGCTACATTTTCATAGATTGATTTTGGGAAGGGGTTGGGTTTTTGAAATACCATACTAATTCTCATACGTACCTCTATTGGATCAACTCCGTCTGATAGTATGTTGGTATTATCTGGCTGTAAAATAATTTGACCATCATATCGATTCCCAGGGTAAAGATCATGCATTCTATTAAAACATCTTAGAAAGGTTGATTTACCACATCCAGAAGGACCAATGAGGGCAGTAATTTTATTTTCGTAAACAGGCAAGCTAACATTGTTTAACGCTTGTGTTCCATCAGCATAAAAGAAATTAAGATTTTTAGATTCAGCCTTAATTATTTCATCATGACTTATTTTATTTGTAGTAATTTTTTTTACCATTTAATTTTTTTCCTAATATTATATCTCAGCTTAATTGCAAAACCATTCATTAAAAGGGTAAGCATTATAATCACTGCCCCAGTAGCTGCAGCATTAACATGAAATGCATGTTGTGGTCTTGAAATCCAATTGAACATTTGAATAGGTAGCACTGTAAAGCCAGAGTCCAACCATTCAAAGTTTAAAAATGGAGGCTCTAAACCAATAGGGCTTGGAGGTAAAAATGCAATAAATGTAAGAGCCCCAATCGTTATGATTGGTGCAGTTTCACCAATTGCTCTGGCCATGCCAATAATTACACCTGTTAAAATACCTCCATAAGAATATGGAATTACATGGTTATGACAAACCTGCCATTTTGTTGCACCAACAGCATAAGCAGCTTCGCGAATATGAACAGGTATTGCTCTAATAGCTTCTCTTGTTGAAACAATAACGATAGGAAGCATAAGAAGAGCTAAGGTAAGACCTGCAGTTAAAATACTTTGGCCTAATCCAAAACTGTAAACAAATAATCCCAAAGCTAGTAAGCCATAAATAATTGAGGGAACGCCAGCTAAATTAGAAACATTAATTTCTATTAGGTCAGAAAACCAGTTTTTCTTGGCATATTCTTCAAGATAAACCCCTGATGTAATCCCTAATGGTACTGCAACAATAAATGTAACTAAAAGCACTAATGAAGACCCAATCCAGGCTGATAATATTCCTGCACGTGCTGCACGCCTAGATGGAAAATTAGAGAAAAAATCTAAATTAAACCTTGGGTAGCCATCAATTACCAAATCAAGAAATAAAATTAAAAGTGTAATAGTTAGTGATGCAATTACAAGAGTACCTAAACTAGCAAAAATAAAATCGTATCGTTTATGGTTAGCAATCGTCTTTCGGATCGAATTTAAATTTTTATTGGCAGCTGGTTTGTTTTGAATAGTCATTTATTTAATAACGCTCCGCATATTTTTTACGTACTGCATGACCTAAAATATTAATTAATAAAGTCATTATTAATAAAGTTAATCCAGCAGCAAAAATACTTTGATAACCAATACCACCATGCTCTAAATCTCCCAAGGCAACAGATACTATATAGGATGTAATAGTTGCAGCACTTTCAACCGGATTGAATGTAAAATTTGGTTGTTGTCCAGCAGCAATTGCTACAATCATAGTCTCACCAACGGCGCGACTAATTGCTAAAATATATGCAGCGACAATTCC
>CAJQTF010000009.1 GCA_905618945.1 uncultured Methylophilaceae bacterium
TATTAAGGAAATCAGTAAAACGAGCACCCTTCCAGTTATTGAGCTCAATTCTGACACTTGCTACCGTACCTACGATATCTATTTTTGAAATGTTATAAACTAAATCTGTAGCCGCCCCATTGCCATCATGCCAATCATATAAAGTTTGGATTGGACCTGCAATCAAATCGGTACCTACATAACCATACCATGTAGCATCATCATGAAATGAAGGCTTCATTTCAGATCCTTTGCCTGAAATTGCACCTTTTAGGTAATGGGTTGTAAGTAAATTAGTTATTGCTTTATGGTCATCGAGGTTTGTGGTTATAGTCATTATCATCTCCCAAATATTTATTTTTTATTCAACTTAATCCAAGCAAAAATTCCAATAACTAGTGCACCGATCCATATAAAGATAAAAGCACTCCCCATCACGCTCCCAATTACTGTGGTTGGGTCAAATTGCGTATTAATTGCAAGGCCAATTACAGCCCAAAGAGCCACTGCTAGAAATTTTTTTATACTCATGATCGCTCCTTATTACTATTTTTTGTTACAAGACAAGTCTACCCCCAGACAATTAAGTCGGCAAATGGCTGCTGACAGTCAATTTATTAACCCTTCCCCCTCTAAAATCCTTTAAATGCTCTTATGTTGTCGAAAAAGTCTTATTCTTGTTTGCCAATAGTTTTGCATGGTACCCGTACATTAATTTTATTATTATTGTTGTAAGTTAATTCAACTTTAAATACAGTACAAATGTCCATATAGTTATTTTCTGGGACTAAAATAGAAAATTTTTGATTAACTTTATAGCCTAATTGATTCGACCTTTCATCATTATTAATAAATTTTTTATATTCATTATTAAGAATTCCAATATTATTAAGCCCTTGAATAGGTAATGTAGTAGATGTTCCGGCGTATCTTTTTTCAATAAATTTATGATTTTTCATAATTATATGTTTGTTCATAATTACATGTAGCATAATGCTTTGAACAGTAATTGGTGCTGACAAATTAAAGTCTATCTTTATAAATTTAGTATTTTTAGGAAAATTCTCAATTGAATTAAAATTCTTGACAATATTGTTACAACCTAGCGAATTATTGGGACAAAATTTCGAATATGATGCTGAAGCATTTATATTAGATAAGGTAACTGGTTTGTATTTCTTAGATATAAACATCCTCCAATCACCAACCCAATCATCAAGATAATAATGCTCCCCAAATATTTTCATAATTTCGACGTATCTTAAATCAGGAGTCTTACCAGACTTGTATACATCGCCAGATATAAAAACTTTGTGTAACCTGTTGTTAGTTAATGAATTTTTAAATGTATTCCAAGCAGCATGAGTCTGGTGCAAATCAGTCCCTGGAGAGGTGAATGGTGCAGAAGTTTTTGTTTCGAGGTGGATAATACCATCGAATTCTGAGATTATAGCAACCTGATCATTAGGCTGAGCATTAAAGTTGACTAATGCAATCCCATCGGAAATGATTTTATTGGATAGTTTAATATTTATAATATCTGAAATTCTGCTACTTAATATATTGATTATCTTGAAAGGTTGAATTGTTTGGAACAAAGTAAGCACAAAGATAAAAGATATCATCATCACAATTGATAAATTTTTAATCTGAAATAAATGAACCCTATTATTTTTATCTAGAAGTTTGCTCAAAAAAATTGCAAGTAAGATGAGTGATGGATATAAAGTTATTAAGAGATTAGAGTCATGCGATCTGTTCAGGTAATAGTAAGAAATTCCCACCCCAAAAATAGCAACAAAAAAAACAATTCTGTCTATTGCATCTTTTTTTCCAGATAAGATAGAATGAAATCCAATATAGATTCCATATAAATATACTAAAAAAATAAGATTCCAAGCATTAAAAAGTGGCAATGGAAGGCTAAAGTAATGAGCTGAAGCGAAGATCATGGGAAATTTAAGAAATAAACTCCAATCTGGAATGCTATCCGAAATAAAATAAGTAATACTTGAAAATAGTAAAATTGTTAAAGCCAGAATCGCGAAGGAAATAAATGTATGCTTAACAAAGTCTAGAGTAAAACCTCTTATGTTATTACCAATTAATCTTTCATACAAAATATAGATATAAAAGGATAAAAAGCAGATAACGCCACTATCAAAATTCCACAATATTGAAAGAGAGGATATAAAAGTAATTAGTAAATACAGGTTTCTATTTGGAGCTAGAATATAGGTAAATACTGAGTAAAGAATTATCGCAGGAAATAGCATTCTGATTGGTTTATAAGCATGGTAAATATCAAAGTTTCCATTTATAGGGTAAGGCCAAAGAAAAAAAGCAATGAAACTAAAATAGAGAATTGCAATAAATGCTAAGAAAGTAACAAGATTATTATTAATAATTTTACGCAAGCCTAAGAATATTAGTGAATAACTTATTGTAGTTAGTGCCGACATGGTAAGCGAAAAGCTTATTACATTTACATTTATTAATTTAAAAATTGGATACAAAAAATGTGGGTAGAGGCCATATAAAGATGGAAAATCAGATAATAAACTTTTTCCCTGCTGTACTTGAGATATTGGGTATAAAACTGCATT
>CAJQTF010000010.1 GCA_905618945.1 uncultured Methylophilaceae bacterium
TTTCTAAATAACGCCGTAAGTATTTTGATATTTTTTAATCAATTCTAATTCATTAGTAAAGCCATTGGTTGTTTCTAAATATTTAATGATGTCTTCTAAATTAATAATTGAAATGACCGGGATAGAATATTTTCTAGCGATTTCCTGAGTTGCAGATAATGTATTTTTGCCTTTCTCTTGTCGGTCAATTGCAACGATAACCCCTGAAATTTTCGCCCCGTTATTATGTATTAGCTTATAAGACTCATTAATTGAAGTCCCAGCAGAAATAACATCATCAATAACTAATACATTACCTTTTATTGATGAACCAATGATTTCGCCTCCTTCACCATGGTCTTTAGCTTCTTTTCTATTAAATGAATAGGGGACATTCTTACTTTTATTTGATAAAGCTATGGACGAAGCACTAACAAGCGGAATCCCTTTGTAGGCTGGTCCAAAAATCATGTCAAATTCTATCTTTGTGTCTAAAATTTTATTAGCGTAGAATTCACCAAGACGCTTAAGGCTTTCACCGTCGTTAAATGCACCTAAGTTGAAAAAATAAGGACTGTTGCGCCCTGCTTTGGTTAAAAAATCACCAAATTGCAACACTTTTTTCTCTAGTGCAAATTCAATAAATAATGAAGTAGATGATGTCATATTAAAAATAAATAATTTATGAAGATTATAACCCTAAATTTAAATGGAATTCGCTCAGCGTCAAGAAAAGGTTTTTATGATTGGCTTCCACGTCAAAAAGCAGACTTCGTTTGCCTTCAGGAATTGAAGGCCCATGAAGTTAATTTAGATGCCCAAATGAAGTCTCCAAAAGGGTATTTTGGTAATTTTAGCTATGCAAATAAAAAAGGTTATAGTGGGGTCGGTATATATTCTAAAGAAAAACCTAATAAAGTTGTTAACAAAATTGGCATTCCAGAGTTAGATAACGAAGGCCGCTATATTGAAATTGATTTAGATAAGATCATTATTATCTCAGTATATTTACCATCTGGTTCTAGTGGTGAAGAGAGACAGATATTTAAATATAAAGTCTTACATAAAATATTAGTGATATTGAAAAAGAAAATAAAATTAGGCAAAAATATCGTTGTTTGTGGAGATTTTAATATTGCTCATCACGAAATAGACTTAAAGAATTTTAAAGGGAATAAAAAAAATTCTGGGTTTTTACCGGAAGAAAGAGCTTGGCTTTCTCATTTGTTTTCAAAAGTAGGTTGGGTGGATGTGTATCGTAATCTATATCCTAATAAAGGGGAAGAGGGTTACACCTGGTGGAGTAATAGGGGGCAGGCTTGGACAAAGAATGTAGGATGGCGAATTGATTATCAAATTGCTAATCTTGAATTAGCAAAAAAAGCAAAAAAAGCAACGATATTAAAATCACAAAGATTTAGTGACCATGCACCTTTGACTATTACTTACGATGATTTTGATTGATTCCATGGAGCTATTTTAAATAGTAAAACCATTCCAGGAATAGCAATAAGGAAGCAAAATATAAAAAAGTGATACCACCCGAAAAATTCAACTAGATAACCAGTTGAAGCATTGGTAAATGTTCGGGGAACTGAAGCTAGGCTAGTAAATAATGCAAATTGAGTTGCAGTATATTTTGGATGGGTGGTCTTTGCAATATAAGCAATAAAAGCAGTAGTCCCAAGACCCGCTGCAAAAAATTCCAAACCTACAGTAATAGCTAAAATTAGATTGTTGTCCCCTGATAACGCAAGCCATGCAAAACTTAGTGTGGCAAACATTTGCATAAAACCAAATACCCACAAGGCCCTATTAATACCTAGTTTAATCATCCAGATGCCGCCAGCTAGACCCCCAATAATACCAGGCCATAAGCCAGCATTTTTAGCGATTACACCTATTTCAGTCATTGAAAAACCAAGATCTAAGTAAAATGGTGTAGCAAGGGCTGTTGCCATACTGTCACCAATTTTATATAGGAAAATGAAAAGCAAGATAAGAAAAGCTCCTTTAATTCCTTTACGATTTTTAAATTCTTTAAATGGTTCTATTACTGCTTCTTTTAGAGTTTTAGGAGTGCCATATTTTAAAATGGGCTCTTTAATTAATAGGGTCATAACAATCCCTGGCAGCATAAATAATCCCGTAACTATAAAAACAAATTCCCAATCAAAAGAGTCAGCAAGTATTAATGCTAGAGATCCTGGGATAAGGCTAGAAATTTTATATGCATTAACATGAATAGCATTTCCGATTCCTAATTCGTAATCAGAAAGCAATTCTCTTCTATAAGCGTCTATTACAATATCTTGACTCGCGCTAAAAAAAGCAATAACAGTTGAGATTATTGCAACTACAGTTAATTGATTTCTGGGCTCTATGAATCCAAAACTACAAATGGTTGTTAAAAGCAAAAGTTGAAAAATAATCAACCAGCTTCTTCGCCGACCCATCCCAAATGAAAACCTATCAAAAAGAGGGGCCCAAATAAATTTCCAAGTAAAGGGGAATTGGATAAGTGCAAATAGGCCAATCGTTTTAAGATCCATCCCACTGCTGCTTAACCAAGCTGGCAGAAGGCTAATTAAAATAAATAATGGTAGGCCAGAAGTAAATCCTGTAAAAATGCAGATAAGCATTTTCTTTGTAAATAAATCACGCCAAATTATTGATGAATCTGACATTTATGAGTTAACGATTTACCAAATTATATAGGGCAAGTGCGCCAAGTAAATTAGGAAAAAACCTTACTGACTTAGTATCAGTAAGAACCAATCGGTCAACAATTTTATATCTATTTAATTTACATAAATCATCAAAATCTTTAATTGTACAAAGGTGAACATTTGGAGTGTTAAACCATGAATAAGGCAATTCTTTTGATTTAGGCATCACTCCTTGGACTGATTGAATTCTATCCCGCCAATATCCAAAATTTGGAAATGTGACGATTACTTGTTTTCCAACACGAAGCATTTCATTTAGGATTTCTTCAGTGTTATGCATAGATTGAATTGTTTTAGATAGGATCACAACATCAAATGAATCATCTTCAAATTCTGACAACCCTACTTCTAGATCTACTTGAAGAACATTGATTCCTGTTTTAAGTGACTTTAACCAGTTATCAGGATCTTTTTCAATTCCATATCCTGTTATATTCCTCTCTTTTTTAAGGTAATTTAATAATTCTCCATCTCCGCAACCTAGGTCAAGAACTTTTGAGTTAGGTTTAACCCAATTAGCTATAATCGGAAAGTCATATCTATAGTTATTTTTATTCAATTTCATAGCATGCTATTGAAGTAAGATTTTAAAATTGTATGATACCTGGGCTCTTCCATTAAAAAAGCATCATGTCCGCTAGTCGCTGTAATTTCTGCATATTTGACATCAATATTATTATCTAAAAGTGCCTTAACAATTTCTTTAGATCTACCAGGTGAAAATCGCCAATCACTAGTAAAGGAAATAACTAGAAATTTGGATTTGATTTTTTTGAAAACTTTACTAAGATTTCGCTTGCTTCCATTTGAAGGATCATAATAATCCAAAGCTTTTGTCATTCTAATGTAGGTGTTTGCGTCAAATTCTTTTGCAAATTTATCCCCTTGATAGTTTAGGTATGATTCAATTTCAAATTCTGTCTTAAAATCATACTGATAATTTTTATTTTTCAATTTTCTACCAAATTTTGATTCCATTACATCATCTGATAAATAGGTTATATGTCCAAGCATCCTTGCTATTCTTAGACCCCTTCTCGGCGGTGTATTTGTTTCGTAATAATTACCTGTATTAAAGTCCGGATCTGTAATAATGGATTGCCTTGCAACCTCATTAAAAGCAATATTTTGCGCAGTAAGATTAGGTGCTGCAGCTATTACAACAGCATGTTTGATTTTTTCAGGAAATCTTATAGCCCACTGAATTACTTGCATTCCACCAAGACTACCTCCAACGACTCCTGCTAGCTTTGAAATATTTAAAGATGTTATTAAAGCTTCATGAGAATTTACCCAATCTTCAACTGTTACAATTGGAAAATCAGCTCCCCATGGTTTTTTTGTTTGTTTGTTGATAGATTTAGGCCCTGAGCTGCCATCACTTCCACCTAAATTATTAATACCAATGACAAAGAATTTATTTGTATCTAAAGGTTTATTTGGCCCAATAAGATTATCCCACCATCCAGGACATTTATCTTTTGATGAATACCTCCCAGCTAAATGATGATTGCCAGTAAGCGCATGGCATACTAGAACAGCATTATCTTTTTTTTTGTTAAGAGTTCCATACGTTTCATATATTAAATTATATTCTTTTAATATTTTCCCACTTTGAAGCCTTAAAGGATTTAAGGATTTAAAGATTTCTGGTTTAACAATACCAATATTTTTCTTTAATGTCATTGACGAATTATACTATCGAGTGTTGATTAAAACATTAAATTTTAATTTTTCCAGATGTAGCTCTGATAATTCCATTAAGATCCTCATTATGTGTAATTTTTGTGAAATTATTATCTAAAAATAATTGATGAATTTTTTTATATTGATTATAACCATGCTCAATATATAACGTTCCATTTGGTTTTAAAAAATTAGGACTAGTTTTTATAATTTCTATTATATCTGCATAGCCTTTCTGCGCTGAAATTAAAGCTTCTCGTGGCTCATGAAGAAGACCTTCATCTTTTAAATGAGGATCAGATTTATCAATATAAGGAGGGTTACTTACAATTACTTCAAATTGCTTTTTTGGAATTTTGGTAAACCAATCACTTTGTATAACTGAAATATTTTTGAGTTTGTGACGCAAAATATTTTTTTTTGCAATATTAATAGCATTTAATGAAATATCACTAAGCAATATAGTGGAATTTTTAAATTTATTTCCAAGAGCAATCCCAATTGCACCTGAGCCAGTCCCTAAATCAAGAATATTGATTTTTTCTTGCTCGTCATATTGGTGAATAATTAAATCAACTAATAACTCAGTATCCTGTCTTGGAATAAGAACATTCGGGGTTACATGAAGATCCATATCATAGAATTTCCACTCTTTAAAAATGTATGCAAGTGGCTTGCGGGATATTCGAGCCGATACAAAATTCATTATTTTTTTAATTTTATTGGCCTCAATAGGCAAATCAAAATTTTTAATTAAATACGCATGCTTTACTTTGAGAGCATGTTCGAGAATAAACCTTGATTCAATGTCTGCTTCACGGAGAGTAAGGTCAAGATGTTTAGATAATAATTTACGAATTTCTAGATTTAGTTCTTGAATAATCATAAGGCTATAAGTATCAGAAAATAAATTTTATAAGATTCTTTAACCTTCATCAAGTTGAGCTAATAAGTCTGCTTGATGTTCTGAATTAAGTGCCTCAATCAGTGAATTTAGATCACCATCCATTATCAAATCAATTTTATATAAAGTTAAATTTATTCGATGATCTGTAATCCTACCTTGGGGAAAATTATAGGTTCTTATTCTTTCACTTCTATCACCGCTTCCAATTAAGCTTTTTCTTTCAGATGCAATTTTTGATTCTTGTTCCTGAATTTGACCAGCTTTAATTTTAGCTGCTAAGACACTCATTGCTTGAGCTTTATTTCTATGTTGTGATCTATCATCTTGACACTCAACAACAATGCCGGAAGGTAAATGAGTGATTCTAACTGCTGAGTCAGTTTTATTAATATGCTGTCCGCCTGCACCTGAAGCTCGATAAGTATCAATTCTGATATCAGCTGGATTTATATCTACATCAATAATTTCATCTGCTTCTGGCAAAATTGCAACTGTACATGCTGAGGTATGAATTCGTCCTTGAGTTTCAGTATCAGGAACTCTTTGAACCCGATGACCACCTGATTCAAATTTAAGTTTTGAGTAAGCTCCTGCACCATTAATTTTAGCAATAACTTCCTTGTACCCACCAACTTCGGCCTCATTGGCAGAAATTATTTCTAATTGCCAGCGCATTCTTTCTACAAACCGGGTATACATTCTAAAAATATCGCCTACAAATAAAGCTGATTCATCTCCACCTGCCCCCGCTCTTATTTCAAGAAAAATATTTTTCTCGTCATTAAGGTCTTTTGGTATGAGTAATACTTGTAATTCTTTTTCAATTCTCTCTAATTGTTCTTTTCCATTATCAATTTCTGATTGAGCAAAAGCTTTCATTTCTGGATCAGTAAGCATTTCTCTGGCATCTTCAATATCTTTATCGAACTTTAAATAATCTTTATAGATATCGACAACAGGCAATATATCGGAATGTTCTTTAGATATTTTTTTGAATCTTTCCATGTCTTTTGTAGCGCCTTCTTGACTGAGCTCCCCGTTGAGTTCTTCAATTCTCTTAGACAGGTTGCTTAACTTATTTTGCATTGATGATTTCATTAGTATCTTATTCTTTTAGGTTGTAAATTTTTTTTAGTAATTCTGAAATTTCTTTCGTTTCGTTTGCCGCAGAGTCATTTAATGCCTTTGTTGGGTGGTGTAAAAATTTATTTGATAAATTATTACTGAGGGATTCTAAAGTTTCGTCAATGGATTTGCCACTCTTTAATTGTTTTTTTGCTTTATCAATTTCTTTTAATCTATTTTCTTCAAACTGATTCCTTAAAGATACGATTGTTGGACTAGCTTTTTTCTTATTACTATTTTGATAAAAAATACTAACTTTGTTTTCAATAATTATTTGAGCATCCTTAACAGCATCAACTCTGTTACTAATACCTTTTTGAGCAATTTGCGCTAACTCATCAAGTGTATACAAAAAGATATCATTTAATTTTGATACCTCAGGCTCAATATCTCTTGGAATTGCAAGATCAATTAATAGCATGGGCTTATGCTTCCTAATTTTGATAGCCCTTTCGATCATTCCAAGCCCAATGACTGGTAATTGGCTCCCAGTGCAGCTGATTACAATATCATAATTATGTAATTGAGCATTAATTTCCCCAAGCAGACATGTTTCAGCACTTATTTTTTTTGCTAAATTTTTACCGCGAGAGATAGACCTATTTGCAATTGTAATACCTTTTGGTTGGTGGCTATTAAAATACTTAGCAATTAATTCTGTCATTTCGCCTGCCCCAACAAAAATAATTTTGGTTTGGTTGATATCTCCAAATATTTTTTTTGCAAGTGAGAAGGCTGAAGAGGCTATAGTTGTATTACTTGCACCAATTTTTGTTTTAGATCTTATTTCTTTAGCTGCTTCAAATACAGTTTGAAAAAAATGAGATAAAAATTTACCTTGCGTACCGGCGTAATCAGAAATTTTTGCAGCTTGTTTCATTTGTCCTAGGATTTGAGTTTCCCCTAAAAACATACTATCTAATCCAGAAGCAACTCGGTATGAGTGAGTTAGAGCCTCATGATTGTTGTAATGGTATAAATGTTTTTTTAATTGCGATAATTTTATATGGTGATAATCTGCAAGCCATTGGTAAACAATTTTTATTTTTGGCCCATTAAAATAAATTTCGGTTCTATTACATGTTGAAAGAATAGCAACTTGACTCACTTTTTTACTCTTAAGGTCAATAAGCGCATTACTTATTTGATCTGAATGAAAGACGAACCTCTCCCTCAAGCTTAATGGGGCTGTCTTATGATTTAATCCTATTATATTTAAATTCATCTTAATTTAATTCGCTCACGTTATCTCTATTTAATCAAAAAAGGGTAAAATATGCATTTTACAATAATAAACACAATTTTTTAGGATCATAAGCATATGGATAAAACATTTAGAATTGCCCCTAGCATTCTCTCAGCTAATTTTTCAAAATTAGGACAGGAAATAAATGATGTAATTTCATCCGGTGCTGATATTGTGCATTTTGATGTAATGGATAATCATTATGTACCAAATCTGACTATTGGCCCATTAGTATGTGAGGCGATAAGACCGATAACTGATGCAATTATAGATGTGCATTTAATGGTAAAGCCTGTAGATAGGATTATCCCTGATTTTGCTAAAGCGGGAGCTAATATTATAACGTTTCATCCAGAAGGTTCAGACCATATTGATAGAAGTTTGTCTTTAGTAAGAGAGAGTGGATGTAAATCTGGCTTGGTGTTTAATCCTGCTACGCCATTAGAATATTTAGACCATGTGATGGATAAAATTGATATGGTGTTGTTGATGTCGGTAAATCCTGGCTTTGGTGGGCAAAAGTTTATTCCAGAGACGCTTAATAAACTTAGAATGGCTAGAAAAAAAATTGATGAGTATACTCAAAAAACTGGTCGTGAAATATGGTTGGAAGTTGATGGAGGAGTAAACGTAGACAATATTGCTGAAATTGCTAAAGCGGGGGCAGATACTTTTGTTGCTGGGTCAGCAATTTTTAAAGCTGCTAATGATGAGGATCCAAACCGCTATGATACTGTTGTTCAATCATTAAGAGCTTCTTTATCAAAAGCTTAATTTGAAAAAATTTAATAATATAAAAAGTATTTTTTTTGACTTAGATGGCACATTATTTGATACTGCACCAGAGTTATGTTTTGCAACAAACCAAATGTTAAAAGATATTGATTTGCAAGAGTTGGAAAACGATATTATTACAAGCTTTATTGGTAATGGTGCAGATAATTTAATTAGAAAAGCAATTTCATACTCATCTAAGCAAAATCCCGAAGCTTTATTTAAAAAAGCTAGAAAATTATTTGATAAATATTATATTTTAAATGCTGCACAAAGTTTGCCTTATGATGGAGTAGAGGAAACACTAATGAAGCTTAAAAAGAAGAAATTAAGTCTAGCTTGCGTTACAAATAAACCAGAAATTTATACTCATGCTATCCTTGAAAAATCAGGGCTAATTTCTTATTTAGATTTAGTTGTATCTGGCGATACAGTTATTAGAAAGAAACCAGATCCTATGCCTCTTCAATACAGTTGTGATAAGTTAAAATTAGAACCAAATCAGGTAATAATGGTTGGAGATTCATGTAATGATATTGAAGCAGGGTTTTCTGCAGGCACTTACGTAATCACTGTCCCTTACGGATACCAATATGGACAATCAATTGAATCTGATAAAGTAGATTTTGCAATAAAAAATTTAAATGATTTGGTAACAATAATAAATTAAGAAAATGTTTACTACTCTTACAAAAGAACAATTTGAGGCATATAAAGAACAAGGATTTAATAGAATACCTTTAGTTCTAGAAAGCTTTGCAGATTTAGATACACCCCTTTCAGTTTATGCAAAATTAGCAAACCAACCATATAGTTATTTATTAGAATCAGTTGAGGGCGGAGATAAATTCGGACGGTATTCAATAATTGGCCTTCCGTCTAAATTGAGAATACAAATAAATGACAATAGAATTTTAGTTCTTCAGGGCGATAAAATAAAAAAAGAGATTAACGATGAAAACCCATTAGATTTTATCGATAACTTCATGGCCAATTTTAAAGTCCCTACTGATTTAGATTTACCAAGATATTCCGGAGGCCTTGCAGGTTATTTTGGATATGAAACTATTAAATATATTGAGCCAAAGTTATGTAAAAACTTTGTGGAGGATAAGTTAGACTTACCTGACATTTTGTTAATGCTTTCAGATGAGATTGTAGTATTTGATAATATATCTGGGACATTATTTATTATTAATTATGTTGACCCTTCAATTCCTGATGCCTATGAATTAGGCTTAAAGAATCTTCAAGCATTAGTAGGTAAATTACAATCTGGCCCTTCACCTTTTGCATCTTTTGAAAGTGCTGATTCTGATAATAAAAAATTATCTGAAGTAGTATCAGAATTTGGAGAAAATCAATTCAAGGTGGCAGTGGACAAAGCTAAGCAATATATTTTTGATGGCGATATTATGCAAGTAGTCTTGTCCCAGAGAATGACTAAGTCTTTTGAATCAAACCCCTTATCTTTGTATCGGACTCTCCGGAGCTTAAACCCATCTCCTTATATGTTTTTTTATCACATGGGCGATCATTATGTAGTTGGAGCATCTCCTGAAATTCTAGTCACTTTGGTTGGTGAGAAAGTTACTGTAAGACCGATTGCAGGAACAAGGCCAAGGGGTAAAGATGAGTCTGAAGATATCCAATTCGAAAAAGATTTATTAGCAGACCCAAAAGAAATTGCGGAGCATGTTCAATTAATGGATTTAGGTAGAAATGATGTAGGAAGAGTTGCAAAAATAGGCACTGTAAATGTTACAGATAGTATGATAATAGAGAAGTACTCCCATGTAATGCATATTGTTTCTAATGTTGAAGGCGTGATTAAAAATAAATTATCTGCAATAGATGTTCTAAAGGCTTCATTCCCAGCTGGAACTGTTAGTGGGGCACCAAAAGTTAGAGCGATGGAAATTATTAATGAATTAGAAGACACTAAGAGAGGAGTTTACTCAGGGGCTGTAGGCTATCTCGGATTTGATGGAGATATGAATGTTGCAATTGCAATTAGAACTGCAGTTATTAAAGATAATGTACTTTATGTTCAAGCAGGTGCAGGTATAGTAGCCGATTCAGTACCTAAAAATGAATGGGTAGAAACGCAAAATAAAGCAAAAGCAATTTTAAAGGCATCAGAGTTAGTTCAATCTGGCCAAAGCGAGTAAAAAAAATGATAGTGATGATAGATAATTATGATTCTTTTACTTACAATCTTGTACAGTATTTCTCTGAACTTGGGCAAGAGGTTGTTGTGCACAGAAATGATCAAATAACTATTGATCAAATAAAAAAACTAAATCCTAATTATATAGTTCTTTCTCCTGGCCCTTGTACGCCTAAAGAGGCTGGTATCTCATTAGAGGTAGTTGATTTTTTTAAAGGAAAAATTCCAATATTAGGTGTCTGTCTTGGGCATCAAACAATTGGACAAGCATTCGGAGGAAAAATTATTCATGCAAAAACTATCATGCATGGGAAAACATCTGAGATTTATCATAATAATGAAGGAGTATTTAAAAATATCAAAAGTCCGTTTATTTCTACGCGATATCATTCTTTGGTTGTTGAGAGAGCTTCTTGTCCTGAATGTTTTGATATAACTTCTTGGACTGACGACGATGAAATTATGGGGATCAAACACAAAACTATGCCCATCGAAGGAGTTCAATTTCATCCTGAATCTATTTTGAGTCAATATGGACACGACTTATTACGAAACTTTTTAGAAAATAATGGTTAAACAATTTAAAATATTTTTAAGCTCTTTGCTGAAGGGGGAAAATTTATCTTCATCGGAGATGCAGTCTTTAATGACTCTTATTATGACTGGAGAATTAAGTTCTGCTCAAATAGCTAGTTGTATTGTTGCAATGCAAATCAAAGGCGAAACTCCAGATGAGATTGCAGCAGCAGCATCTGTTATGCGAGAACATGCTAATAAAGTAATTGTAGATGATTATAAATACCTTATAGACACCTGTGGAACAGGAGGGGATAGCTTACAAACATTTAATGTGTCGACTTTAAGTGCAATTATAGCTGCATCTGCTGGTGCTAAAGTTGCTAAACATGGAGGCAGGTCAGTTTCATCAAAGTGCGGTAGTGCTGATGTTTTAGAAGCCTTAGGGGTTAATGTAAATTTAGATCATAAAAGATTAGGCCATTTGGTTGATGCTATTGGAATTGGTTTTATGTTTGCTCCTAATTACCATCCAGCCATGAAATATGTTGCTCCAGTTAGAAAGGAGTTGGAAATTAGAACTATCTTTAATTTACTTGGACCTTTAACTAATCCAGCTTCTGCTAAAAGACAAATTGTAGGTGTTTATAGTAAAGAGCTAACTATTACTTTTGCAAAAGTATTACAAAAACTTGGTAGCGAACATGTGCTTGTAGTTCATGGCGACGATGGTATGGATGAGATTTCTATAACAGGAAAGACTTATATTGCTGAATTAAAAGATAATGTTATTAAGGAATATACTATTCAGCCTTCTGAATTTAAATTAAGGGAAGGTAGCTTGAAAGATATTATTGTCGAAGACCCAGCGCATTCAAAAAAAATGATTCTTGAAATTTTAAATGGAAAACTTTCTGTGGGTAGGGATATTGCATTGATAAATGCAGGTGCTGCTATATATATAAGCGGGCTTGCAAATGATATAAATTCTGGAATTACTATTGCTGCAGATATGATTGATCAAGGGAAGGCAATGGAAAAATTAAATCAACTAATAACTTCATCAAATGACTAATATACTTGATAAAATTTTAAGCACTAAAGTGCTAGAGGTTGAGCAGGCTAAATCAATTAAATCAATTGACAAGATAAAAGATGAAATCAGACAAGCCTCAAAGCCTCGAGATTTTATTAGCGCAATTAAAGATAAACATCAAAATAATTTTCCTGCTGTAATTGCCGAAATTAAAAAAGCTAGTCCTTCAAAGGGTGTGATTAGGCCTAATTTTAATCCAGATTCTATTGCTAAATCCTATGAATTAGGAGGCGCGGCATGCATCTCCGTTTTAACAGACCGAGATTATTTCCAGGGAGACCCAAGTTTTATAGGAATTGTAAAAGATAACTGCTTACTACCCATCTTAAGGAAAGACTTTATTATTGACTCTTATCAAGTTTACGAATCAAGAGCTTTGGGGGCTGACTGTATATTGCTCATTGCCTCAGCTCTTAATTTAGAACAATTAAAAGAGTACGAGTCTATAGCGCATGACCTGGGTATGGCAGTTTTAGTTGAGGCTCACGATGAAGAAGAGTTAGAAAAAGCGATATTACTAGATACGCCATTAGTAGGAATCAATAATCGGAATTTAAAAACTTTTGAGGTATCTCTAAAAACTTCTATTGATTTAGTGACTAAAATACCAAAGAGTCGAATTCCTATTACAGAATCAGGTATTTTTAGTTATGCTGATATTAAATTGATGAATGATCATAATATTTTTACTTTTTTAGTTGGAGAAGTATTTATGCGAGATGAAAATCCTGGCCAATCACTTAAAGAATTAATAAATCAATGACAATAACTAATCGACCAAGACGAATGAGGCAGAATGATTTTACTCGAAAATTAATGAGGGAAAATAATCTTTCTGTCAGCCATTTAATTTATCCGATGTTTGTAATTGCTGGTAATAATATTAGGCAAGATATTGCCTCCATGCCAGGAATTCATAGGCTAAGCCTAGATCTTTTATTAAAAGATGCAAAAGAATGTTTTGATCTTGGCATACCTGCAATTGCTATATTTCCAGCTATCGAGGACTCATTAAAATCCGATGACGCCAAAGAATGTTTTAATGAGTCCGGTTTAATTCCTAAGGTGGTTGAAGCATTAAAACAATCTATTCCGGAACTCGGAGTTATCACTGATATTGCTTTAGATCCTTATACAATTCATGGACAAGATGGGCTTATTGACAAAGAGGGCAATATTTTAAATGATGAAACAGTTGATTTGCTAGTTAAACAAGCCTTATGCCATGCTAAAGCAGGTGCAGACATTGTTGCACCATCAGATATGATGGATGGACGAGTTGGTAAGATTAGGATTGCTTTAGAAAAAAATAATTTTATTAATACAAAAATATTATCTTATTCTGCTAAATACGCATCTTCATTTTATGGGCCATTTAGAGAGGCTGTTGGCTCTTCTGAAAAATTAGGCTCATCATCAAAAGAGACATACCAGATGGATCCAGCAAATAGTGATGAGGCTTTATATGAAGTTAAGTTGGATTTAGATGAGGGCGCTGATATGGTAATGGTTAAACCTGGCATGCCATATCTAGATATAGTATATAGAGTGAAACAGACTTTTGAAAAGCCTACTTTTGTTTATCAAGTGAGTGGTGAATACGCAATGATTAAGGCTGCTTCTCAAAATGGCTGGCTTGAAGAAGAGAAGGTTATTTTAGAATCATTAATATCTTTTAGAAGGGCAGGAGCCGATGCAATTCTTACATATTTTGCATTGGAAGTTGCAAGGTTGATGAAGTAGTTGAGTCAAATTCAAACTCCCTAATTGCTTTAATATTTTTCCCCTTATTACTTAATAGATTATTTTTTTTACTACGTATATCGTTCTCAAAATAAACTTTTAATTCGATAGGAAACCAAGCTCCCTCTAGAATAAAAGCTGGGATTGCCTTAGTAGATTTTTTTTTGCTTAATTTCTCTTGATAAATTGTATCTTTTATATCAAAAGCAATATTATTATTTAATAAAGTATATTCAACTTCTTTTATGTTGTCTGTATAAAGACTAATCTGGATTTTAGGAAATTTTGGTATTAGGCCTTCGAGTAATTGCCCAGTCAAATGAGGATTAAAATCCTCAAAAAGAAGCATGGTATTTAATGCCTCTTTTTGAATTTTAGTTATTATTTCTGAATCTACTTCTTCTTGAAAAATATTCTGATATTCTTTCAAAGCATTATCAATTTCTTGATTCGAAGGTAAATTATCATTAGTTAATAACCCTAAAGATTTTGCTGCCTTTTTCTTTGCAAAAAAATAATCTGTGACTCCTTCTTCCATAATGACTTCTGCTGCACGCCTAGCAACTATTAATCTATTATTATTTATACTGTCAAAAATCATCTAAAGTTTAATTAAGTAAAAAATAAGCATTATTTGATGGCGGGAATTCATCGTAAAAGTATTCATAAATACCATCCTCATCTTTTTTTGTTAACATTCCATTTTTAGGATTTATTCTTAGAGGTATTATCCCTTCCGGAGTTTCTACTATTCTATTTGGATAATCACTGATTATTGGCTTCATATAGTCAATCCATATTGGTAGCGCTGCTCTCGAGCCACTTTCATGCTTACCAAGTGATCGAGGCTGGTCATACCCCATCCAAGTAATCGTTACAACATCTGGATTAAATCCAGCAAACCAAGCATCTACTAACTCATTTGTAGTTCCAGTTTTGCCAGCTATATCTTCACGTTTAAGCCTTTTAGCTTTTCTAGCTGTACCTGTATTAATTACTTCTTTTAGTAATGAGGTCATAATAAATGCATTTCTAGGATCTATTATTCTTGGCGTCTCATCATTTGTTACAGAAAAGCTTTGTTTAATTTTTCTACCTTTAACATCAATAATTTTTTCAATAAAATATGGTTGCTTGAGGTATCCACCATTTGCAAAAACTCCATAGGCAGCAACCATTTCTAAAGCAGTAACTTGGCCGACTCCTAATGCCATTGACAAATAGGGAGAATGTTTTTTCTGATCAAAACCAAATCTTGTAATGTAATCTAGGGCATATTTTGGATCAATATGCTTTAAAACTCTTATGGCAACAAGGTTCTTTGATTTAGCTAACCCTTCTCTTAGCCTTATTGCACCAGCATATTTCTCGTTATAATTTTTTGGTTCCCAGTTTTCGTTAGTATTTAGCTCTTCTGCTGTTATATAAATAGGCGCATCATTTACTAAAGTTGCAGGAGTTATACCCTTCTCAAGTGCTGCTGAATAAATAAAAGGTTTAAAAATAGACCCCGGTTGTCTATTTGCTTGTGAGACATGATTATATTTATTTCGATGAAAATCAAAGCCCCCTACTAAGGCTAAGATAGCCCCAGTTTTTGGATCCATAGAAACTAATGAGCTTTCGACCTCAGGCAGTTGCGTTGCAACCCAATAATTTCTTTTCTTAACAAGCCTAATCACAGAGCCAGGCCTTAGTAATCTTTCCCCTTCATTTTCAATTGCTAAATCCTTCTTTAGTAATTTTAATCCTCTTTTGTAGACACTAATTTTTTTCCCATTTTTAAGAAGTACATCGACTCTTAAAGGCTGTAAATCTAGGATGACTCCAGGAATGAAATCATTGTAAGTAGGTATTATCTTAAGTTTTTTTAATATAAATTTATCTCGCTCATCTCGATCTTTAAATTCTTTGGATTTAAATTCAATAAAATCTTCCGGTGGAGCTAAGTCATGCCTAGCCATATAATTAATAATTCCATTTTGTACAGCTTGATTTGCCATTAGCTGATTTTTCTTTTTGATTGTTGTGTAAACTTTAAGCCCGCTTGTATAAATTTTATCCCCAAATTCTTCAAATAAAGTTTTTCTAACCATCTCAGCGACGTAATTTGCCTGAAGCTCACTCTTCGTAGATTTTTCTTTAAGGCTTAGAGAATCCTCTAAGGCTAAGATATAAGTAGGTTTGTCGATATAACCATGACGCAACATACTAGTAAGGACACTTTGTTGTCTTTTAATTGCTAAATGAGGCCGTACCAAAGGGTTGTATCGACTAGGAGCTTTTGGAAGTCCTGCTAGTAATGCAGTTTCTCCTAAATTTAATTCATCAAGGTTTTTACCATAATAAGTATTAGCCGCAGCTGCGAAACCAAAAGATCTTTGGCCGAGGTATATTTGGTTAATATATAGCTCCAGTATTTCCTCTTTTGATAAAGTCCTTTCTATTTTAATTGCGAGCAATATCTCATTAATTTTTCTTTTAAATGTTTTGTCAGGGGTAAGAAAAAAGTTTCTTGCAACTTGCATTGTTATTGTACTTGCACCTTCATGACTCCTCCCAGTTATATTTTTCAGGGCAGCTCTGGCTATGCCAATAATATCTATACCCGGGTGTTCAAAAAACCGTCGATCCTCGATTGATAGAATTGCATTAATCATTTGCTGGGGAGTTTCTGAGATAGCTATAAAATCTCTTCTTTCCTCACCAAATTCTGCAATAAGGGCCCCTTCTTTTGAATATATTTGAAGAGGTTGTTTCGGGTAATACTTTACTAAATGAGAAATATTAGGAAGTGTTGGATAAATTAGGGCTGATACGAAAATAATCATTGCTAAGATCGACAAGCCAGCAAGAACACCAATAATAATATAATTCTTAATGATTGAATACATAATGTGCTTAAATTTAATGTTTAGCTATAATATAAAAGTTTATTATAGAGGTTTAGTATGATATGTAATCTAAATAAAACCTTTATTTCATTATTTAATATTTTATATAAGAAGAATTGCTATTGAAAGACATTGAGAATATTTTTTTAATTGGCTTAATGGGGTCTGGAAAGACAACAGTTGGCAGAATATTGTCACAAACACTTAATAAAGATTTTTATGATAGTGACCACGTTGTTGAAGAAAAGACCGGCGTAAAGGTCCCTTTAATATTCGAATATGAGGGGGAGGTAGGCTTTAGAAAAAGAGAAGAGAGTGTGCTGAAAGGTTTGGTATGCCATAAGAACATTGTATTAGCTACTGGAGGGGGCATTATTTTATCTAAAAATAATTGTAAATTACTTGCAGATAATGGACATGTTTTTTATTTAAAATCAAACTGTGAGGATTTAGCAGCTAGAATGGCAGGCGACCAATCTAGACCTTTGTTGCAAGAGGGCGACTTAAAAGAAACTTTAGAAAGCTTATTTGAGTTGAGAGACCCAATGTACTCATCTATTTCTGATCATATAATTGAAACTACAGGCAAACGGGCAAAAGAAATTTCTCATGAAATCGAATCTTTTATCAAAAAATTATGAAAACTATTAATATAAACCTAGAGAAAAGAGGCTATCCAATATATGTTGGCGAAGGTCTTATAGAGAATTACGATCTATTTAAAAAACATATTTCTAATAAGAAAGTAGCTATTATCACTAACGATAAGGTTGCCCCGTTATATTTACAAAAAATTACAAATATTTTATCAACCGAAAAAGACATTATTCCAATTATTCTTCCTGATGGCGAAGTCTTTAAAAATCTTGAAACACTTAACTTAATTTATGATGCATTGCTAACAAATAAAGCAAATCGTCAAGTTACTTTAATAGCATTAGGTGGAGGTGTAATTGGCGACATAACTGGCTTTGCAGCGGCAACATTTATGAGGGGGGTAGATTTTATTCAAATTCCAACTACCCTATTATCGCAAGTCGATTCTTCTGTTGGAGGCAAGACTGGAATTAACCATCAGCTCGGAAAGAATATGATAGGCGCATTTTATCAACCAAAATGTGTCATCGCTGATATAAGTCTATTAAAAACATTGCCTGATAAAGAACTATCAGCCGGTTTAGCCGAAGTCATAAAATATGGACTAATTAGAGACGCTAGTTTTTTTGAATGGCTTGAAAATAATATTGAAGGGATTATGAAAAGAGACCCTCAACTATTGATTCAGTCCGTTATTCGTTCCTGCCAAAATAAAGCAGATATTGTCGAGGCTGATGAATTTGAATCTGGAATAAGGGCTATCTTAAATTTAGGCCATACTTTTGGACACGCCATAGAAACTGCAACTGGATATGGCAAATGGCTTCATGGGGAAGCTATTGCAACAGGTATGGTTATGGCAGCTTACTTATCAGAACAAATGGGGTGGCTTTCAAAAGAAGATAATCAGAGAATTAAATCTTTAATCACTCATGCAAACCTCCCTATTAAACCGCCAGAGATTTCAAAGCAAAAATTTCTTGATTTAATGCAGCTTGATAAAAAAACAAAAGAAGATCAAATAAATCTTGTTTTACAACAAGGCATAGGGAAAGCTATTCTAACTAGTGATTATAATATTGAAAAGTTTCATAACACCCTTTTACAGAAAACCTTTTAAAAGCCTTTAATGATATTAAAACCTTATGCAGCAAACCCTAGTCACAGTTTAGGAAGGCAATATCACGAATCGAAATCAAAATTTAGAAACGATTTCCAAAGAGACCGCGATCGCATCATTCACTCATCTGCATTCAGACGCCTTGAATATAAGACACAGGTATTTGTAAATCACGAAGGCGATATGTTCCGAACACGCCTTACTCATTCATTAGAGGTCTCTCAGATTTCAAGAGGAATCGCACGTACTTTGAATTGTCATGAAGACCTTGCTGAGGCGATTGCTTTAGCTCATGATTTAGGACATACGCCATTTGGCCATGCTGGACAGGATTCTTTGAACGCCTGTATGAAAAATTTTGGGGGCTTTGAGCACAATTTACAGTCTTTAAGAGTTGTTGATTTGTTAGAGCAAAGATATGCTGATTTTGATGGCTTAAATCTAACATTTGAGACGCGAGAAGGGATCTTAAAGCATTGCTCTATAAAGAATGCTAAAAATTTAGGGGCAATAGGCGAAAGATTTATCAAAAGACAACAACCATCATTAGAGGGGCAGTTAGTCAATTACGCGGATGAGATTGCTTATAATAATCATGATATTGACGATGGTTATCGTTCGGGCCTTTTAAAATTTAAAACATTAATGGACATATCTTTATTTAAAGAGTGTGCTGAACTGGTAAAAAAAGATTACCCTAATATCGATGAAGTTAGATTGCTACACGAAACTATCAGAAGAATAATGTACAACTTAATATTTGATATTTGTCAAACTAGTGCTATAAATTTAGCAAAATTTAAACCTAAAACCATTGATGAAGTCAGAACACTGCCGAACTTAATTAATTTATCTAAAGAGATGGCTCAAAAGCAACTAGAGCTTAAACAGTTCTTGAGACGCTTTCTTTATGAACACGAAAGAGTAGTCGAGATGACCAACAATGCGAAAAAAATAATTAAAGATTTGTTCCTATATTTCATTAATGATCCATCATTAATGCCAGAAGCTTATCAAATGAAATCAACAAAAAATGTAGCTAGAGCCGTTGCAGATTATTTAGCTGGGATGACAGATCGCTATGCAATTAAAACCCATAAAGATATTAAATAAAGTAAAAATCTCCTTTATTTAATAGGGATTCCAAGATTTATGTTGTAAATTTACAACATAAACATTTATTTGTTACAAAAAAGACACATTTACCTTGCTATTTGTTACCAAGATTAGGGATAATGATGGTAACTCTTCTTAATAAGAAAGTTTATTCTTAAGAAAGTTTTTTTGTTAGGAAAGTTATTTATAAATTACTTTTTTAACTTTGGTTATAAAGTAGTTTTAATTATAGGAGAAATATTATATGAACAAGAAAATTAATCTAGCAGTTGCGGGTGCAGCTCTAGCTTTAGGTGCTACTGCAGCTAATGCTGGAATCGTAATCCCAGCAGGTGACTGGACATTAGATGTAAATGGTAACGTTAATGCATTCATGAACTTTAATGATGCTGACGCTGCTGAAGGTACTGCACCTGTAGGTGGTATTGCTAATAGTCAAGATGGTCTAGGTGAATCTGATTCACAAGGTATCAACACTGGTCTATTACCATCATGGTTAGGATTTACTGGTACTACACGTCAAAATAATACTGATGTGTCGTTTACTATTTCATTCCAGCCTAATGCTTCAGATAACGGTGGTGCGCATCATGGTGATTCTAAAACACCTCTAAATCGTCAATCATATTTATCATTTGGTGATAAATCATGGGGTTCTATCAAACTTGGTAAAGATATTGGTATCTTTGCTTCTGGTGCGATCCTTAATGACATGACACTTTTAGGTGTTGGTTCTGGTGCTAATGGTCGTTCTGGTGGTGCTACTACACTAGGTGGTATTGGTACTGGTTATGTTTATGCTGCATGGAAGGGTCAAGCTACATATACGACTCCAAACATGGGTGGATTCCAAGCTAAAGTTGGTTTAATGAATCCAAATAACATCCCTGATGCAGATAACAAAACTACTACTAGAGCTTATACAACAACAAATGCAACTACATCTACTTCAACATTAGCTGGTTCATATTGTACTGCAGAAATTGCATCACTTTCAGTTACTATTACTACAATAAGTACTGTAGTTTCAACAACTTCTCATACTGATACAGTTGGTGGAGCAGATTCAGGCTCTGTTAACCAAGATCGTTTTGGTATTGAAGCAGAAGCTTCATATTCATGGACTGGCGATGTTGCTGGTAAAGTATGGGTATCTGGTGCTTCATATGACGTTACACGTATTAAAGGATCTACAACTGCAACACAACAAAACTATGACATCACAGCATTCGATGTTGGTGCTTCTATAAGTGCTGGTAACTTTGGTTTAGTTGGTTATTACTATGATGGTGAAGGCCTAGGTACTACACTATTCGGTAACAAAGGTGTAACTGCAGATGGTAAAGAGCGTGATTCAGACGGTGGTTATGTTCAAGCTACATATGTAATACCAACAGGTACTAAACTTGGTATTGCTTATGGTGTTTCAAACCTTGACACAGCATCTGGTGAAACTAATGCTACTTTAGTTGAAGAAAACGAACGTTGGACAGTGGGTGCATATCATCCATTAACTAAGCATCTGAATTTAGTTGCTGAGTACAATTCAACAGAGTCAACTGGTCAAGTAAGCACGAATTCAACAGAGAATGATTCAATGTCTCTAGGTGCAATCTTATTCTTCTAGGAATTAATTCTTAGTAGAAATTTGACAAGTAGTAGATTTAATTAAAAACGACATCTTCGGATGTCGTTTTTTTTTATTTCTTGTTTAAATAATCATATAAAATATAAAATATGACGACAAATACCAATTTAAATAAATTGCTCAGCCAAGCCTTTGGCTTCATTAAAGCAAAGGAATTTGATAGGGCGATTCCAATCTATGAATCAGTCTTAAAGATAGATAGCATGAGTAATCAAGCACTCTCCCATTTAGGCATCATATATATGATGAAGGAAAGGTACCAAGACGCAATAGATATGATAAACAAATCCATTGAGGTGGTTGAACCAGTTATTGGTGACTATGAAAATCTTGCAATTGCCTATAGAGCTCTAAAAGATTATAAAAATCAAATATATGTATATAAGAAGATCATTCAAATTAATTCTAATAACTCAAAAATTTATACGTTTCTAGGTGCTGCTCAAAGAAAGATGGGAGATTTATTAGGGGCACATGATTCCTACCAAAAAGCCCTAGAATTGGAGCCAAGTAAATTTCAACAAAATTACGATTATGGATTAATTTTATATCATCAAAATAAACAAGAAGAAGCGTTAAAACAACTAAGAAAGGCACATAAAATAGACCCAACCCAAATTGAATGTATGAATAAAATAGCAGGGAGTTTGAGTTCAATTGGCCATTATAAGGAAGCTCAATCTATTTACAAAAAATTACAAAAAAAGGTTCCAGATGCTTTGGGCCCTCATATAGATTATGCATCAACTTTGATTCATGAAGGAAAATATGAAGAACCCGTTAAGCTATTAAAAGAGTGCTTAGAAAAAAAATCAAATAATGTCGCAAAAATGAATTTGGCTATACTTTATTTACAAAATAAAAAGTTTAAAGAAGGCTGGAAGCTCTATGGCGCAAGAATTTTACAAAGGAATGAGGATCTAGATGTAAGCAAGAGATACGATAAGCTTAAGAGTTATTTTAATATTGATTTGGATGAAAAAAAGTTAATGCCTAATGAGAAGATTTTAATTTTATTTGAATCGGGTATTGGGGATGTGATACTTGGATTGAGTATGTTAAAAGACTTTCATAAAAAATTCAAAAATATTAGTGCTGAGGTAGATTATCGCTTAGTCAGCTTATGTAAAAGGTCATTCCCAGAGATTAACTTTTATGAAGTACGAGAACTCAAAAAAGGCGAGCTTGAAATTAAGCATGATCTTAGCCTTTTTGATAAAGGTATTTATTGGGGAAGTATAGGTAGGTATGTGCGTGAAAAGGTATCAGATTTTCCAACAGAAAAGAGAGTTTATTTAAATTTAGACAAAAATAAAGATTATGAAATAAAAAATAAACTAAATAAAGGTAAAGAAATTATTTGCGGAATGTCATGGAAAAGCTGGGCTGGAGAAGGAAGGCATAAGACAACTCAACTCAAAAATTTACTCCCTATTCTTTCGCTTAATAATCTTAAATTTTTAGATTTACAATATGAAGCTAAACAAAATTTAGGGCAAACTGCTTTGGAAAAAAAAGAACTCATTATTAAACACAATATTATAATTGAAGACTACGATTACATAGATAAATTTGAGGATATTGAGGGAGTAGCAGCACTAATATCAAATTGTGACATTATTGTTACTTGCAGTAATGTCACAGCTCATATAGCAGGAGCATTAGGAAAAAAAACTTTTTTATATGTACCTTTTGGGCGAGGTAAACTTTGGTATTGGCATGACGAAGGAGGAAAAAGTATCTGGTATCCAAGCATTAAAATATTTACAGCAGACACACCTGGTCATTGGGGGGAGGTATTTAACGAGATTGCAAATGTCATTAAGCAAGATTTATTCAATTGACCTTGAAATTTTTAGCTCCTTAATTTTCCTAGTAACAGTATTTCTTCCAATACCTAATAAGTTAGCAGCATCTAATTTTCTATATTTCGTGTACTCGAGAGCCTGCTCAATTATAATTTTCTCAGCTTGATTTATAAAAAAACTATGTAAATTTGATTTTCCATCTAATAATTGTCTCGATAAATCCCTAGCTAAATTTTCTTGCCAAGCATGCGAGTTATTAATTGAGGTTATTGGCTCGTCTTTTAGTTCGGAAGGTAAATCGCTTACTATTATTTTATTACCAGGAGACATTACGGTTAGCCAGTGACACACATTCTCAAGTTGCCTAACATTTCCCCTCCATTCAAGATTATTGAAAAATTCCAGAACTTCTTTAGATAAAGATTTAGGAGCAACTTTTAATTGATGAGCACTTTTCGCTAGAAAATATCTAGACAGTGAAGGGATATCTTCAACTCTTTTTCTTAATGGGGGGACTGTAATTCGTATTACATTTAATCTATGAAATAAATCTTCTCTAAATGTTCCTTCTTTGACCGACTCTTCTAGGTTCTGATGGGTTGCTGCTATTACTCTTACATCAACTATTATAGAATCCTGTCCTCCTATCCTATAAAATTTCCCATCACTTAAAACTCGCAATAATCTTGTTTGCAGTTCCATTGGCATATCGCCAATCTCATCTAAGAACAATGTTCCGCCATCGGATTGTTCAAATCTTCCTTTACGAAGGTTTTGGGCTCCAGTGAATGAGCCTTTTTCATGGCCAAATAATTCTGCTTCAAGGAGGTCTTTAGGAATTGCTGCAGTATTGATAGCAATAAAAGGAGAATCTTTTCTATCACTATTTTTATGTATCGCATTTGCAACTAATTCTTTACCTGAGCCAGACTCACCATTTAAAAGAACAGTGGCATTTGAGTTGCTTAATCTACCTATGGCACGAAATACTTCTTGCATGGATTGTGCTTGACCAATAATTTCTGGAAGCTCTGCATCTAATTTATAGGGCTCTTGATCACTTTTTAATGTTTGTTCTATTGCTTGATTTATAATTTCCAATACCTTATCTATATCAAAAGGTTTGGCAATATATTCAAAAGCCCCTTTTTGAAAAGCAGAGACTGCAGTATCAAGGTCAGAATAAGCCGTCATAATAATAATCGGAATCAGTGGAAATTTTTCTTTAACTTTAGTTAGAAAATCAATCCCTGACTCTCCAGGCATCCTGATATCACTTACAATGACCAAAGGCGTTTCATGGTTAAATTGATTGATTGCTTCATTTGTATTGCTAAAACATTGGCAAGGAAGGTTTGCTTTTGATAGTGCTTTTTCAAAAACCCATCGTATAGATTTATCATCATCAAGTATCCAAACTTTTTTCATTTCTTTACCTCATTAATTATTAAATTGTTCTCAATAGGAAGAATTATTGAAAACTTTGTATTGCCGGGGAAGCTAGAGCAATCGATCATTCCATTATGTTGTGTTATAAAGTTTTGTGCCAAAGAGAGGCCTAATCCAGATCCAGATTCTCTACCTGATACTAATGGATAAAATATTTTATCTAATAATTCCTTCTTAATACCTGGCCCATTATCGACAATATCTAAACGTATCGCTGTTGTATGTTTCTTTTTATGAAAAACAATTTGACTCTCTGCCCTAGTAATAAAGTAAAGATTCATTTTTTCTGCTGGTTTATCTTCAAACATTGCTTGGACACCATTTCGAGCAACGTTTAAAACAGCTTGAATTAGCTTTTCTCTGTCTCCAATAAATTCAGGCAAACTTACATCATAATCTCTAGTTAGTTTTAAGTTTTCAGGGAATTCTGATAATAATAAGCTACGAACCCTTTCTAAAACCTCATGAATATTTGTTTTTTTATATATAGGAAGTTGGTGCGGTATTAATAATTTATTCATCAGGTTTTGTAGCCGATCAGCTTCATTAATGATTACTTGTGTATATTCTTTTAATGATTTTTCATCCAACTCTTTTTCTAAAAGTTGGGCAGCTCCTCTTAACCCGCCCAGTGGGTTTCTTATCTCATGCGCAAGGTTTCTTAGTAATTCCGAATTTGCTTGTTGTTGAATAAACATTCTTTCTTCACGCGCGATTCTTAGCTGTTGATCCATTTGACTAAACTCTACTATAAAGTCAAACTCTTTCCCTTCAATTGGTGTGATTGTAAAACTCACGCAAATAGTTTTATTCTGTTTGGTCTTAATAAAGTATTCATGTTCTCGATAAGAGCTTTGTTTGGTTTTGGCTTGCTCTAATGCATCTTTAAAAAAATCAATTTCTTCAAAAAATAAACTAATACTTTCATTAATGGCCTGATCATTACTCAATTCAAATAAGATTTCAGCACTTGGATTTATGTACTTAATAATTAAATTTTTATCACAAGCAAATACCGCAGTTGCTAAGTCTTCCATTCCTTTCAATTCATTTTTCAATAAGTTTGGTTTCATTTATATAAGTCCATATAGTTTAACAAGCAAGAATGTGACCAAGATTTTTATATTGACTCCATAGGCTCCATTAGCGCGTTAGTCCAACTTTATTTTTTAAATGCACAATATTAGTGCATAAAAATTTTAGGTAAAAAAAGGGCGGATTTTAACCCGCCACTTAATTAGAATCTATAAACTGTAATACATATCAAACTCAATTGGATGAGGGGTCATTCTTAAACGTGTAACCTCTTCCATTTTTAAATCAATAAAGCTATCAATAAAATCATCAGAAAAAACTCCACCTGCAGTCAAGAATTTTCTGTCAACTCTTAGAGCCTCAAGAGCTTCCGGAAGGGTTGCGGCGACTTGAGGTATTTTTGCTTCTTCTTTAGCTGTTAGATCATATAAGTCTCTTGATTCAGCTTCCCCTGGATGTATTTTATTTTGGATACCATCGAGACCAGCCATCATTAGCGCACTAAAAGCTAAATATGGGTTTGCCATTGGATCTGGAAATCGGACCTCAATCCGTCTTGCCTTATCTGTTGATACATATGGGATACGAATTGCAGCAGATCTATTTTTAGCAGAATATGCCAGCATAACCGGTGCTTCAAATCCAGGAACTAGGCGTTTATATGAATTCGTTGATGGATTAGTTATAGCATTTAAGGCTTTGCCATGCTTGATAATTCCACCAATATAATAAAGAGCAGTATCACTTAGGTTTGCATATTTTTTCCCTGCAAACATATTTTTTCCACCCTTCCAAATTGATTGGTGAACGTGCATCCCTGTTCCGTTATCATTCAAAATTGGTTTTGGCATAAAGGTCGCTGTTTTACCAAATCTATGCGCTGTATTCATCACAACGTATTTAAGGATTTGAGTCCAATCAGCTCTTTGTGTTAATGAAGAAAATTTAGTGCCAATTTCATTTTGGCCGGCTCCTGCAACTTCATGATGATGAACCTCAACAGGCACACCCATCTCTTCTAATGTTAAGCACATTTCTGATCTAAGATCCTGAAGGGAGTCAACAGGAGGTACCGGAAAGTAACCACCCTTAACTCTCGGGCGATGACCAACATTACCACCGTCATGTTCGTTATGAGAATCCCATTCTGCTTCTTCAGAGTTAATATTTACTGAAGAGCCACTCATACCTGAAGTCCATGTGATTGAGTCAAATACAAAAAACTCAGGTTCTGGGCCAAAATAAATAGTGTCACCAATACCAGTTGTTTTAAGGTATTTTTCAGCACGATTCGCTATTGTTCTTGGATCACGATCATAACCCTTACCATCTGTCGGGTCTACAACGTTACAAGTTAAAATAAGAGTTTTCTCTTCCATAAATGGATCGATATTAGCTGTGTTAGGATCAGGAAAAAGTAACATATCCGATGCATTTATACCTTTCCATCCTTCAATAGAAGAACCGTCAAATGCATGCCCTTCAGTAAATTTAGTTTTATCAAAGGCAGAAGTTGGAACTGAAACATGCTGCTCTTTTCCTTTGGTATCAGTGAAACGAAGATCAACAAATTTAACATTTTCTTGTTTAATTTTTTTCAGTACATCAGCTGCGGCCATTCTCAAACTCCTTAAAAATAATTAATTGGTATAGTATATAATTTAAAGCAGAATCTATGCCAACATTTAATTGGCTAAAATAACCGATTTATTCATAAAATACATCAAATAAATTATATATGCACTAGTATAATGCATTATTACTTAATTATTGCACTATTATAATGCATTAAATATTTCTCTTGATATTTTTTAATTGTTTATAATAATAATCGAATGAAAAAAGAGATAAAAAAATTTGCAGTTCTTGGGCATCCCATAGCGCACTCACTTTCGCCCAAAATACATCTTTTATTTGCAAAAGAATTCGCAATTGATTTAGAGTATAAAAAATTTGATATTAATCCAGATAATTTTTTTGTAAATGTTAAGCGTTTAGAGGCTGAGGGTTATCAAGGGCTAAATATTACCCTTCCCTTAAAAATTGCTGCATTTGCTATTTGTGACCAACTTTCAGAAAGGTCATCTTTCTGTAAGTCTGTTAATACAATAACATTTTTAGATAATAATATTATTGGAGACTCAACGGATGGCAGGGGGTTACTAAATGATTTGTCTAATAAAAAAATCAATACCAAAGGTAAAAATATTTTTTTAGTTGGGGCTGGTGGGGCTGCAAATGGAGCAATTTATGATCTTATTCAAAGCAAACCAAAGAAAATTTTTCTAACAAATAGAACTTTTACTAAAGCAATCGAGATGAAAAAATATTGGAAATCTTTTGCTGAAAAAAACCAAGTAACATTAGAGACAATAGATTTAGATTTCTCCAATAGACTAAATTTTGATTTGATAATAAATGCTACTTCTTCATCCTTAACTAACCAACACTCACCTTTGCCAGAACATGCTTTACATTGTTTAAAGGATGATGGTGTTTGTTATGACATGATGTATGGCTCTCAAACTCCGTTTATGAAAGAAGCTTATAAGAAAACTGATTCAGTTTACGATGGCCTTGGGATGTTGGTTGAGCAAGCAGCAGCAAGTTTTAATATATGGCATCAGCTAGCTCCAGCGACAGAAAATATTGAGGCTTCTTTAAAAAACCTATAAATATCTTTTTAAATATTTACCGGTAAAGCTTTTATTATTGGATATAATTTTTTCAGGTGACCCCTCTGCGATGATTTCACCGCCACCATCACCTCCTTCAGGGCCAAGGTCAATAATCCAATCAGCAGTCTTGATTACATCCAGATTGTGTTCAATTACCACTAAAGTATTTCCATTATCTCTTAATCTGTGCAATACATTTAGTAGTAGTTGTATGTCAGCAAAATGTAAGCCAGTTGTTGGCTCATCTAAAATATAAAGTGTTCTTCCAGTATCTCTTTTTGAAAGTTCTAAAGCTAATTTGACTCTTTGAGCTTCGCCCCCAGAAAGAGTCGTTGCATTTTGCCCTAATTTAATATAACCAAGACCTACATCTAGGAGAGTTTTTAGTTTTCGTTCAAGCGTTGGTACAGCCTTAAAAAATTCATGTGCTTCTTCTACGGTAAAACTTAAAATATTATGAATATTTTTTCCTTTGTAAAATATTTCAAGCGTTTCACGATTGTAACGATGGCCATAACAAGAGTCACATTCGACATATACATCCGGTAAAAAATGCATTTCAACTCTAATTACCCCATCACCTTCACAGGCCTCACATCTTCCACCTTTAACATTGAATGAGAACCGTCCTTGATTGTAACCTCTCGCTCTACTTTCTTGGACTTTAGAAAAAAGATCTCTTATAGGAGTAAACAAGCCGGTATAGGTAGCAGGGTTAGATCTTGGAGTTCTCCCAATGGGGCTTTGATTTACATCGACAACTTTGTCGAAGAAATCAAAGCCTTCTATATCTTCATGACTCGCTGGTTCTAAATTGCTTCGGTAAAGGTGTTTTGCTACGGCATTATAAAGTGTGTCATTAATGAGTGTAGATTTTCCACTACCAGAAACTCCTGTAACACATGTAAATAATCCTATCGGGAGATTTAAAGTAATATTTTTTAAATTATTACCGGAAGCTTTTGTAATTTTGAAAAAGGAATTATCAGGAGATTTTATTTTGTTTGTAACTGTGATTTTCTTCTGCCCACTTATGTATTGGCCAGTTAGGGAGTTTTTATTTTTAGCAATTTCATTAGGGAGTCCTTGGGCCACAATTTCACCACCGTGAACTCCAGCACCAGGACCAATATCTACGACATAATCAGCTGTCATAATTGCATCATAATCATGCTCAACAACAATCACCGTATTCCCAATATCTCGAAGATTTCTAAGTGTCTCTAGGAGTTTGTCGTTATCTTTTTGATGGAGTCCAATAGAGGGCTCATCTAAAACATACATTACTCCTGTTAAACCACTGCCAATTTGTGAAGCCAATCTAATTCTTTGGGCCTCACCCCCTGAAAGCGTGTCAGCAGATCTTGAAAGAGATAAATAATCAAGACCTACATTTATTAGAAAAATAAGCCTATTTTTTATTTCCTGAATTATTTTGCTCGCAACTTGAGCACGAAATCCTAATAGTTTTATATTAATGAAGAATTCTAAAGATTTTTTAAGGGGTAATTTGCATACTTCATGCAGATTTAAATCACCAACCAATACGTTTCTCGCCTCAATTTTTAAACGAGTTCCTTTGCATGAAGGACATTCTTGATTACTTAAATATTTAGCTAATTCATCTCGAACAGAGCTCGAATCTGTTTCTTGATAACGTCTTTTAAAGTTATTTATTACCCCTTCAAAAGGGTGCTTTTTTGAATTAATAGTCCCTTGCTCATTAAAATAACTAAATTCTATTTGTTCCTTACCACTTCCAAATAAAATAATATTTTGAATTCTCTCTTGGAGATCTTGGTAAGGTGTTTCAAGATCAAAACTATAATGTTGGGCAAGACTATTTAACATTTGATAGTAGAATTGATTTCGCTTATCCCATCCCTTGATGGCTCCGGATGATAATGGGAGTTGAGGAAAAGCTACAACGCGAGCTGCATCAAAGAAATTTTTATGCCCCAGGCCATCGCAATCAGGGCACGCCCCCATTGGGTTATTAAAGGAAAATAATCTGGGTTCTAATTCAGTTAGCGCATAGTCGCAATGTGGACAGGAAAATTTTGCAGAAAATAGTTGTGTCTCTTTAGTGTCCATATTGATGCAAATAATTTTTCCATCAGCAAGTTTCAAACCTGTTTCGACTGATTCAGTAATACGCTGTTTAATATCAAGATGAATTTTTATACGATCAATTACAACATCTAATTGATGCTTTGTATTTTTTTGTATAGCGGGAATATTATCTATTTCATAAATTGTTCCATCTAGTCTAATCCTTATAAATCCTTGTGCCCTTAATTCATCAATTAAATCTAAATGACTACCTTTACGATTATTTACTACAGGTGCAAGCACCATGATTTTAGTGCTTTCTGGAAGAGACAGAAGCTGATCTACTATCTGTGAGACTGTCTGTGCTTCAAGTTTAATTTTATGAGTAGGGCAGTAAGGATCGCCAGCGCGAGCATAAAGCAATCGAAGATAGTCATGTATTTCGGTTACAGTGCCAACAGTTGATCGTGGATTATGTGAAGTAGACTTCTGTTCTATAGAAATTGCGGGCGACAGACCTTCAATCATATCTACATCAGGCTTATTCATTCGGTCAAGAAATTGCCTAGCATAGGCTGACAAGGATTCAACATATCTTCTTTGTCCTTCAGCATAGAGAGTATCAAATGCCAGAGAAGATTTCCCAGATCCAGATAAGCCTGTAATAACTATTAGTTTATTTCTAGGAAGATCTAACGAAATATTTTTTAAGTTATGGGTTCTAGCCCCTTTAATTTTAATGTAATCCATTTTTTTATTTTTTTTTAGGAGCAACCTGATATTATATTTTATAATCTCTATTTTAGAAACTAAAGTTTTATTATTTCATAGGTCTATATACAAGAATGTCACCATTAGAAATTAAATCTAGTGTGCTTTTAGCATCAATTTACTCGCTACGAATGCTTGGAATTTTTTTAATTCTCCCTATATTTGCTATTTATGCTTCGGAATTATCTGGCAGGCCTACTGAATTTCAAATTGGTTTAGCTTTTGGTATTTATGGTTTAACTCAGGCTATTTTTCAAATTCCATTTGGCATGACTTCGGATCGATTCGGAAGAAAGCCAGTAATCTATTTTGGTTTATTACTATTTATAATTGGGTCATTTATAGCAGGGATATCTGAGCAAATAGAAGGGGTAATTATTGGACGAGCAATTCAAGGCTCTGGAGCAATTTCCGCAGTTCTGACTGCTTTTTTATCTGACCTAACTAGCGATAAAAGTAGAACTAAAGGAATGGCAATTATTGGTGCATCAATTGGCTTAACATTTGCATTATCATTAGTGATTTCACCAATACTGAATAAGCTTATTGGAGTCCCAGGTATATTTTTATTAATGGGGGTTTTGGCCTTTATTGCTTTAGGAGTTGTAAGGTTTTTTATTGATGAGCCTTTAGATAAGAAAAAAATTAAATCTCAAAATACTAACGATATCAAAAGTATATTAAAGAATTTTGATTTAAATCGACTTAATTTTGGAATTTTTACACTTCACGCTTCTCAAATATCCATGTTCATGGCAATCCCACTTTATTTGATCAATCAAGGACAGATCCCATTACATCAACATTGGTCAATTTATTTACCAGTTTTATTTATTTCTTTTATTTTTATAGTGCCTATGATTATTATTTCTGAGAGAAGGCATATAGCAAAAGAATCTTTTATATTTTCAATTGCTATATTATTTGTGACACAGTTTTTGTTTATATATTTTTCTAATGGCATTGTTGGCATCATAATCGCCTTAATATTTTATTTTATTGGGTTTAACTATCTTGAGGCGTCTTTACCTAGTTTGGTTAGTAAGTGGGCACCAATTCAAAGGAGAGGTTTGGCATTAGGGGTGTATAATACTTCTCAATCGTTAGGTATTTTTGTTGGTGGATCGTTTGGTGGATTGATTGCAAATTTTTATGGATATCAAGGCACTTTTTTATTTTGCAGCCTACTAATAATGATTTGGTTGATTTTATCAATATCAATGAAAATGCCAATTAATAAAAAATGAATAAAATTATAATTACACATCGGAGGAAATATGCCATCAGTTAATAAAGTAATGTTACTTGGTAACTTAGGGAGAGATCCTGAAGTTAGAACTTTTCCTAATGGAGATTCTGTATGTAATTTTAGTATCGCTACTAGTACCTCATGGAAAGATAAAGCCTCGGGTGAGAAAAAAGAAAAAACAGAGTGGCATAATATTGTAATGTATAGAAAATTAGCTGAAATTGCAGGGGAGTACCTAAAGAAAGGCAGCTCTGTTTTTGTTGAAGGAAGTCTTCAAACAAGGAAGTGGCAAACCAAAGAGGGGCAAGATAGGTATACGACTGAAGTTGCAGCAGACACGATGCAAATGTTAGGGGGTAGGGAAAATCGCAATAGTGAGCCAAGCAATACTGATGATAACTTTAATCAAGAGCCAGAAAGGGTAAATAAAGCTGATGCAAAAGTAAGTCAATCAGCTGAGCCCACTCTTGAACTTCCGGAAGATGATATTCCCTTTTAATTAGGGGTTTAAGAAGATGCCTTTATACGATTATCTATGTTCTCATTGTGAGCATCAAGATGATGTGCTTGTAAAGTTATCAGATGACCCATTATTAAATTGCCCAGTTTGTAAGAACACAACATTTGAGAAGCAAGTGTCCGCACCTCATTTTAAATTAAAAGGTTCAGGCTGGTACGAGACAGATTTTAAAAATAAACCAAAGCCTGAAGACTCAAAGAAAGAGAATGAAAAAACTAGTAATATAACTAAAACTAAAACTGAAACTTCAAAAAATAATGATTAAAAAAAACTTTTTAACTGGATTGTTAGTTCTAATCCCACTAATTTTAACTTTTTGGGTGCTGTTCTCTTTAATTAAGTTCTTAGATCAAGTATTATTTTTGCTCCCAGAGACCTTAAGGCCTGATTATGTTCTAGGGACGGAGGTATTTGGATTTGGTGTTATTTTGACGTTCATTATTATATTGGTTACTGGCATCATCGCTAATAATTTTTTTGGGAAAAAAATTATTAGCTTGTATGAGGTTCTGCTTAATCGACTTCCTTTTGTTAAGTCAATTTATAAAGGTATTAAACAGGTTTCAGATACTTTGCTTTCAAGTTCAGGTGATGCATTTAGTAAGGCAGTTTTAATTGAATTTCCAATTGCAGGCACTTATACTTTTGCATTTATTACTGGAGAGCCTGATGAGATAATAACAAAGGACATAAAAGGTGAGTACGTAAATGTATACGTACCCACAACACCTAATCCAACATCAGGATATACATTAATGGTGCCAAAAAATAAAGTTGTCGAGTTAGATATTAGTGTGGACCAAGTTCTTAAATACGTTATTTCGATGGGTGTGGTTCCTACCGGTAAAAAACTTAAACAAAAATAATAACTACTTGAGAAGAGAATTTAGATGAGAACGCATTATTGTGGTGAATTAAATAAAAGTCATGAGAATAAAGAAGTTGTCCTTTGTGGCTGGGCTCACAGAAGAAGGGACCATGGAGGCGTTATCTTTATTGATTTAAGAGATAAAGAAGGATTAGCTCAGATAGTAATTGACCCAGATACCCCTGACGCTTTTAGTATTGCTGAAAAAATTAGAAGTGAATTTGTATTAAAAGTTACGTGTAAGGTTCGACTTAGGCCCGAGGGAACAATTAACTCAAACCTGCCTTCAGGCGAAATAGAAATGCTAGCATCTGAGGTCGAGATTTTAAATGAATCTCTCACCCCTCCATTTATGATTGATGACGATACAATTTCAGAAGCCGTTCGGCTTGAATATCGTTTTATTGATTTAAGGCGCGATGCGATGCAAAGAAATCTTAAGTTAAGAAACGAAACTTCAAAAAGCGTCAGGAATTTTCTAGATACAGAAGGATTCATTGAATTAGAAACTCCAATATTAAATCGAAGCACTCCTGAAGGCGCTCGAGATTATTTGGTGCCATCAAGAGTACACCATGGAGAATTTTTTGCGTTACCGCAATCCCCACAATTATTTAAACAAATTTTAATGGTGTCTGGTTTTGACAGATATTATCAGATTGCTAAATGTTTTAGGGATGAAGACTTGCGTGCCGATCGTCAACCTGAATTTACTCAAATTGATATTGAAGCATCATTTATTGATGAAGAAAAAATTATCGAGATTTCTGAAAAAATGATTAGGAAAACATATTTAGACGTCTTAAATATAAATTTGTCTGAATCATTCCCTAAAATATCATACAAGGAAGCGATGAGCAGATATGGCTCTGATAAGCCTGATTTAAGAGTAACTCTTGAATTAACTGAAATGACTGAAGAAATGAAAGATGTTGATTTTAAAGTATTTTCTTCTGCTGCAAATATGGAAAATGGAAGAGTGGCTGCACTAAGAATTCCAGGTGGAGCAGACTTATCTCGTTCAGAAATAGACGCTTATACTGAATTTGTAAAAATTTATGGAGCTAAAGGCTTAGCTTATATTAAAGTTAAAGATAAAACTTTCCTTAATGAAGAAGGACTTCAAAGCCCGATTGTAAAGAATATTCACGCTAAAGCGCTAGCAGCAATAATTGAAAAAACTAAATCAGAAAATGGAGATTTAATTTTCTTTGGGGCAGATAAGGCAAAAGTAGTAAATGAGGCTATTGGAGCGCTTAGAGTTAAAATTGGCCATGAGAAAAAACATCTTAACGATACGGAGTGGGCAGCATTATGGGTAGTTGATTTTCCAATGTTTGATTATGACGAAACTTCAAAGACTTGGAATGCCCTCCACCATCCATTTACTGCACCTCAGGATGGACACGAAGAATACCTAGAATCAGACCCTGGAAAATGTTTATCTAAAGCATATGACATGGTTATAAATGGTTGGGAGATGGGAGGCGGTTCAATCCGTATTCATAAATCAGACCTCCAATCTAAAGTATTTAAAGCGCTAGGAATTTCAGATGAAGATGCGAAAGATAAATTTGGATTTTTGTTAAATGCCCTTCAGTACGGAGCACCACCTCATGGTGGAGTTGCATTTGGATTAGACAGAATAGTTACTTTATTAGCAGGTTCAGATTCTATTAGAGATGTCATAGCTTTTCCAAAAACACAAAAGGCTCAGTGTTTGATGACACAGTCACCAAACAAGGTTGATGACAATCAGTTAAAAGAATTACATATTAAGGTAAGAGCTTCAAATATTGAGCAAAAGAATGATTAGTGGACTTAATCACTATAACCTTAGGTCAGAAGCTAAAATGATGGAGATTTTGAAAATTTTTTATATAGAAATTGTGGGACTCGAATTAGGCGTTAGACCACCATTTCAAAGTAATGGTTATTGGCTAAAGATTAGTGGTAAAGATATTTTACATTTAAGCGAAACAAAAAAAAATGACAGTAACCCTGTTAATATAAAAAATACTTTTGACCATATGGCTTTTACTGCAGAGGATAAAGAAAAATATATTAAAATTTTAGAAAAAAAAGAGATAAAATTTCATTTACGTATCGTACCTGAAATAGGAACCGAACAGATTTTTTTCAAAGACCCAGCTGGAAACGGCATTGAGTTAATTTTTTGTAAAACATAGTAAGGATATCGAATGCCTGAAAACAAAAATGTAAAAATATATATAGGTTTTGATCAGAGGGAGTCGGTTGTTTATCATACTTTTGTTCAAAGCCTTATTGATCACGCTTCAATTCCGTTAGATATAACTCCACTTGCAGTTAAAACATTAAAAGGGTACGAAGAAAAACACGAAGATAAAAGCAATGATTTTGTTTACTCACGATTTTTAACCCCATTTTTAAATGATTTTAAAGGTTGGGCTATTTTTGTTGATGGAGATATGATTTGCCAGACAGATATTAAGGAATTACTCGACTTAAGGGACAATTCAAAGGCCTTGCAAGTAGTCAAGCATGACTACAAAACCAAAGAAAATCAGAAATATTTAGGGAATATTAATCAAGATTACCCCAGAAAAAATTGGTCTAGTGTTATTTTATGGAATTGTGCACACCCAAAACATAAACTTCTAACCCCAGATTTTATTGCAAATGAGTCAGGAAAATATTTACATCGTTTTTCATGGCTTGAGGATAGTGAAATTGGAGGACTACCAAAAGAATGGAATTGGTTAGCAACTGAATACCCTAATAATGATCAAGCTAATATCATTCATTACACTTTAGGAACTCCCTGTTTTAAAGATTACAGAGATACGGAAATGTCAGATATATGGCTGAAGAAGTATGACCGGATGAATGATGGAATGGAGGAATAAGTTATGAAAAGTTATCGGAAAGAATTATGGTTTAACGCCCCAGATAGAATGCATTTTACTAACATTACTTCTGAGATTAGAAATTGTTTAGACGAAAGCAATATTGAAGAAGGCCTAATATTAATCAATGCAATGCATATTACAGCTAGTGTATTTATTAATGACGATGAATCTGGGCTGCACCATGACTATAAAAAATGGTTAGAACATCTAGCACCCCATGAACCTGTTAGCGGTTATAGGCATAATGATACAGGTGAGGATAATGCTGATGCTCATATGAAACGTCAAGTGATGGGGCGCGAGGTTGTGGTTGCTGTAACTAATGGGCAGTTAGATTTTGGACCTTGGGAGCAAATTTTCTATGGGGAGTTTGATGGAAAAAGAAAAAAACGTGTTCTTGTCAAAATTATTGGCGATTAACTATATTCAAAATTAAATGGTAAGTGAACTATTTAGGAGTATCAAAGCGTATGGCAGGTCATTCAAAATGGGCAAATATTCAACATCGAAAAGGCAGGCAGGATGCTAAGAGAGGAAAAATTTTCACGAAATTAGTTAAAGAAATTACAGTGGCTGCGAGACTGGGCGGAGGAGATGTAAATTTTAATCCAAGATTAAGAACTGCAGTTACCACTGCTAAAGAAGGAAGCATGCCAGCTGAAAATATTACTAGAGCAATAAAGCGAGGAACCGGTGAGTTAGAAGGTGTCAATTATGAAGAAATTCGATATGAAGGTTATGGGGTTAATGGCGCCGCAATTATTATTGATTGCCTGACTGATAACAAGCAACGCGCAGTAGCAGATGTTAGGCTAGCTTTGAGTAAAAATGGGGGTAACTTAGGCACGGATGGCTGTGTTTCATATTTATTTAAACATTGTGGGAATATTTTTTTTGCCCCAGGGGCCAATGCAAATGAATTAGCAGAAATCGCAATTGATCTAGGTGCCGAAGATATTATTAATAACGATGACGGTAGCGTTGAAATAATTACACCTCCAAATGAATTTTTAAATATCAAAGAAGGATTCGATAAAGCAAACCTTAAATATGAATTTGCTGAATTAACAATGAAAGCTGAAACTGAAAATGAATTAAAGGGACTTGATGGAGAGAAGATGAGGAAAATTCTAGATTTTCTTGAGGATCTAGATGATGTTCAAGAAGTTTATACAAACGTTGTAATAGAGGACGATTAATTAAAATTACTAATAAAATTCTTGGGATTGATCCGGGATTGAGAGTCACAGGATACGGCGTAATATATAATTCATCTGGCAATATTCGCTACGAAGCAAGTGGCGTAATTAAGACAACCAATCAAGATACAAATTTGGCTTCACGCATTAAAATAATTCTTTTAGGGCTCGAAGAAGTAATTGACCAATTCAAACCAGACTGTGTAGCAATTGAGAAAGTTTTTGTAAACACAAATCCACAATCTACATTATTGTTGGGGCAAGCAAGGGGGGCGGCAATTAGCGCAGCAGTTATGCAGAACCTCGATGTTTTTGAATACACTGCATTGCAAGTTAAAAAATCAGTTGTAGGTAAGGGGCATGCAAGTAAATCCCAAGTCCAGATAATGGTTCAAAAATTACTTAAGCTTCCATCAATTCCAAGCCCAGACTCAGCAGATGCTTTAGCTTGTGGTATTTGTCATGCTAATATTAGTGGAAGTCTCGCTAAATTTGGAACCGGTAATCGAATGAAATCTGGAAGAATAATATGATAGGTAGAATCCAAGGACTCTTGCTGGAAAAAAATCCCCCTCTGATTTTGTTGGATTGTCATGGTGTTGGTTATGAGGTCGAAGTATCAATGCCCACATTTTATGATTTGCCAGAAATAGGCTCAGAAGTTACATTGTTGACTCATTTTATTGTTCGAGAGGATGCTCAATTATTATTTGGTTTTGCTTCTATTCAGGAGCGTAAAATATTCAGATTATTAATTAAAGTGAATGGTGTTGGTGCAAAAGTTGCATTATCTATCCTTGGCGGCATGACAGTTAATGAGCTTATGACTGCAATTACAAATCAAGAATCTGATTTATTAATTAAAATACCAGGCATAGGTAAAAAGACAGCAGAACGATTAGTTCTGGAATTAAAAGATAAGTTTAAAGAGGAGCAAATAAAAATAACATCAAATAAAGAGCCGACTATACTTGAGGATATACAAAATGCATTAATTGCATTAGGTTATAGCTCAAAAGATGTTGTTACTGTAACTAAAGAATTAGCTACAGATATTTCATTAAATGATGGAATAAGGCAGGCATTAAAGTTATTATCTAAAAACTTATAGTGAATTTATAACATGATTGAACCAGATAGATTTATTGATCCCTCAACCCCAGATGTCGTAGAAGAAAGTTTTGAGCGGGCATTACGGCCAAAGAAGCTTGATGAGTATGTTGGCCAGGAAAAAATTAGAGAACAACTAGAGATTTTTATTGATGCAGCTAAGAAAAGAAATGAGGCTTTAGATCATGTTTTGTTATTCGGCCCCCCAGGTCTTGGAAAAACAACTTTAGCAAATATTATTGCAAAAGAGATGGGTGTAAATTTACGGCAAACTTCTGGACCAGTCCTAGAGAAAACCGGAGATTTAGCAGCCTTGTTATCAAACCTAGAAGAAAACGATGTTCTATTTATTGATGAAATTCATAGATTATCCCCAGTTATTGAGGAGATTCTTTATCCAGCAATGGAAGATTATCGGTTAGATATTATGATTGGTGAAGGGCCGTCAGCCCGTTCGGTAAAATTAGAATTGCCACCTTTCACTTTAATTGGGGCAACAACAAGAGCTGGCATGCTCACTAATCCACTTCGAGATAGATTTGGTATTGTGTCCCGATTAGAGTTTTATACAAGACAAGAGCTAACAAAAATTGTCATTCGATCCGCAGGCCTCCTAGAAGTTGAAATTGATAAAGAAGGTGCAAATGAAATTGCCAATCGATCAAGAGGTACACCAAGAATTGCCAACCGACTTTTGAGACGAGTTCGAGATTTTTCTGAAGTCAAGTCAGAAGGAAAAATTAATAAATTAATAGCTGATGCCGCATTAAAAATGCTTGATGTCGATTTGATTGGATTAGACTTAATGGACAGAAGTTTTTTACTTGCAATTATTGAGAAATTCTCTGGGGGGCCTGTAGGCTTAGATAATATAGCAGCTGCAATAGGAGAGGAAAAGGAAACTATTGAGGATGTAATTGAGCCTTATTTAATCCAGCAAGGTTATTTAATGCGAACACCAAGAGGAAGACTGGCTACTCGAAAAATATATGAGCATTTTGGTTTAAAACATTCTAAAAATGATGTAAATGATGACTTATGGAAGAAATAATATTTGAATGGAATGTAAGAGTATATTTTGAGGATACAGATAGCGGTGGTGTGGTTTATCATGCTAATTATCTGAAATTTATGGAGAGGGCAAGAACCGAATGGTTAAGGAGTCTCGGGTTAAATCAAATAAAATTAAAACAAGAAGATAAGGTGATGTTTGTTGTCCGAAAAATTGATATTCAATATAAAATACCAGCAAGGTTTAACGATGAATTACTGATACAAACTGATTGTGTTAAAACTACCGATTATTCAATTATACTAAAACAAAATATTCTGAGGAGCAAGCAGATAATCACCGAAGGTAAAGTTGAAATTGTTTGTATTAATTCAGATCTTTTCAGACCCGTACGTATTCCAAAAATGGTTAAACAACTTATGGAGATAATATGATAGTAGGAAGCGATTTATCATTCTTTTCACTAATCCTAGGCGCTAGTTTGCCTGTCCAGATAGTGATGTTAATCTTAATATTTGCTTCAGGCATGTCCTGGAAATACATTTATTTGAAAATCAAGGTGCTAAAAAGTACAGAAGAAAATACCGATGAATTCGAAAAATTTTTCTGGTCTGGTGGTGATTTAGGTAAGCTATATAAATCTTTAAGCTCCATGCATGGAGATATGAATGGGTTAGCAACAATTTTTAAAGCGGGCTATAAAGAATATATGAGTCAAAAAGAGTCAAGATCTTTTGATAAGAAAAGCATAGAAAGCGTCAGAAGGGCAATGAGTGCTAGTTACAACAGGGAGGTAGATTCACTTGAAAGACATTTACCATTTCTTGCATCTGTCGGGTCTGTAAGTCCATATATAGGTTTATTTGGGACTGTATGGGGGATAATGAATGCATTTATTGGGCTTTCAAATGTTGCTCAAGCTTCTTTAGCTCAAGTAGCACCCGGAATAGCAGAAGCTCTTATTGCAACAGCTATTGGGCTATTTGCTGCAATCCCTGCAGTTATTGCATACAATAGATTTGCTGCCAAAGTTGATCGGCTATCTGTTAGATACGAAAGCTTTATGGAGGAATTCATAAATACAATAGATCGTAAGGGATAAATTCTATGAAAAAAAGACGATTAATGAATCAGATTAATGTAGTTCCATACATTGATGTAATGTTGGTATTGCTTGTAATTTTTATGATAACTGCTCCAATGACCAATCCAGGAGTCGTTGATCTACCAAGAGTTGGACAATCTTTAAAGCAACAGGTCACCCCAATAATAATATCAATCAAAAAAGATACTTCAACTGAAATAAAGGGTAAGAAATATAAAAAAGATGATTTATTAGCTTATATTAAAGAATCTATTGATAAGAATCCAGAACAATCAGTAGTAATTGCTGCTGATAAAAAAGTTCAATATCAAGAAGTAATCATTGTGATGGACTTACTCAAACAGAATGCAATTAACAAAGTTGGCTTATTGCTTAAACCAGAAAAGTAATTAATGAATATCCCTCAATTTAATTTTGATTTAATTCGCAATTCAAATATTTGGGGCATACTTGAAGATGACCATAATTTGCAAGCAAATTTATTTTCATTCTTAATTCATTTTGCGTTATTTATTTTTATGATTTTTTCAATTCAATGGCAAACAAAAATTCCTAATTTTGCAGAAGTAGAACTTTGGGATGCAGTCCCAACTCAAATAAAAAATAAACAAATAAAAACAGAACCAAAAAAAAATAAACAAATAAAAAAGATAAAGACGACGCCTTTAAAAATAGATAAACAACAATTAAAGCTAAATGAAGAGGCAGAAATTAAGCTAAAGAAAAAGAAAGTTGCTGAAAAAAAAGCTTTAGCAAAAAAGAAAAAATTTCAAGAAATAAAAAAACTTCAAGCAAAATTATTAAAACAAGAAGAGATAGATAAGCTTCAAGATAAATTACTCGAACAAGATAAATTGGACAAAATAAAGGATAAATTACTTGAACAAGAAAGGATTGAAAAATTACAAGACTCCCTTAGGGATGAGGAATTAAAAAAGAAGCCAACCATAGCAATAGCAGCTGATACAGAAGTATTAGCGGGAATTAATTCAGGTGAGCTAGATCGTTTTAAAGCTTTAATACAACAAAAAATTCAACAAAATGTAAATAATCAGCTGTGTGGGCTTGATAGAGTTGAATTAGAATTCGAAATATCTTTAATGCCAACAGGGGATTTGCTTGGAGAGCCTAAAATGACCCAATCAAGTAAAATTGCAAGTTGCGATGCGGCAGTTGAAAGAGCAATTCTTCAATCTCAGCCACTACCGATTCCTCAAGATAAGAAATTATTTAAACGATTAAAAGATTTGAAATTAAAATTCCACCCAAATGGGCATTATGATCTATAAGTTGATGCGATCAATTGCATTAATTAAAAGTGTTATCTTATTAACTTTATTAAGGAGTTATTAAAAAATTATGATTTATCGAATATATTCTCTATTTTTTGGGGTTCTATTATTACTCTCAACTCCAATTTATGCATTAGAAGTGATCGAAATTCTTGGAGGCAAGGCAAGTGAAATACCAGTAGCAATTGTACCTTTTGATGGACTTGAAAATATAGGTGGACAAAAAGCCCACCAAATTATTTCATCAGATCTTAACCGTACAGGTTTATTTAGACCTTTAAATACTCTTGGAATATCTAATCCACCGAGTAGTGATATTAATATAAATTATACAAAATGGTCGGCAATGGATGCTCAATTTATAGTTGTTGGCAAAGTTGAGTCTGAAAATCCTATTTCAGGAAATATTAAAATTACCTGGAGTTTGATAGATATATTTAAAGAAAAAACTGTAGTTTCAATGAGATATATTGGAAAGAAATCTCAATATAGAGCTATTGCACATAAAGTATCAGATAATGTGTATGAACATCTAACTGGTAGTAAAGGTGTTTTCCATACTAAAATTGCATACGTTAAAAAAGTTAATAATAAAAAATATAGTTTAAATGTTGCAGATTTTGACGGCTTCAATTCTAGACCTATCTTAAATACAACTCAGCCAATTATTTCGCCTCGATGGTCACCGGATGGAGAAAAAATTGCTTATGTTTCATTTGAAAAGAAGAAGCCCGTTATATATATTCAAAACCTAAGAACAGGTAAAAGAACTTTATTGGCAAATTTTAAAGGTAATAATAGTGCGCCAGCATGGTCGCCAGACAGCAAAAAGTTAGCCATAGTATTAACTTATAATAAGAACTCACAAATTTATACTATCAATGCAGATGGAAGTGGCATTAAGCAATTAATGCGTTCCAATGCAATTAACACAGAGCCTTCATGGGCTCCGAATGGAGAAGATATTTATTTTTCTTCTAATCGAGGAGGTAACCCACAAATTTATAAGGTTAATATAAATGATGATGAAATTAGCAGGGTAACTTATGAGGGGAAATACAATCTGAGCCCAAGCATATCTTATGATGGAAAATTATTGATTTTTCTTACCAATGACCAAGGAAAGTTTAAAGTAGCGATACAAAACCTTATATCCAATCAAGTGCTAAAAATTTCAGAGGGGCCAGCAGACGAATCACCAATATTTGCTCCAAACGGCCATTTAGTATTATTTACCTATAAAGATTACGGAAAAACAACAAAAATTGGTACAGTCTCAATAAATGGATTAAAAAGGTTGCCTATAAACGTTGGAAGCTCCATAATACAAGAGCCTACATGGGGCCCAATAACAAATTAGGAATTACTAAATTCTATTAAGTTAGATACTAACAGTAATAAGTAATTCCTAATTTGTGTTACAGTATCAATGACATACAGATTTTACTTAATGGAGGAAATACAAATTGAAAAAATCATTATTATTACTATCACTAGTAGCATTACTCGGATCTGGTTGTAGCTCTACACCACTAGATGCACCTGGAGATCCTTCAGCAGCTAATTATTACGGCGTTGATGCTGCAACTGCAGAAGCTTTAGGTCTAGAAGAGCTTAGAGGTAATCAACTGCTTTCTCAAAGAAGCGTATTTTTTGATTTTAATAAATACGATATTAAGCCTGAATTTCAAGACTTAATCGGGGCTCATGCTCAGTATCTTAATAATCATGCTCCTGCAAGAATGATAATTAAAGGTAATGCAGATTATAGAGGATCACATGAATATAATTTGTCTCTGGGACAAAAACGTTCAGTAGCAGTTAAAGAGGCTTTGAATGCCCTTGGTGTTGACGATTCTCAGATTGAAACAATTAGCTATGGCGAAGAGTATGCAAACCAAGAATGTCAAGCTGATGCATGTGGGCAGGATAGAAGAGCTGACATCACATACGAAGTAGAATAGATTTAATATATAGCGAGTTTTATGAAAAAATATTTATTGGTTGGTCTTGTATTGTTTTCGAATCTTGTGTTTGCATTATTTGAAGATGAAGAAGCTAGAAAAAAGATTAATGCTATGCAAGACCAATTAAATAATATTGAAAAATCGCTAGAATTCAAGATTAATCAGAAATTTTCAAAAAATTTATCAAAATATAGTTCGGAATTAAATGAGCTACACGATATTATCTCAAAGTTAATTGGTGACGTAGAAGTCTTGCAATTTGAACTTAAAAACTCAAAAGAAAGACATAACGTAATTTACCAAGAATTAAATGACAGAATTTTAAACCTTGAATCTAAAATTGAAGAGAAGAATCAAAATATACCGCAAGAGAAGCCTAATGAAACTCTTAATAAAACTCCCCAAGCTGAAATTGAGCTAAGAATTGAAGATCTTACAGAGAAGGATGAGGGCTTAGTACCTTTAGTCGATAAAAATATTGAGCTTGACGAGTATGCAGAAGCAGATTCATTAGTTAAGGCAACAAGATATAAAGAGGCTTTTGAAGCTTTAGATAAATTTATAATAACTTATCCTAATTCTAATTTATTACCGAAAGCGAAATATAGTCTCGGTTATTCTCAATGGGCTCTAAAAAATTATAATGCAGCAATCAAAACGTATTCAAAAATAATACAACTTCATCCTGATAGTGAAATAATCCCAGATGTTATATACGGTATTGCAAACTGCGAGATTCAATTAACCCGAATCACGAAGGCCAAAAAAACCCTAAGAGGTTTAATAAGTAAATACCCACGATCTGAAATTATTGAGAAAGCTAAAAAAAGACTTGAAGCATTAAAATCGATCAAACTTTAATACACCTATTATTACATTGAGCTCCAAGTGCAAAAATTAAAAGTAAATGAAATTTTCTATTCACTTCAAGGTGAATCATCATATGCTGGGCTCCCTACAATTTTTATAAGATTAACGGGTTGCCCAATGCGATGTGGTTATTGTGATACTGCATATGCATTTAATGAAGGTGATAATTTTACTATTGACAATATTTTAGAAACTATCTCTGAGTATAAAACTAAAAATGTGACAGTAACGGGGGGGGAACCGTTAGTTCAAAAAGAATGTTGGACTCTTTTGAAATGTCTTTGTGACGAGGGATACACAGTTTCGTTAGAAACTGGTGGTGCAATTTCGATAAGTGAAATTGATCAACGTGTAAAAATAATTTTAGATATTAAAACACCAGGCTCAGGTGAAGAGAAAAACAACTTTTGGGACAATCTAGAATTGATAAAACCAAAAGATGAAATAAAATTTGTTATAACTGATCTAAAAGATTACATTTGGGCTAAAGAAGTTTTAATTAGAGAAAAACTAAATGAAAAAGCAATAATATTATTTTCTCCAGTTTATGGCGACATTAATCCAAAAGACCTTGCAGAGTGGATTTTAAAAGATCAATTACCAGTTAGATATCAAATTCAACTCCATAAAATTATTTGGGGGGAAGTGCCAGGTGTCTAAAAAAGCAATAATATTATTATCAGGTGGATTAGATTCTTCAACAGTTCTAGCAATAGCAAAGGCAGAAGGTTACGAATGTTATGCTTTAACTATAAACTATCATCAAAGACATGATGCAGAACTAGTAGCAGCTAGAAAGATAGCAAATTTTTTTAGAGTCAAAGATTTTAAAATTGTTGATATAGATTTGAGTTGGCTAAAAAACTCAGCTTTGACCAATAAAAATATTAGTATCCCAGAAAACCCTTCTATTGGAATTCCGGTGACATATGTTCCAGCCCGAAATACGATAATGATGACCTTAGCCTTAGCTTGGGCAGAAACAATTAATAGTCAAAATATTTTTATTGGAGTCAATGCAGTTGATTATTCCGGATATCCTGATTGTCGACCTGAATATATAGAAAGCTTTCAAAATATGGCAAATTTAGCCACCAAGGCGGCAGTGGAGGGCAGTAAGATTAAAATACATACACCTTTAATAGAAATGTCAAAAGCAGAGATTATTTGTATGGGTATAAAAAAACAGGTTGATTATAAGATGACGGTTTCATGTTACCAGGCAACTGAAAGCGGTTTAGCATGCGGTAAATGTGACTCATGTAGGCTTAGAAAAGAAGGATTTAAATCTGCTCAAATAGAAGACCCAACTAATTATAAGATATAGATAAAATCAAATATTTAATTAACTTGCCAAAGTTATCTAAAATAGCGTAAAATTTTGCCCTTTCTGTAGAAAACAATTAATAAAGAGAATAAATTATGGTGGTTATTAGGCTTTCAAGAAGTGGTAATAAAAATAGACCTTATTTTAATGTTGTAGTAGCAGATTCAAAGAAGCCTCGTGATGGGCGTTTTATTGAAAGAATTGGCTTTTACAACCCGATGGCTAGAGTAGGCTCGGAAACATTAAGATTAGAAACAGGTCGAATTGAATACTGGCAAGGACACGGCGCATTATTGTCAGACACAATGACTAGGATTGTTAAATTGCATGCTAAAGGACCAGATGGCTTAGCAGAAATGAAGAAAAAAGATGCTCAAAAAGCTGCATCAAAAAAAGCAAAAAAAGAAGCTGAAAAATTAGCAAAAGCTGAGGCAGCGGTCGAAGCAGAAGCTCCAGCGGCAGAAGCAAAGACGGAAGATAAATAGAGAAGGTTATATTGTCTTCTATAGAATTAGAAGAAATTGTTGTAATGGGTAAAGTGTTAGTTCCATATGGGGTTAACGGATGGGTAAAAGTTTATTCTTTTACAGAAAAATTAGAATCTTTTTTGACATATAAAAAGTTATATCTTTCTAAAGATCAGAAAAATTGGTTAGAAATAAAGATTAAAGAAATTAAATTGCATGGTAAGACGATTATTGCAAAGTTTTCAGAAATTGCTGACCGTACGCAAGCAGAGACTTATAAAGATTATTTAATCGGGGTACCTAAAGATTACCTGCCTCAATTAAATGAAGATCAGTACTATTGGAACGATCTAATAGGATTTGAAGTATTAAATCTTCAGAATGTTTCTTTTGGCCTAGTTGATACATATATTGAAACTGGTGCAAATGATGTAATAGTTGTTAAGGGCGATAAGGAGAGATTAATTCCATATACACCAATGACGGTATTAAAAGTAGATACCATAGAAGATAAAATAATTGTGGATTGGGATGAGAGCTTCTAAAGCTTTATTAACCTTTGATGTTGTAACCTTAATGCCAGAAATGTTTTTGGCAATAAGTGATTATGGAGTGACTGGAAGAGCATTTAAGGAAAATATTGTTAATCTGAATTTATGGAACCCAAGAGAGTTCTCAATGGATCTTCATAAAACAGTAGATGATAGAACTTACGGCGGAGGCCCGGGAATGCTTATGACGGCCGACCCATTAGTAAAATCTATTGAAGCAGCTAAGAAAAGACAAGATAAATTAGGGTTAAAAAATAGTAAAGTTATTCATATGACCCCTAGAGGAAAATTACTAAGTCATAATGAAATTAAAAGATTGTTAAGCTGTGAAGGACTCGTGATAATTACGAGTAGATATGAAGGCATTGATGAGAGAGTAAATAATTGGGTTGATGAAGAAGTCTCAATTGGAGACTATGTGTTAAGTGGTGGGGAATTACCTGCAATGACGATGATGGATTGTCTTATTAGGCAATTACCTGGCGTATTAAACGATGATGAATCGGCAACACAAGATTCTTTTGTTAACGGCCTATTAGACCATTCGCATTTTACACGCCCCGAGATTTTTAAAAAAATGAAGGTACCTGAAGTTTTATTATCAGGAGATCATGAAAAAATTAGGTTATGGCGGTTAAAGGAGTCACTAAAACTAACCTGGATAAAACGCCCAGATTTATTGGCTAAGAAGTTGTTGACAAAAGAAGAGGCTCGGCTGCTTGAAGAAATTCAAATTGAGCAGGAACAAGGCTCTATATAATTTAAAAGGAACAGGAATCATGGCAAATATTATTGAAACATTAGAACAAGAAGAAATAGCACGTTTAGGAAAAAAAATTCCAAAATTTTCACCAGGAGATTCAGTAGTAGTAGGTGTTAATGTTGTTGAAGGAACAAGAAAACGAGTTCAAGTTTTTGAGGGAGTTGTTATCTCTAGAAGAAATAGAGGATTAAATTCATCATTTATTGTTCGTAAAATCTCTTCAGGTGAGGGAATTGAAAGGACTTTTCAACTGCATTCACCACAAATTGAAAGTATTGTTATTAAAAGTCGAGGTGATGTACGTAGAGCGAAGTTATTTTACTTACGTGAACGGTCTGGGAAATCTGCAAGAATTAAAGAGCGTTTAAAAATACGTGAAAGTGATAGTGAGTTTGAAGAAATTCCAGATATGTTAGTTGAGGAAGCTCCAGAAGCGGCAGAAGCGGCAGAAGCAGCTCCAGCGGCAGAAGCAGCTCCAGCGGCAGAAGCAGCTCCAGCGGCAGAAGCAGAATCAGGTGAGAAACCTGCTTAAATAAAATTTTAAGTATAAAAAAGCCCCATAATTTGGGGTTTTTTTATTTTACTCATAAAAACTTAATGAAAAGATAGATGAATAGCTTTAGAATAAAAGCAATGGATAATGAATCTAAAATAATACCTAAAAATAACCACATAAAAAATGAGATTATTGATAGATTTATTGACCATTTATGGCTACAAGATGGATTATCTAAAAACACATTAAATAGCTATCGATTTGATTTAGAATTATTTACAGAATGGCTAACTAAAAAATTAAAAAAAAATATATTAGATGTATCTCAGGCTGACATTCAGCAGTATCTTTCATTTAAATTCCCTACATCTAAAGCACGGAGTATTTCAAGATTACTTGCTACCCTTAGGCGATTATTTAGGTATTTATTAAGGGAAAATAAAGTAAAAATTGACCCCACTTTAGAGATACTCAGTCCAAAGATTCCAAAATCACTACCAAAAAGCTTAAGTGAAGAAGAGGTCGAATCTCTTTTAAATACTCCTAATGTTAAAACTATTTGTGGATTAAGAGATAAGGCAATGCTTGAATTATTATACGCTTGTGGCCTTCGCGTTTCTGAGTTAGTTAACATACTTCTGACTGAGCTAAGCATGACTGAAGGGGTTATAAGGGTTACAGGTAAAGGAAGTAAAACTAGATTAGTTCCTATGGGGGAAGAAGCAGTAGATTGGATTAAGAGGTATATTAATGAGAGTAGAAATAATATTTTAAAAAAAAAGACATCTAAATATCTCTTTATTACAATTCGTGGGAGTGCAATGACAAGGCAGGCATTTTGGTATTTGATAAAAAGATATTCAATTATTGCTAAAATAAAAAAACCAATGTCACCTCATATACTAAGACATGCATTTGCAACACATTTGATCAATCACGGGGCAGATTTAAGAGTGGTTCAGATGCTTCTTGGCCATAGCGATATTTCAACAACACAAATCTATACCCATGTTGCAAGAGAAAGATTAAAAAAACTTCATGAATCTCACCACCCAAGAGGGTAGTTTTTATCGTTCTAAAATAATGCCAACAAAGTCTGTATCAGGAAGAATCTTTTTTTTTGATATTTTTAATATAATTTTTTCAAAGTGAAATTTCTCTTTTAAGCGGCTAATAATATCCTCACCAAAATCCTCAAGAAGGCGATATTCATGTTTTAAGGCAATCAATTTTATTTCAGATTCAATTAAGGAATAGTCAATTGTCTTAGAAATATCATCTTCAGTAAAGATTTGATTTCCTTTTAGTTGGATATCGACATCAATGATAAGTTGTTGGGAAACAGCTCTTTCCCAATCTGGCACACCAATTTTAGTATTTAATTTAAGACCATGCAGAAAAATATTATTTGTCATGAAGAATTTAATGTTTTTGAAATATAATAAGTACTATGATAAATCAAATTTTCTTTATTTCTAGTGCTTATTTAATCGGATCTCTATCTTTTGGGATAATAGTTAGTAAGTTTTTTAATCTCTCAGATCCAAGAACTATTGGATCAAAAAACCCTGGGGCTACAAATGTTTTAAGAACAGGTAATAAATTTGCTGCAATTCTGACATTAGTAGGAGATATCTTTAAAGCTACTATTGTTGTCAAGATTGCAATATGTATCGGTTTAAACGACTTAGAGACGATGCAAGTTTGTTTGGCAGTATTGATAGGACACACCTATCCAATTTACTATAAATTTAAAGGTGGTAAGGGGGTTGCAACAGCTCTAGGTATTTTGTTGGCAATTAATTGGATATTAGCATTAAGTGCAATTTGTATTTGGCTAATCATTTTCTCTATATGGCGATATTCTTCTTTAGCGGCTATTATTGCATCGTTATCTGTCCCAATTATTAGTTATTTCTTAAATGAAACATCATATATATTAATTACGAATATTTTAATTGCTGTTTTAATTTTTTTCAACCATCGCGTAAATATCAAAAACTTAATTAAAGGTATCGAGCCAAGCTTTAAAAAGTAGATTCAGTCTCAGATAATTTCCATCTTGGCTGCACAGAAAATTTATAATCATTTTTGGAAGATAGATGAGCTCTAAGAGCTCCTGCTAGTGCAATCATAGCTCCGTTGTCTGTACAAAATTCTAGTTTTGGAAAATAAGCTGTAAAATTTTCACTTTTAGAATGAAGTATTAATTTTTCTCTTAGTTTTTTATTTGCTCCAACCCCTCCAGAAACTACAAGTCTTTTATACCCAGTATGTTTTAGAGCTTTAATAGATTTTTTTACTAGCACATCTGTAATGGATTCTTGAAAAGCAAAAGCAATATTCGCCTTAATTGTATTCGTTAGTTTTGGTTGTTTTTTTACTAAAGTTAAAACAGCAGTCTTAAGCCCACTAAAACTAAAATCAAATCCATGAGTATGAAATAGGGGTCTAGGAAGTTCAAATTTAGCAACACCTTCATTGGCTAATTCTGATAACGCAGCACCACCAGGGTAACCTAGCCCAAGTAGCTTCGCTGTTTTATCAAAAGCTTCACCTGCTGCATCATCTAAAGTGTCACCCAATATTTCGTATTGACCAATACCTTTAACGTCAATCAATTGAGAATGCCCACCTGATACTAAAAGCGCTAAAAAAGGAAAGGATGGCTTATCATCTTCAAGCATCGGGGCTAATAAATGACCTTCAAGATGATGTACTGGTATGGATGGAATATTGAGTGAATATGCTAAGGCTTCAGCTAAAGTACTTCCAACTAAAAGAGCTCCAGATAAACCAGGACCTGCAGTGTATGCAATCGAGTCAATCGAATCAATTGAGATAGAATTATCTCTTAGCAATTGATCAATCAATGGAATGATATATTTTATGTGGTCACGGGAGGCAAGTTCAGGAACTACTCCACCATATAAAGAATGAAGTTTAATTTGAGAATGTAAAGTATGCCCTAAAAGACCTTTATCTGAGTCATAGATAGCAATCCCTGTTTCATCACATGAGCTTTCAATACCAAGAACAAGCATTTAAATAGTATTTTTTCTTATATATGGTTGAAAAAAAAGAATATTAGCATTAAAATGGCACACTTTCTTAAATTAGTATAAATATTTACTAATTCAAAGATTCAAACTTTAAAGAGATTATTGATGTCAACAGTAAAAGTAAAAGAAAACGAACCATTTGATGTAGCACTTAGAAGGTTTAAAAGACTTGTTGAGAAAACAGGATTGTTAAACGATTTGCGCGCTAGAGAATTTTATGAAAAGCCAACATGGGAACGAAAAAGAAAAGCTGCAGCAGCCGTCAAAAGACAATATAGACTTCTAAGAAATCAGATGCTTCCACCAAAACTTTTTTAAGTTAAAAGTGCCATTAAAGCTCCAAATTACTGACGACATGAAATCTGCAATGCGCAGTAAAGATTCTTCTCGTCTAGGAACTATTAGGCTTCTTCTAGCCGCAATCAAACAAAAGGAAGTTGATGAGCGAATCGATCTCGTTGATTCTGATATTATCTCAATAATTGATAAGATGTTAAAGCAGCGACGTGATTCCATTGAAGCATTTAATAAAGCAAATCGTAATGATTTAGTTGAAAAAGAAGAGTCTGAGCTCAAAGTACTTCAAGAATATATGCCTCAGCAATTAACGGAAAAAGAAGTTGAGAAAGTTATTATTGATACAATTGAAAGTGTTGGAGCTAATTCAATGAAGGACATGGGTGCAATAATGAACATCCTTAAACCTAAGCTAGCCGGTAAAACTAATATGGCTGATGTCTCAAAAAAAATTAAGACAAAACTTACTTAAATTTTTTAAGAGTTAATTCATAATTGGGCACGCATATTGGTAAATATTAAGATAATATTTAATAATGATCCCAGAATCTTTTATCCAAGAACTTTTAAATAGAATTGACGTTGTTGATGTCATTGATAAAAAAGTTACACTTAAAAAAGCAGGGGCAAACTATTTAGCTTGTTGCCCATTTCACCAAGAAAAAACCCCATCCTTTACTGTAAGCCCATCAAAACAGTTTTATCATTGTTTTGGTTGTGGTGAACATGGCTCTGCAATAAGTTTTTTAATTGAATATGAGGGATTAACTTTTGTTGATGCTATTACTGAGCTTGCTAATTCAATTGGTTTAAAGGTGCCAAATGATGCACCTCAGAGAATAGAAAAAAGTACTGAGTATGCAAATTTAGAAGAAGTAATTAAAATCGCAAGTATTTTTTATCAAAAGCAATTAAGAGGGTCATCAAAAGCGATAAATTATTTAAAATCACGAGGATTGACTGGAGAAATAGCTAAGGAATTTTCAATTGGTTACGCTCCAGAAGGGTGGCAGAATTTAAAAATACCCTTTAACAAATATGAAGATGACATTCTTGTAAAGGCAGGTCTGGTAGTCAAAAATGAAAAAGGAAAGCACTATGATCGGTTTCGAGATCGAATTATATTTCCCATCTATAGTGATAAGGGAAAGATGATTGGCTTTGGAGGGAGGGTAATCAATTCAGAGGATACTCCTAAATATTATAACTCTCCTGAGACGCCTCTATTTCAAAAAAGTTACGAACTTTATGGATTATTATCGTCAAGGAAACCGATTAGAGAAAAAGGCTATGTATTAGTTGTTGAGGGCTATATGGATGTAGTCGGGCTTGCACAAAGTAATATTAAAAATGTTGTGGCAACACTTGGAACAGCGACTACAGAGTTTCATATTAAGAAGTTAATGAGATACACAAAAGAGATTATTTTTTGTTTTGATGGGGATGATGCTGGCAGGAGTGCGGCATGGAGGGCGATGAATAATGCTTTAGTTTCAGTTACTGATAGTACTCAATTAAAATTTTTATTTTTACCAGATGGGCATGATCCAGATTCATTTGTCAGGGAGAATTCTTCAAAAGATTTTGAATTGCTAGTTAAACAGGCAACTCCATTAACTGAATATATAATAAAATATCTAACTAAAAATAATGATCTTGTCACTTCAGAAAAGAAAGTTCAGTTTCTTAATGAAATTAAGCCCATATTAAAAGAAATCACTGCCATAAAATTATTATTGTTGTTTAAAAAAAGAATAGCAGAATTAATCAATCTTAATATTGAAGAGATTGATCAAATATTAGAGATAAAAAAAACATATACACAAAAAGCTAGTATTAAATTACCAAATCGTCTTCCAATTAGCGCTAAAAGAAGATTTTGTCTTTTACTTATCCTAAGACCAGATTTAATTGAACAAGAAGATTTAAAGTTTTTTACTTCGGAGAGTGTTGATGACAAGTTAATATTAGCGATAATAGAGGTTACAAATAATAAGGGAGAATATAATTCAGCAGCGATTATGCATTTTATATCAAGTCGATTTGATGGTGAACTAGTTAAACAAATTCAAGAGCAACTTACAAAATTTGATGATGAAATGGAAATGCAGGAAGAAATTAAAGCTTTAAGATTTAGTATAAAAAAACGTCATTTTTCTTTAACAAATAAAAATAAACTTAATGAGGCAACAAAAAAAAGCTTAGATTCACTTTCTGAAGAAGAGAGAGAATTTATAAAAAATATAGGAAAATTATAAGCAATTGATTTTAATGATTTTTATAAGATAAAATATAAAAGTTAATTGATTTAAAAGCGATACTCTGATAAAATCCAAAGTCCAAAAATTGATATATATCATTATATTTTCAGCCCCATATAAATAATCAGAGGTAGCCATGGCAAGACCTAAGAAAAATCCAGCAGATAAAAAAACCAAACGAGTTACTAGAGTTAAAAAACTTAAAGACCTTTATTTAAAGGATGCGGCTAATAACCCTGAAGAAGCTGAAAAGAGAAGAATGCAATTAAAAGCTTTAATTATCCTAGGAAAGGAAAGAGGCTATTTAACTTACGCAGAAATTAATGACCATCTGCCTGATGAGATTACCGAAAGCGACCAAGTGGAAGGCATTATCGGCATTATTAATGATATGGGTATTATGGTCTATGAGCAGGCACCTGATGCCGAAGAGTTATTATTGTCTGATGCTCCTGCTCCAGTAACAGATGAAGAAGCTGCTGAGGAAGCAGAACAAGCATTGGCTACAGTTGATTCTGAATTTGGTCGAACAACTGATCCTGTTCGTATGTATATGCGAGAAATGGGAACAGTTGACTTGCTGACAAGAGAAGGTGAAATTGTAATTGCAAAACGTATTGAAGAGGGCCTAAGAAGTATGGTTCAGGCAATTTCAGCATGCCCAGGAATCATTGAAGACTTAATGACAATAGCTGAAAAAGTAAAAAAAGCTGAAATAGGCGTCGATGAATTTGTAGACGGCTTAATAGATATGGAGGCAGAAAAAGAATTGGCAAAGGTAGAAGCTGCATTAGAGCTTGAGGCTTCGGATTCTCAGGAAGAGGAAGCTGATGATGAAAATGATACAGGTAAGGCAAGTGGAATGTCGCCTGAAGATTTAGCTGAATTAACAGCCGAAGTGTTAAGGCGTTTTGCTGTTATTAAAAAAGCGCATAAGAAATTAGGAGATTTACGCGCTAAACAGAAATGGATGGATGATCCTGAATATCAAAAAAATCAAGATAATATTCTTAAAGAGCTTGTTAATTTTAGATTTGCTTCAAAATTTGTTGAATTATTGTGCGATAAAATTAGAACATTTATTATTCAGATTAGGTCCCATGAAAGACAAATAATGGAATTCTGTATCGACAACTCTAAAATGCCTAGAGCACATTTTGTTAAAAATTTTCCAGGAAATGAAACAGATTTAAAATGGCTTAAACAGCAAATGAAGGTGGATAAACCCTATGTTGCTGAATTGGAAAGAAGAAAGCATGACATTATAGATCAGCAAAAGAAATTAGTTGCATTAGAGATTGAATCTGGAATTCCAATTAAGAATTTTAAAGAGATTAATAAGCAGATGGTTTCTGGAGAATTCAGAGCAAAAAAAGCAAAGCGTGAAATGATAGAGGCGAACTTAAGACTGGTTATATCAATTGCTAAAAAATACACCAATCGCGGCTTACAGTTTTTAGATTTAATTCAGGAAGGCAATATTGGACTTATGAAAGCTGTTGATAAGTTTGAATATCGCAGGGGTTATAAATTTTCAACTTATGCAACTTGGTGGATTCGTCAAGCTATTACTCGTTCAATTGCTGATCAAGCTAGAACAATTCGTATTCCAGTTCATATGATTGAAACTATAAATAAAATGAACCGAATTTCTAGGCAAATTTTGCAATCTACAGGGCAAGAGCCTGAGCCATCAGAATTAGCAGAGAAGATGGAAATGCCTGAGGAGAAAATTAGAAAGATATTAAAAATATCTAAAGAGCCAATTTCAATGGAAACACCAATTGGGGACGATGAAGATTCACACCTAGGTGATTTTATAGAAGATGTTGGAACGTTGACTCCCGATGATGCAGCCGTATATGCAAGCTTAAGAAATGTAACATCAGAAATCTTAGAAGGATTGACACCTCGTGAAGCAAAAGTTCTAAGAATGAGATTCGGCATAGAAATGAATACAGACCATACGCTTGAAGAGGTTGGAAAGCAGTTTGATGTGACTCGAGAAAGAATACGTCAGATTGAAGCAAAAGCGCTTCGAAAATTAAGGCATCCTACAAGATCTGAAAGATTAAAAAGCTTCTTAGAGGCTAAAGAGTAAAACTAAAGGGCCCATAGCTCAGTTGGTTAGAGCAGGGGACTCATAATCCCTTGGTCCCAGGTTCGAGTCCTGGTGGGCCCACCAATCAATACAAGGCTTTTAGGGGATTCTTCTTCTAAAAGTTTTTTTAATTATCACCACAGACTAAATATAGACTACAAATTTATTTTTTTAAAAAAATAAGGTTAATCCTTTAATCAAATATAAATCTTATTTCTTCAAATACTTCCGTAAAATTTTTACTTGCTGTCATCGGTTTTAATTTAACCAGAGGACTTATAAATACAAAATCAATTTATTTGAAATCTTTTAATCTATAAATTGTGCCCGCTTTCCAGCCGTAATTAATTTTTAAATTTAATGGAAGAATTCCAACTTTGTTATAAAGATTTGTTTTCTCAATAATATCTGGAAGTGCTTTTTGGCCTGGAGTCATATAAAAAGTACTTAAATGTGTAGTTACAATTATAGTAGGGCGATAGTATTTTATATCCTTTATAATTTTATCTTCATCCTTATCATATTTTATATAAAGGTTTGCCAAATTATGTATTGCGTATGATGGGGGAAGTAATCCGGTCAGTGGGAATAATGGGTCCATATAGCCACTTATAGCCAAAGTTGAATCTTCACGGCTGAGCTCGTAAACCTTCCTCGCCGCGATTAAATATTGACTTTTTTCAATTGTCTCCTTAATTCGAAATACTTCAACAAATCTGATCCAGTTAACTACATCTGATGGAGAGTATATTTTAGAGCTTTTTATAATAGTTTTATTTATAGTTGGTAAAATCACAATCAGACTCATTAAGCTAATAATTATTATCGCTGATTTTTTTATTTTTTTAGATTCTTGAATGTTTAGATGTCTCCAACCCATTGCAGTCAGTCCAGCCAATCCAGGGAGGCAGCTAGCAAAATGATATAAAAATGGAAGTTTTAATATAGGCTCTAAAAGTGGTATCAACACAATTGCTAGCCAAAATAAAAGACGACTCATATTGATTGCTTTTTCATCTGCACTATATAATTTAATAAGATAAATAAGTGAAAGAGAGGAAGTGACTAAAATAACCCAATTATTTTTGATTGATAATAAACCAAAAGTATTAAAGTTTGTTTTACTAATTTGTTCGAAAAGCACAATGAAATCAGCAGCAGACATATATCCGCTAATAAAATTGGATAAGTCCCATCCTCGTAGCATGAACACAACACTAAGCACACTAAATCCTATTACTGCAGAGCCGATTAAGTATTTAACAAGTGCGCGCCATCCATAACCAATAAGTATTGAAATACCTGCTAATAGAAAGAAAGGTAGGAATGGCTCTCTTAATAGAATGCCGATAGAAATAAGCCCACCAATTAAATAAAACGAGAAACTATCTTTTTTGGTAGTATTTTGCCAGATAAGTAATGCTGTGAATAAAGGAAGGTATGCAACCCAAATACTATTTTTAAATCCATATGCAATAACTCCACTATCATTCATAAGCACTAGCAGAGCCGCCATTAAAATTACTGTGAAAAGTGTGCTACCACTTTCTTTTAAAATTACTTTAAATAAAATAATAGAGGTCACTAATGCAATAAGCCCATCAATAACTCTTAACATTATGAATTGATTCACTTCGAGACCAAATACCCAAGAAGTCATAAATGGATACAAATCTAATTTACTTAAAAGAAGTTTATTTTCAAGACCTGAAAATATAGCCTCCCAATAACGTTGGCTATGAAATGTATTAGTACCATCATCACTATTAGGTAGGCCCGCAAAAAGTTGTAACCTTAAAAATCCAGTAGTTAATATGGTAATAGAAAAAGCAAGAAAAAATTGAAGCGCTTTAGGTTTCATTAAAGTATTTAACATTTGAATTAATTATCGCATAGGTTTTTTTTTAGAGATAGTCAAATTATATAGGATAAGGAAGATATTAATTTTAGGTACAGATGGATTTGTCGATAAAATTTAAAAGATTATTTTGAAAAAATAAGGCTATTTTATATGGTTAGCGAGTTAAAGAATATTATATAGAAGGGGGTTTTAGAGACTTTTCAAATAAATTTCTAAAATATTGAAAAATTTATTTGAAATCTTTTAATCTATAAATAGATCCGGACAACCAACCTTTATCAACTTTTAAATCTTTTGGTATTTCCCCAACTTTATTATAAAGATTCGTTTTTTCGATCATACTTGAAAAGTCTGCAGCACCATCCATTTCTGATGGCGGAGAAAGTAGCATTAAAGTCGGACGATATTCTTTTATTATTTTTATCATTTTATCTTCATTATAAGAAAGACTTATAAATAAAGTTCTTAAATTAGAGAATTTATAAGTCGGCGGTAGCAATTCTGTAAGCGGGAACACGGGTTGCCAAAAACCACTGACAGCTAAAGTTGAGTCATCTCTTGAAAGTTCATAAATTTTAGCCGCTGCGATTAAATATTGACTTCTTTCAATTGTTTGTGGGCCTCGAAATAAGCCAACTTTGCCAAAACTTCTAATTGCATCTGATGGATAGAATATTACGTCATTCTTTATAATGGTGCGATTTACTGTTGACCCAAATACAATGAGACTCATTAGACCGATGACTATCATCGATGATACAGCTACTTGTTTAGATTCATTACTATTGACATACCTCCAAGCTATGGCACTTAATCCTGCTAAGCCTGGTAGACAGCTAGCTAAATGATATGGCATTCCCTGTTTTAGAAACCATTCTAAAAAAGGCAGTAATGCGATTGCCAGCCATAAGTAAAAGCGATTCATGTGCACTGATTTTTTATCAGAAAAATATAGTTTAACAAGATAAATAATTGAGGCTATGGCGGTGATACAAATAAACCAACTAGTTTTTATTGTTTCCCCTGCCCACTTAAGAGTCAATTTTTTAGTTGCCTCAATGTCCCAAATCCACCAAGAAACACCAGCATTCAGGCCTCCTTGAAAATATGAATTAATGAGCTCAAGTAAGTCCCACCCTCTGAAGCTAAGCATAACTGCGAGGACACTAAAGCCTAGTATTGCCGAGCCAATTAAATATTTAAGAAGCACGCGCCAGCCATAACCAATCAATATTGCAACCCCTGCTAACAAAAAGAAAAGTAGGAATGGCTCTCGTAATAAAATACCTATAGAGACCAGGGCCCCAACGATATAGAAAGAAAACGTGTCCGCTTTAGAAGAATTTTGCCAAACTAGGAGTGAGGTAAATAAAGGAAGATATGCAGCCCAAATACTATTACTGTATCCAAAGAATATAATCTCAATATCATTCATTGCGATCAATAGAGGAACTACTAAAATTACTGTGAAAAGTATACTGCCACTTTCTTTTAGAATCACTTTAAAAAATATAATAGATGCAGTGACTGCCACCAAGCCATCAATTAATCTTAGTGCTATATATTGATTCACATCCAGACCATAAATCCAGGAAGTCATTGTTTGATATAAATGGAGAGACACACCTCTTAAATCTTCACCATTAATTAAAGCAAAATAAATAATTTGATTTAAAAGAGCATAATAACCACCATCATAATCAGGTAAGCCTAAAAGTAATTGTAGCCTTAAAAACCCAGTAGTCAGAATAGCTACACTGATCGCAATAAAGAAATGAAATGCTTTAGAAGTAATTATATTATTATTCATAATAGAAGTTATTTTAATACAATTAAAATTAAGTTGTATAGTTAAACTTGAATAGTTTTTTGTAAATACAGTTAATATTGTTTATATTATAAAAAACTGAAATTATCTAATATTAAATATTTTTAGAGCTGAGGAAGAAACATTAAAAAAATAATTAAATCTGCTAAAAAAAGATTACTTAAAATGCACTTTGACGCTGGAGTTGGTCATATTGGTGGGAATTTATCATGTATTGATATATTAATTGTGCTGTTTCATAAGCTCATATCTTCCAATGATAAATTTATTCTTTCTAAAGGGCATTCTGCAGGGGCATTGTATATAGCTCTTTGGTCGATTAATATTTTAAAAGACTCAGATTTAGCCACCTTTCATCAAGATGACACTTTATTAGCAGGCCATCCTTTGCCAAATAAAATTAAAAATATTTCATTTGCAACTGGCAGTTTGGGCCATGGCTTATCATTATCTGCCGGTATAGCACTTTCTAAAAAAATTAAATCTATTAAAGGACAAGTTTTTTGTTTAACTTCTGATGGAGAGTGGCAAGAGGGATCTACGTGGGAAGCTCTTATTTTTTCATGCCATCATAATTTAGATAATCTGACTATAATAGTTGACCACAATAATCTTCAAGGGTTTGGGAGCACAAATGATATTGCTTCAATGTCCCCGCTAAATAAAATTATCAATGGGTTTAATTTAGAGGTTATAACTATTAATGGACACTCCCCTGAAGAGATGTTGTCAGCATTAAAGAAAAAACAAAATAAATGTAGGATGATAATTTTGGAGACAAAAAAAGGTAATGGCGTAAGTTTTATGGAGAATAAAATGGAATGGCATTATTTACCACTAAATAAAGACCAATACAATCAAGCAATCCAAGAGGTTGATAGAGTATGAGAACACAACTCTCTGATGGCCTTATTAAGCTAGCAAACCAGAACAACGAAATGATTTTTCTCACTGGTGATCTTGGTTTTATGGCTCTTGAAAAATTACGAGATAAATTAAAAGAAAAATTTATAAATGTTGGAATTGCCGAACAAAATATGATTGGAGTCGCAGCTGGAATGGCAAGTGAAGGACTTATTCCATGGGTATATAGTATTGCTCCATTTTGTTACGCAAGACCATTTGAACAAATTCGAAACGATGTTTCTTTTCATAATCTGCCCGTTAAATTAATAGGTAATGGAGGAGGTTATGGATATGGTGTAATGGGAGCAACACATCATGCGATTGAGGATTATGGAATTTTACTAACACTAACTAACTTTAGAGTTTTTATTCCATGCTTTAATGAGGATATTTATCCGGTATTAAAATTATCAAATTCTAATGAAAAACCAACGTACATAAGACTTGGCTATGATGAGTCTGATCAGGAGTATGTCCCACCAAAATACGAAAGCTGGAGGCAACTTACTCGTGGCGACGGCCCAGTAATTATTGTTACAGGACCTATAGCAACGACTTATATTAAAGCTTTTGAAAAATTAGAAAAAAAGAAAAGGCCAAATTTATGGATTTTATGTGAGCTACCAATACTCGAAGAATCATTACCAAAAAATTTAATTGAGCAAATAAATTTAACTAAAAATCTATTTGTTATTGAGGAGCATGTTGCTCAAGGTGGAATAGGATCACAGATCTCGTTAGTTTTAATTAAAAATAATATTAGTGTTAAAAGATTCACTCATTTATTTGCTACTTCGCATCATTTTGAAAAAAGCGGATCACAAAAATATCTTAGAAAAAAATGTGGCATCGATTTAAATAATGTACTATCAAGACTATAAATTTAATCTTAAGTATTAACGGATATTAATGAACATTGATAAGCACATACTATCTCTTGAGGGACCAATTTTAGTTTTAGGAGCTTCTGGCTTCATTGGAGCAAATCTTTTTAAAATGCTTCTATCAAAAAGAGAAGATGTTTATGGGGTGTGCAGACTTGAGAAAGGATGGAGGTTAGAAGGCGTTGACAGTAAAAATATAATCTTTACTGATGTAAATGATTCAGTAGCACTAAAAAATCTTATTAATACAATTACCCCAAGAACTGTTTTTGATTTTATATCTTATGGCGCATATTCTTTCGAAGAAAGCCATGAAATTGTTTACCAAACAAATTTTTTATCTTTAACTAACATTGTCACTTTGCTTGAAGAAAAAGGAGTATCAGCATATATACACGCGGGTACATCTTCCGAATATGGTTTAAATTCAAAACAACCCAAAGAAGATTCAAGCCTAGAACCAAACAGCCATTATTCATCCTCTAAAATTGCAGCATCATATTTTTTAAAATATGTGGGGAAAACCCGGAATTTTCCAGCCATTAACCTCAGATTATATTCAGTTTATGGCCCGCTTGAGGATTCATCAAGATTAATTCCAAACATATTAAATAATGCAAAAGTAAAAAAATTTCCTCCATTAGTGGACCCAGATATTTCAAGAGATTTTATTTTTATTGACGATGCATGCGAAGCATTTATTTTAGCAGCAAGTAAAATTCATCCCGAATTATATGGGGAAAGTTTTAATATTGGAACAGGTAGTAAAACAACAATTAAAGATTTAGCATTAATAGTAAAGAAAATTTATAAAATTAAAGAAAAGCCAATTTTCAGCAATATGAGTAAAAGAAGTTGGGATCTAACTGAATGGTATTCAGATTCAAAAAAAGCAGAGAAGATTTTTGGCTGGAAATCTAAAACTAATTTAGTTGATGGTTTAAATTTAACATTTAATTGGCTAAGTACATTAACAAAAAAAGATTATATTTCTATAACCAAACAAAATAGCTCGAATAAAAAGAGAAGTATTTCTGCAATTATTGCATGCTATAAAGATGAGATGGCAATTCCAATTATGTACCAAAGACTAACTAAAACATTTAAAGAAATAAAGATAGATTATGAGATCATTTTTGTTTGTGATGGAAGTCCACATAACGATATAGATGTAATTAAGAAAATATCAAAAAATGACACACGAGTGATTGGGGTTAATCATTCAAGGAATTTTGGCTCACAAATGGCTTTTAGGAGCGGAATGGAGTTATCAACTAAGCAAGCTGTTGTTTTATTAGATGGCGATTTACAAGACCCTCCAGAATTAATTAAAGACTTCGTTAAAAAATGGCTAGAAGGGAATGATGTTGTATACGGCACTAGAGTAAAAAGAGAAATGCCTTTTTATTGGGGGTTCTTGTATAAAGCCTTTTACAGAATTTTGTCATCATTAAGTTTTATTAAAATTCCACTTGATGCAGGTGATTTTTCCTTACTTGATAAAAGAGTCGTTAGTTGGATTCTAAAGTGTCCAGAACGTGATTTGTTTATGAGGGGAATTAGAGCTTTTGTTGGATTTAACCAGGTAGGCGTAGATTATATTAGACCAGCTCGAGCGTTTGGAAACTCAACTAATAGTTTATTTAAAAATATAGGCTGGGCAAAAATGGGTATTTTGTCATTTACAAATGCCCCGTTAAATTTAATGACGATTATGGGGTTTGCTACATTAATTCTTTCTATTATTTTAATTTTATTATTTACTTCATTAAAAATATTTTTCCCAGATATTGCACCAAAAGGAGCAACAACAATTATGCTTTTGGTTCTTTCTTTTGGATCAATTAATCTTTTTGCTATTTCATTGGTCGGGGAATACATTGGAAAAATAATTTTAGAAGTTAAACAAAGACCTAGAGTAATACGCTCAGAAATTATTAGGAGTGGCGTTACAACAGAGTTGTAAGGTAAAAATATTTGACAACCAAATCTAGAAGATGTCCAGTTTGCTTTGATTCGAATAAAAATAGTGTTACTTTTCAAAAAGAAAATATTGATAAGAAAAAAATAACATCTTTTACTTATGCATCAAGAAAAAATCCTGAGTTCATGTGTCATGAAATGGTAAGTTGCTTGAATTGCGATTTGGTCTATGTAACAACTCCTCCCGATAAATTAAAGCTTTCCGAGGCTTACCATGCTGCTGATTACGATAGCTCAGAGGAAGCATTAGATGCAGCAGAATCATATATTCATCATATGAATGAAGTGATTTCTAAATTAAATTTAAATAGTAAAATATTGGAAATTGGATCTGGTTCTGGGGATTTTTTGTACAATCTGAAAAAGAAAGGATTTACAGATTTGATTGGTATTGAGCCTTCCATATCAGCAATTAATAGTGCACACCCTGAAATTAAAAGTCACCTCCAGGAAGGAATATTTCAAGTAGATGATTTTCAAGAGATGAATTATGATCTAGTTTGCTGCTTTATGACCTTAGAGCATGTTTATGATCCAAGAGAAATATCTGAGTCCGTAAATAAGATTTTAAAAAAAGGTGGTTATTTTGTAATTGTTTTGCATAACTATAGGTCGCTAGTAAATAAAATTTTAGGGAAAAAATCACCAATAATTGATATCGAGCATATGCAATTATTCTCTAAAAAGAGTATTGGATTATTATTAAATAAAACAAATTATCAGGACATACAGGTTAAAGATCTTTATAACCGTTATTCAATTAACTATTGGATTAGGTTGTCGCCTATACCTAATTTAATTAATAATACTTTTATTAAGCTTCTTAATAAATTTAATCTTGGCAATTTTAAAATAAAAATAAATGTGGGCAATATGATAGTTTCAGGAAGAAAAGTGGATGCAGATATAAAATCGCAATAAATTAAATCTTTAAATTACGTTATCGCTTGAATAGCTTTTATTTCTTGAATACCAAATATTTGTGTAAGAAAAAACCAATTATTGCATTAAGAATGATTGTTACCGCACCAGCAATTTCATAACTCATGCCATAAAAATGGAAGAAAGCAATTCCACCTATTGATAGAAGATAACGAAACCCATACGATAATAAAAATTTACAAAATATATTCGTATCAATTTTTGATTCAAATACAAATTTCCCTATTGTAAAATAATTAAATATTATTCCTAAGACTGTAGAAAAAAAGGCAGCAACTGCAAAATTAAAATCTAACTGAAGAAAAGACCAATAAACTCCATAACCAAAGGATGTGTTTACTACACCAACAATAATATATCTTATGATTAGTATCTTTTTTACAATAAAATTTTTTAATAAAGAAATCAATTTAATGGACAGTATAAGTACTAATTAAAGAAAAATCTTAGTTTTAATAAATATCATGATTTTATTCTAAATTATTAGTTTTTTATTGCCCTTAGGTGTCTAATAAAGCTAAAATAATAGTAAGAATTAAAAAATATTTTAATTTAAGTTTCTATTTTTTTTATTAGGAGTAATAAAAATGGCTCTAAAAGGAAGTAAGACAGAACAAAATTTAAAAGATGCTTTTGCCGGTGAGTCTCAGGCAAATCGTAGGTATTTATATTTTGCAGCAAAAGCAGATGTTGAGGGTTATAACGATGTTGCTGCTTTATTTCGCTCTACTGCAGAAGGAGAGACAGGTCATGCACATGGGCATTTAGAATATCTTGAAGAATGCGGCGATCCCGCAACAGGACTCCCTATTGGCACTACAGAAAATAATTTAAAAGCTGCTGTGGCTGGAGAGACTCATGAATATACAGATATGTATCCTGGTATGGCAAAAACTGCTAGAGATGAAGGTTTTGATGAGGTTGCAGATTGGTTTGAAACACTTGCTAAAGCAGAGCGATCGCATGCTAATCGCTATGTAAAAGCACTAGGTGAATTAGTAGAAATGTAATAAAAACTCGGGGGTATTTCCCCGATTTTTTTATTTAGAGATATCTATGAATACCCCAAAAGAAGGCAATTTAGAGGCACCAACTCGCCACCCTATTGATTGGAAAAATCCAGACTATTTTAGCGAGGAGTTACTTAATCAGGAATTGGAAAGAGTTTTTGATATTTGTCATGGCTGCAGAAGATGCGTAAGCCTGTGCCAATCATTTCCAGTACTATTTGATTTAGTAGATGAATCGAGCACTATGGAGGTAGATGGTGTAGATAAAGCAGATTACACAAAAGTTGTAGACCAATGCTATATGTGCGATTTATGCTATATGACAAAATGTCCTTATGTACCACCTCATGAGTGGAATGTAGATTTTCCTCATTTAATGTTAAGAGCTAAAGCGATTAAATATAAAAAAGGGGATACTAAGCTTAGAGATAAAGTGCTAACTAGCACTGACAACGTTGGTAAGTTTGCAGGAATTCCGATTATTGCCCCCACTATTAATGCTATCAATAAAGTAAGTGTTGCAAGAAAAGGACTAGAACTAGTTGCTGGGATTCATTCAAAAGCTTGGTTACCAAAATTCGAAAGCAATACTCTGAGAAAAAGACTTAAAAATTACAAAAGTGGTTTAGTGGCAGAGCCAGCAGGAAACACAACTGGAAAAGTTGCCTTATTTGCTACTTGTTTTACGAATCGAAATGAGCCAGGCCCTGGAGAAGATTTAGTTAAAGTTTTTGAGCATAATAAAATTCTAGTGACGCTTACTGAAAAAGAAAGTTGCTGTGCAATTCCAAAGCTTGAGCTTGGAAATCTTGAAGCAGTTGAGGATGCTAAGGAAGTTAATATTCCAATTTTAGCTAAACTTGTTGATCAAGGATGGGATTTAACAGCACTAATCCCATCCTGTGTTTTAATGTTCAAGCAAGAACTCCCTTTAATGTTTCCTGATGATCCTGATGTCCTTAAAGTTAAAAATGCATTTTATGATCCATTTGAATATTTAATGTTAAGAAATAAAGAGAATAAATTTTTAACTGATTTTAAAAAGAGTTTAGGTAAGGTTTCATATCATGCAGCATGTCATCAGAGAGTCCAAAATATCGGGCCTAAAACTAAAGATACCTTATCATTAATACCTGATACGCAGGTTGAAATTATTGAAAGGTGTTCAGGACATGACGGGACATATGCTGTTAAGAAAGAAAGTCATGATTTTGCAGTAAAGATTGCTAAACCTGTAGTTAGAAAAATTAATGAAGCAGAGCCTGATCATTTTGGAAGTGATTGTGCGATGGCTGGGCACCATATTGGCCACGTTATGAATAACGGTAAAGAGCCAGAACATCCTATATCATTGCTTAGAAAAGCATACGATATTTAATAATTAACGGAAAGTAAAATGACAATTTTAAGTAAAAAAGATTTATTTAGTTTGGAAAAATATTCAGAAATTAGAAATGAATTTAGAGCAAAAGTTATGAAGCATAAAGGAAATAGACGCTTAGCATTTAATGATCATGCAGTACTTTATTTTGAAGATGCACTTACTATGCAATACCAAGTGCAGGAGATGCTTAGAATTGAAAGAATCTTTGAGGCAGAAGGAATTCAACAAGAATTAGATGTATACAACACACTTATCCCTGAAGGCACCAACTGGAAAGCAACTTTTATGATTGAATATACCGATGTGCAGGATAGAAAAGTGGCTTTAGCAAAGCTCATTGGTGTAGAGAGATCTATTTGGATTAAGGTTGAAGAAAGCGAGAAAGTATATGCAATTGCTAATGAAGATATGGATCGTGAAACTGAAGATAAGACTTCAGCTGTTCATTTTATGCGTTTTGAGCTAACAAAAGATATGATTACTAATATAAAGGTCGGTTTACCAATTGTATTTGGCATCGATCATGATCTTTATAAAACTGAAATAATAGTTCCGCCAAAGGTGCAAAGGGCATTAATTGTTGATTTGAGTTAAATTAATTGGATTCTGAAATAATAAATAGTAATCTTTAGGAAAGCCTTCTTATAGGCTGATTTTTATTCAACCTTCCATAAATACCATGAAGCAACGGATCGATAGGGCCTCCAAGATTTAGAAATTATTTTAATCTCTTTAGGGGTAATTGAGCTAGTCAATTTTTTAAGTTTCTGATAATTTTTTCTAATAGCCAAATCATTTTGGGGAAGAATATCTAACCGGCCAAGGTTAAATATTAAAAGCATTTGGACTGTCCATTCACCAATACCTTTAATTGTTGTAAATAATTTAATTATGTCATTATCGCTCATTGTAATTATTTCAACCGATGTTGGTAATTTTTTCTTAGCACTTTGAGACGCAACCTCTAGGATGGTTAATAATTTATTTTGAGATAATCCACATGATTTTATTTTAATAGAGGGTTTTTCTAAAATAGTTTGATCATCTGGAAATTTATTATTGAATATCAGTAAGAAACGTCTAAAAATAGCATTACCTGCTTTTGGATTTAATTGTTGAAAAATAACTGATTTTATTAAAGACTGGTAGGGCTCTAAATCATGGCTTATCTTAAGACTGAAGCTCCCACTTTTTTTTATTAAATCCTCCCAGTCCGTATCTAACTTAGAAAGAAAATCTGAGGCTTTTTTATGTTTTATGTTTTGGTCACCAATTAATCGGTTTTCCTGCATAGTCTAAATAGTTTCCTGAATCTTCGATCTTTAGTTTATCAATTTGTTTAATCATACCTTGAACGCTTTCAAATGAATCAATCCATCCCCCAGGACCTCCCATATCTGTTCTTACCCATCCTGGATGTAGAGTTAAAGTTGCTACCCCTTGATTTTTTAGATCATGAGTTAAAGACCTCATCATACTATTCAGAGCAGTTTTACTACTTCGATAAATATAAGAACCTCCAGAAGTATTATCATCGATACTACCCATCTTACTTGTGATGGATACAATTTTCTTTAAGTCACTATTCATTATTTGATTTAAAAAATTTTCAACTATTTGGTATGGAGCAATGGTATTAATTTTAAAACTCTCCATCCATTCATCATAGTTTATATTTCCAACAGTGCTTGATCGATAAATCCCTGCATTATTTATTAACACATCAATTTTTTTATTTCGTAACTGTTGTGAGAGATTTTTAATTGTTTTAATATTACCAACATCTAGTTCATAGATTTTAATATTATTTGAAATCTCTGCTAATTCTGTAAGTTTTTTGGCTTCATGTATGTTCCGACAACAAGCTAAAACATCAAACTTATTTTCGCTATATTGCTTAACAAATTCATACCCTAACCCTCTATTTGCTCCTGTAATCAATACCGTGGACATTTGAATTTTCTCCTATGGATTTAAATATAAACTTTATGTTTTTTTATAAGTCTATAATAAAGTTGTTAATTCATTATTATAGGTAGAGTTATGAAAAATAAATATTATTTAATTTTATTATTAATTTTGGCGCTCCCACTTAAATCGGCTGAACTGGAACAATATTGTACTACGAGCTTAGCTGACGGTAATTTTCATAAAACAGATTGCTCTATTAATTCTAGTTTTGAAGGCAAAAATTATTGTTTTGGAAATAAAGCCTCAAAATCTGTTTTTATAGAAGATCCTAAGGCTGTTTTAGCTAAAGCGAATATTTTTTATAGTAAAAATAAAAGTGATACCAGAACTAAAATTTCACAAAAAATGGCTGATGAATTATTAGAGGATCCAGATTGCGATTTATCTAGCAAAGATGTTGGGTATTTAGATTTTAAGGGTAAGGATTTAACCCATTGCGTAATGGTTAATACTAGCTTCTTCGGGGCAGATTTAAGAGATGCAAACTTGTCTGGAGGAGATTTACAGAGAGCGTATTTAAATTTGGCCCGTCTTGAAAAAGCGAATTTTAGTGGCGCTAATCTAGCTGAAGCTACTATCTTCCAACCAATTTTTGGTAAAACAATTTTTACGGGGGCGAATTTAACTAATGCTCGCATCATTGGTACTCTTGGCGATGTCGACATGTCAGGAGCTATTCTAACAAAAGGTAGGTTGGGGTTAGATGTAGGCAATCAGCCTATGGGGCAAATGAAATTTGATACTTCTGGCGGGAATTTTGTAAAAGCTAATTTTGAGGGCGCTGATTTGAATATAGCAAGTTTTATCTTTGGCGATATGCGAGGAGCTAATTTAAGAAATACTAATTTGAATCGAGCAGAGCTAGTTAAAACTGATCTAAGAGGTGCAGACTTAACTGGTGCAGACTTAACTGATGCCGATGTTGATGGCGCTAATTTTGAGGGTGTGATTGGCCTATCTACTGTTAAAGGTTTTTCAACTGTCAAAGGGAAATGTGACAATTGCGGCATGTAGTTAAAAGTAGGTCAAAAAAAACACCCTAAAGGGTGTTTTTTAATAATTAATGCTTTTTTAGTTTACGGCTGCTTTAAGTGCTGCGCCTGCTTTAAATGATGGCACAGTACGTGCTGGAATTTGAAGAGCTGCACCTGTTTGTGGGTTCCGACCAGTTCTAGCTGCTCTCTTAGCAGTTTTGAATGTACCAAAACCAATTAATGTAACAGTGTCACCTTTTTTTAATGCGCCAGTAATTGACTCTACTGTTGCATCAATTGCACGACCTGCATCTGCTTTCGTTGCTCCTGTTGCATTTGCAACTGCTTCAATTAATTCACCTTTGTTCATAGCCATATCTCCAAAAATTTAAAATTTAAAATTAATAATACTATAAGTGCATCTGAATATTTACGTTATAACCCCACTACTGAAGGCCTTTCTAATGCCTTTAAAATACTTTGCCTTTTTTTAATTTTGTTGTCAACACTTTTAATTTGTTTAGTGTACCCAGCTAACTCTTACATTTTTGTAACGTTTGTGGTAAGAATTGTAACTAAATATATTTGATTTATGTTACAATATTCAAATGAATAACAATAAAAAAAATCATGGTGGTTCAAGATTAGGTGCTGGGCGAAAATTAAATAGTGGTATTTATGGCGAGGCTACGAAAGTGATAAGAGTCCCTGAAAGCAAAGTTTTTGATATTAAGAAATATATCATTCAATCTCAGGTAGTGAATACCACTTATATTAGCAAGGCTAGCCCTTCATTAAGCTACCAACCTTTAAATCTATTTGAGCATAAGGTGCCTGCTGGATTTCCATCACCAGCTGACGATCACATAGAAAAGAAATTAGATTTGAATGAGTATCTAATCAAACAAAAGGAAGCAACATTTTTTGTTAGGATTAAGGGCGACTCAATGATTGATGCAGGGATTCATGATAACGACATTGTGATTGTAGATAAATCTCAGAAAGCTTCTAATGGAGATATTGTTTTAGCCTCTATCGATGGCGACTTTACTGTTAAATCATTGTCGAGTTACAAATCTAAATATCGACTATTAGCAGCGAATGAAAAATATAAACCAATTGAAATTAATGAATCAATGCAATTTGAGGTATGGGGGGTTGTAACTGGAGCAGTCAGGAAATTTAAATAAGACCATGATTGCACTAGTAGATGTAAATAATTTTTACGTAAGCTGTGAAAGATTATTTAATCCAAAGTTGTTGAATAAGCCAGTTGTAGTGCTTAGTAATAATGATGGATGTATTATTTCAAGAAGTAATGAAGCTAAATTGTTAGACATCAAAATGGGCACGCCACTATTTAAGATAAAAGATTTAATCAAAGCATCTAGTATTAAAGTTTTATCATCAAACTACTCGCTCTATGCAGATATAAGCAATCGCACGATGGTTTTGTTAAGATCTTTTTCACCCCAACAAGAAATTTATTCAATTGATGAATGCTTTTTAGACTTATCAGGTAATCGAGATCTTTATGCTACAGGACAAACAATAAAAAAAAAATTATGGCAATACTTAGGTATGCCAGTGTGCGTTGGTATAGCTCCAACAAAAACATTAGCAAAATTAGCAAATTATTGTGCGAAGAAACAGCCTTCATGGTCTGGGGTATGCGATTTATCTGAATTATCCACTATAAGAATGGATAATATTATGTCTAAAATAAATGTATCTGAGGTATGGGGGGTTGGGAATAAAACATCAGATAAATTAAACTCGATAGGTATATATTCAGTATTAGATTTAAAGAAATCTGATGCAATTTATATGAAAAAGAAATTTAGTATAAATCTAGAAAAAATTATTTATGAGCTCAACAAGACTATTTGTTTTCCTATTGATTCAAAAATCCCACTAAAAAAACAAATAGTCACCTCAAGAAGTTTCGGCTGCGCAATTCAAAGGTATGATTTATTAGTTGAAGCAGTTACAACATTTACCTCTAGAGCAGCTTACAAGTCACGACAGCAGAATACACTTGCAGAATACGTTAGTGTATTTATCAGCAGCAGCCCTTTTCAAAAAAAATCATACTTTTATCAAAATATCATCACATTAAAACTTCCTTATCCAACGAGTGATACGAATTTAATTTTATCTACAGCGTTGGAAGGGGCAAAGTCGATTTACAAATCTAATATTAAATATGTTAAATGTGGAATTATTTTATCAGGGCTGGTAGATAAGCATAGCACTCAAGATTATTTATGGCCTATAGAGACTGTTGAACGTTCCCGACTCACTCAAGTTATCGATACTATTAATTTTAAATTTGATAGGCAAAGTATTCGATTAGCAACACAACCGATTAATCCAATATGGAAGATGAAGCAATCGAGAAAAAGTCAGGCATTTACTACGTCGTGGAAGGAGCTGTTGGTGGTTAATTAGGCTCAGTAGTCATATTAACTGGATTGAGTTGGATAAAATTATCATTGTCTTTTAAATAAACTTTCCAGCCTTGAAAATATAATTCACTAATGGACGAATCAAGCTGTATCTTGAAAGGGGCTTCCCCTCGGTGGGTAATTTTCGAGCCTTCATCTAGATCATACTGTTTAAGGACTCCTTGATTATCTATAGTACAAATAGTCTGTTTTTTAAGAGAAACGATGTGAAAATAAGTTGCAGGCCTCTCTGGATTTAAACGTGACCAAACTTTATCCATGGAGGCGGATCCAATCGAGCATATAAATTCAATTGAACCAATGTCAGATATATTTTCGATTTCTTGAAATTTTTTTTTGGAGATAGTCTCTCCTTTTATATTCTGAGTAAAATTATCAGACAGAGGAGAGAGGGCTTGAATATCGGCATCGACATGATTATCTTGAGGAATATTGAGATCAGATGAAATTATTTCAGGGTTAGGGGTTTTAATATCAAATTTGACAGCTAGAGAAAAGATAAAGATTAACCCTATCAACCCTGTAACGATAAGAATTTTTATTTTTTTTAATGTTAATAGTTGTAATAGATTTGTATTTTTAATACCAACTTTAACAACCGTTTCTGTAGCAACATCATCTACAATTATTTTGACTGGTTGCGGAATAATTTTATCAAAATCGATTTCTAGGAATTTAGCATAGCGCTTTAGGGTTAAATGTTTAAAGTGAGCCGTAATAAAACCATTATCAAGGTTATTCTCTAGTGATTTAATTTGGTCAATACTTAGAGTAAGCTGAGCGGAAACAGTTTCTTGAGAAATTTTTTGTTTTTTTCTTTCTTGCGAGAGAATTTTATAGTTATATTCCAAAGTATTATCTTTATCTAGCATATTTTAAAATAATCTAAACATAATTATTGCTACTATTGTAGGCGGAAGTGCGCCTAATAATAATCCCAATGGGTTTATACTTCTTTCAGAGAAGTGGTGACGAAGTATCGCAATCCCTGCCGGATTTGGTGCGTTAGCGATTACAGTTAAGCCACCCCCTGTAACTGCACCTGCTACAAGTGCTATTTTAAACTCTTCTGACAAGCCCTCAACTAGCGAGCCTAGATAAGTTAAGGCTGCATTATCAGTAAAGGCTGTAAGGATGGTGGCGCCAAAATAAACAGTTGTTGAGTCCATTGACATCAGAGTTGGTTCTAGCCACCATTGCTGAGCTCCGCCTAGCACAACTAAACCAGCAAGGAAGAAGGCTACCAATAAAGCCTCATTTAGTATTAAATCATTTTGGTGATCTTTATAGGCTGAAGTGTATCCTAGGAAAAATAGGAAAAGAGCCATAAAGATAACTGGGTGATGAGCAAAAAGAACAACATTTATAAGAAAAAACAAATGAGCTAAAATAATTACAAAAGGCACTGATACCTCATCTGTTTTTTCTTTAAATACTATATCTTTAAAAGTTTCTTTAAATATAAAGACTATTCCAATTGTATTAATAAAGACAGCTATTGCAGAACGCCAACCAAAATTTGAAAGCATAAACCATATATCCCAATCCCATGTAGTACTCACCATTAATACTGGGGGTGCAGCATAAGGAGTAAGTGTGCCTCCAATGGAGATATTAACAAACAACACCCCTAAGGTTGCGTACTTAAATTTAGTAGACGTTTCCTTACCAAAATAATTTTTGCTTAATAACATTGCTGCTAAAGTCATTGCCGCTGGTTCCGTAATGAAAGAGCCCAGAATAGGTACAAAACTTAATAAAAGGAAGTAGATAACAATCTCTTTTTTTATTGGGATCAATTTAGCTAAACCCATAACTATTGTTTCAACAAATTGAAGAATAGGCCTGGTAGCAGCTATAACCATAATGACAAAAACAAACATAGGCTCTGTAAAATTTCTTGACTCAACATAATTAACAGCTGATTCTTTACCTTCAATACCGAACATAAAAAGAACCAGAATCATTGCCCAGAAGCCAAAAACAATCTCTATTTCACCTAGTAGGTGTAAGATTCCTGAATATCTTGGATTAGTATAAGCAAGATGCTCAAAATACTTAGTAGAAAAAGTATGAATAATTGCTACAAAAAATAGAGTTGCACCTATAAGATTTATAAAAGTTGGATTTAACATATAAGGATTCAATTGAAAATTTAATTAATAATTTAATATTTTAACATTTAGACAAAAACCTTGTTCTTTTATTTTAAGGAATATGTTTTAATTCTTAGGTAATTAATTTAAAAAGTAGCTATGAAGCAACTATCCTCTCAAAAGAAACAAGAGCTAATGATGATGCATCAGCAAGGAGATGTTGAAGCTGCTGCTGAAATGTCAAAAAAATTAATCAAAGAGTACCCAAAAGAATTTCTGCTTCATAATATATTAGGAGTATGTCAAGAAGCTAAAGGAGATTTGAAGGGTGCAGTGAATTCTTATCAACAAGCAATAAATATTAATCCCGATATACCCGAGTTACAATTTAATTTGGGAGCCATGCTATACGCATTGAGTGATAATAAACGCGCAATACACCATTACCAAAAAGCAATTGAACTGAACCCCACCTTTACAGAAGCTTTTTTCAATTTAGGGATTACTTATCAAAGTCAATCTAAGTATGATTTGGCAATTAAATCATATGAACAAGCAGTGAATTCTGAACCCGGATTTTATGAAGCCATTGGTAATATTGGAACTATTAAGCAGCTACAAGGAAAGCTAGAAGAGGCTATTACCCTTTTTAAGAAATCTTTAACAATTTTTGAAGACGGAAGAGGTAATTATAATCTAGCTGGGGCCTACAGAAATTTAGGAAATCTATCATTGTCTATTAAACATTACAGGAGGGCTGTTGAGATAGGCTCAGGAGAGGCTGAATTCTATTCAGACCTTGGCGATGCTTTATGGCATGACGGAAATATTGAGGAAGCTAATCTATTTTTAAGAAAGGCAGTCGAAGTAAACTCGTCAAACCCAAAATCTAATTATCAGCTAGGTATTTTTTTGTATGACAATAAAGCATTTACCGAAGCTATTCAATATTTTGAATCTTCTAAGATTGGAGATTGGGAGGAGAGGATATTATATTGCTTTTATAAGCTTGAGAAATACGATCAATTTAAACAAAAATTAGACAGCTTAGTTACGCAAAAAAATTCCTCACCTTTTTTGGCAACATTATCAGCTCATTATGCACAGAATTTTAAAATAAAAGATTCTTATAATTTCTGCCCATCACCATTAAATTATATTTGCCACGAACAAGTACCAGAATTAATGGAGAATGATCAAAGACTTATTCGAGAACTTATAAATGATATTAATACTGCAGATATTGGACAAAGAAAACAAAGTCGTCTGACCTCTGGCATTCAGTCTTCAGGAAATTTATTTAAACGACAAGAAGCTACATTTAACAAATTAAATAATGCATTAAAAAAATCAATTAATAGATATTTCTTGCGCTATCAGAATGAAGATAATGAATTTATTCGTTCTTTTCCAAAAGAAATTAACTTCAGTAGCGCATGGTTCGTAAAAATGCAATCAGGCGGATACCTAAGCTCACACATTCATGAGGACGGATGGATTAGTGGAGCAGTTTATCTAGCAATCCCAAAAGATTCTGGGCCAGGCGATCAAGAAGGTGCTATTGAATTAAGCAGTGATGGCGATGAATACCCAAGACTCCATGATGAATTTGAGAAAAAAGTAATTTTACCTAATGTAGGCGATGTAATTTTCTTTCCATCCTCAGTCTTTCACAGAACAATTCCCTTTAATTCAAATGAAGAGAGAATTTGTATCGCATTTGATGTAAAACCTAAACTTAGCTAAGTTGTAGTTTTCTAGCCATATTTGATAAAAAATGCATAGAAACTTGATGATCCTCTGCTAAAATTTTTCTCATTTGAGTATCAGAAACTATGATAATTCTAGCCCAGTCAGAAACTACTTCTGCCGTAGCAACTCTAGGTATTTTATTGAGTAAAGACAGTTCGCCGAAGTAGCTCCCTGCTCCGACAGTTTCTATTTGCCCGATTTTTTTTGTAATACTTATCTCACCTTCAATAATAAAAAATAGTCTTTGGTCGTTATCGCCCTCATTAAAGATGACCTTATTTTTTTTAAATTTATGGCCAAATGATTGCATAAGATCATTTATAATTGGGTGTCGATGAATGTGTTTAATGATAAAAAGTTGCTTTAATAATAATGTTTCTTTTTTATGCAATGCTGCTATAAGCTCAGCACCTATTAAGAGAGATGCAGTATTAAGATATAGCCATATTAATGAAATAAATAGACCCCTCATTCCCCCAAAAAAAGTTCCGTAGAAAGAGCTAGCATTAATAAAAAAATCAAAGAAGTAACTTAAAGAATACCAAGAAAGGCTAGTAAGAATAGCTCCCATGATTAAATATTTCTTTTTAATTTTAATAGGGAAGTAAATATTAAAAAAAATCATTACAACTATAATCAACAGGATTAGTGATGTTATTGAGGAAAAATATATTTTTTTTACAATTGGAATATATTCGGCAAATATAGACGATGCTTGAAGTAAAAATATATCTACAAATATATATGTAAAAAATAAAAGCATAATAGTAATAACGGCAAATATATCTTTTATTTTATTTCTTAAAAAAGTATTTTTATTGGACAAGCTTAAAATATTGGCAAAGCCATTTCTAAGAGATGCTGTTAGGGGCGTAGCTGCTAAAAATAAAATCATAATCCAGACGGCTCCCCAGCTAGCTTTCGAAGAGGAAACTTTATAAACTTCATTCATAACCCTCTCATTTATCTCAGGAAGTAAATGAGAGGTTAAATTAGCTAGATGAGATAGGGCAAATGAAGAGCTAGTAAGCCACTGACTTAAAAAAAAGAATATAAGTAAAATTAAAGGAATAAGTGCGAATAAGGTAAAGAAAGAAATAGAAGCATTAAATGCTAAAAAATTATGCCTATGAAAACCGGAAAAAACTTCTTTAATAATAAAGTAGCTTATTCCTTTGTAGTCAGAAAATTTTTTAAAAGTTTGCAGCATTTATAAATTTAATTTAAGAAAGCGATTTAAATTTCTCTGTGGCACATATTAATGCGGAGAGTGTTCCATCCTCAGAGGCAGAATGTCCTGCATCAGGAATAATAATTAATTCGCTATGAGGTAATTGTTGCTTAACCTCATAAGCAGTTTTGGGTGGGCAAACCATATCATATCGACCTTGCACAATCTCAACAGGTATATTTTCTAATACTCTAATTTTTTTAAGAATATCATCCCCATCAATAAAGCAGAGATTATTGATATAATGAAGTTGCACCTTAGCCCTTGCTAATTCAGATTCGTAATTAATATCTTCATTATTGTCATTAAGATTAGATGCGGGAAGTAATTTTAAAATACTCCCTTCAAAACTATTCCATGCGACAGCTGCTTTTTTGGCAATATCAAAATTACTCCCAAATACTAAATCAGTATATTCTTTCACAAGATTGTCCTTATTAATATTGTCTTTATGACTAAGGAGTAATTCATGATTTTCAGGAAAAAATTGATCTACATCTTTTAAAAACCAATCAAGTTCTTTTTCTCGACTTAGGAAAACGCCCCGCAAAATTAATCCTATTAAACATTCTGGATATTTAATTCCATAAGCCAATGCTAATGAGCTACCCCATGAGCCACCAAATAAAATCCATTTCTCAATATTTAAATGTTTCCGAATGGTTTCAATATCGCTGACTAAATCTTCTGTAGTATTTTCTTTAGTTTCACCAAGAGGAGTACTTTTTCCACACCCTCTTTGGTCAAAAAGAATTATTCTGTAATGTTTTGGATTAAAGAAACGGCGCTGCTTAGAACCACAACCCCCACCGGGGCCACCATGTAAAAAAATTACAGGCTGACCGTTAGGGTTTCCTGATTCTTCTACATAAATATTATGTAAGCCCCCGCATGGAAGTTGGTATTCTTTATTAGGCTCAATTTCGGGAAATAGGCCATAGATTTTTTCTTCTGACATTTTTAAATCGTTCCTTAGCTTTTAGTTTTTATACGTCATTTTAATAAGGTCTTATTCTATCAAAATTATTAACTCTAAATTCAACTGGTTTTTGATAAGTAAAATTAATCATTAAATGTAAATAAATTGTAACAAAACTGTTGCAAAAGAAATTTGAGAGGTATAAAGTGTTTTTCAAGCACTAGTTTATTTGGTGCTAAAAGTAAATAAATCACTTATGTTTAGTTATTTAATAAATGTAGGAGGAGTATTTACTTCTTTTTAAACCCTTAGTTAAAACTATGGAGATTTATATAATGAAATTGAATAAAATCAAACTAGCTCTTGGTTTTGTAACTGCTGCTACATTGGCTATGCCAATGGTTGCTTCAGCTGCAGCTGATCAAGAAAAAGCTATGAAAGATCCTGCAAATTGGGCTCACCCTCGTGGTCAGCATGATAACCAGGCTTACTCAAAATTAACACAAATCAATAAAGGTAATGTAAAAAACCTTAAAGCAGCATGGACTCTTTCAACCGGTGTAAACCGTGGTCATGAAGGTTCTCCAGTTGTTGTTGGTAACATGCTTTATGTACATACAGCATTTCCTAACAACGTTTATGCTTTAGATTTAAACAACAATCAAAAAGTTGTATGGTCTTACTTCCCTAAACAAGATCCTAGCGTTCAAGCAGTGTTATGTTGCGATAACGTTAATCGTGGACTTGGTTATGGCGATGGTAAAATCTTCCTACAACAAAATGATGGTATGTTAGTAGCGCTTGACGCTAAAACTGGTGCTAAAGTTTGGGATGTAAGAAATACAGATCCTAAAGTTGGTGCTACAAATACTAACGCTCCTCATGTAATTAAAGACAAAATTCTAACAGGTTGTTCTGGTGCTGAATTTGGTGTTCGTTGCTTTATTGCTGCGTACAACATAGCTGACGGAAGCCTTGCTTGGAAAGCTATGTCTACTGGTTCAGATGCTGATGCTTTAATTGGCGCTGACTTTAACAAAGATACACCACTTTATTCAGCTCTATCAGTTTACGAAGATGTAAACGGTGGGAATAAACAAGGTGGATCTTTCAAAAGAATACCAAATGCACAACTTAAAGGTGGAACAACTGATCTAGGTCTTAAAACATGGTTGAAACCTCAAGCTGTGAAAGATGGTTGGCAACATGGTGGCGGCTCTACTTGGGGCTGGTGGCCATATGATGCAAAAACTAACCTAGTGTTTTACGGCACAGGTAATCCATCAGTTTGGAACCCAGACGTACGTCCAGGTGACAACAAATGGTCTATGACTGTTTTTGCTCGTGATTTAGATACAGGTATGGCTCGTTGGGGCATGCAAATGACTCCACATGACGAATGGGATTATGACGGTATTAACGAAGTTATCCTTTTTGACAAAGGTGGAAAAACATACGCATGGCATCATGACAGAAATGGTTTTGCTTACACTTGGGTTGCAGGTACTGGTACATTAGTTGCTGCTGAGAAAGTACATCCATTTGTTAATTGGGCTTCAGACATTGATCTGAAATCTGGTGTGCCTAACAAACTTGCTGAGCACTCTACTCATCAAGATTACAATACTAAAGGTACATGTCCAGCTGCTCTTGGTACTAAAGACCAACAGCCTGCTGCATACTCACCTAAAACTGGTTTAGTTTACTCACCAATGAATCACGTGTGTATGACTTATGAGCCAGTTGAATCTAAGTATGTTGCTGGTCAACCTTGGGTTGGTGCTACTTTAACTATGTTTGCTGGTCCTGATGGCGTAATGGGTGGTTTTGCTGCTTATGATCCAATGACTAACAAAAAAGTTTGGTACAACAAAGAGAAATTCTCTGCTTGGGGTGGTGCTTTAACAACTGCTTCAGACTTAGTTTTCTACGGTACTTTAGATCGTTGGTTCAAAGCTCTTGACGCGAAAAGCGGTAAAGAACTTTGGAAATTCCAAGTTGGTTCAGGTGTGATTGGTAATGCATTCACATATGCAAACAAAGGTAAACAACACGTTGGTGTGCTTTCAGGCATCGGTGGTTGGGCTGGAGTTGCAATGAATCTTGGTCTTACAAATGACACAGATGCACTTGGTGCAGCTGGTGGTTATAAAGAACTAACAAAATACAACGCTGCTCCTGGTGGCGGTGCATTAACAGTATTTAGCCTATAATTCCTTACGGATTTGTAGAACTAATTACAGTTTAGTTAGTCTTAAAAACACCCTACTTCGGTAGGGTGTTTTTTTTTGTACTTAATAAAGCTTTCTAATCTATAAACATTATAGATTAGGGATTATCATTAGGGATATAGGAAAGATTTAAATGTATAATTACGCCAATTAATAATTGAAGGAAAAGTTATGTTAAAAAATTTACTAAGCATGATGGTACTTATCACTTTGAGTATCTCGATTCAAGCTGCAGACGATATACCAGTTCAAGATGATATTGGAAAACCTGGGCAAGCGGCCCGAGTTCCAAAAGAAAATGAATTTAAAGTTTGTGCCGATCAAGACAATATGCCTTATTCAAACGCTGCAGGAGAAGGGTTTGAAAATAAAATTGCTGAATTAATAGCGGCTGATTTAGGTAAAGACCTTAGTTATCAATTTTGGCATGATCGATTTGGTTTTATAAGGAATACTTTAAAAGCATATCGATGCGATGTAATTATGGGAACAAATACTACATATGATGCTGTTAATACAACTAAACCTTATTATCGTGCAGGGCATGTGTGGATATATAGAAAAGATAGTGGATACAACATAAACGATTGGAATTCACCAGATTTAAGAAAAGGAGTTATTGGTATAGTAGATAAGAGCCCAGTATCAGTTGCATTAGACGCAAATGACTTAATTGGAAACGCAAAGCCATATCGATTAATGCGTGATTTAACTAAATCGCCAGGCCAGTTAGTGGATCATGTAGTAAGTGGCGAGATTGATGTTGCGATTATGTGGGGCCCAATAGGGGGCTATTATGCAAAACAATCTAAAGAAGATTTGGTGGTTGTACTTATTCCAGAATATGCCGATGGCAACGAAGGATTAAGTGGTAAAACTTATTGGAATATTTCTGCTGGCGTAAGAAAAAAAGATGATGAACGTCGAGAAATGATTGATGCAGCTTTAGTGAGAAATAAGGACAAGATTAGAAAAATTATGGACGAGTTTGGCATCCCATACGCTGACCCTATATTTGCTGATCGATTAGATGGATACAAAAGACATAAAAATTAATATAAATCACGCTAAAAGAGATGACATCGGTTTAAAAAATAAGTAAAATGTTTGATTGATTTAAGTTGAATATCAAACATTATTTAATACCTTTTTAAGGAAACTAATTACGTATTTATTGTCGAATTGATTGGACACCCAATCAGTCTTATTTTAAATAAATAAACTTGGAGAAATCATGGTAACTAGAAAAATTATAATATCAGCTCTATTGGCTAGCATAATTGGCTTTGGTGTTGCAGCACAAGCAGAACAAAAGTTCCAAAAAACAACAGATGGTACTGAATTTAAATTTACAGACCCAAAAGGCTTTGGTGATACCAAGAAAAAAGACAATGTAAAGACTAAAGCTGAAATAGAGTTTCTAAAGACAGGTAAGAATATTTATGTAGGAGATGCTGCAGCAGAAAAACGCGGCAAAAAAAGATTTGGTTATTGGTCATGTACTCAATGTCATGGCCCAACAGCAAAAGGTCAAGTTGGCCCTGGGTTAGTTGGTCCTACTTTCCGGTATCCTAAAAATGCTACAAATAAAGGCATGATAGAGACTTTATGGTACGGAACAAATGGTGGAATGGGCGGTAAAGGTTATGGCGTCATGGCTGCAGATGACGGGATGACTTTAGACGAACTATTAAAAACGATTGCTTGGGTAAGAACTAATGGTAAAGGAATTACTGGAAACGAGAACGTTAAATAGTTACAAATCTGCAATATAAATAAAAAAAGACTGAGGTATAATGCCTCAGTCTTTTTTTTAATCTGTAAATCCCAAATTTAATTAATTCGAGCATAATAATAAAATGAGTGTAGAAAAAAATAAAAAAGTACATGAAATATTGATAGTTGGTGGCGGTGCCGGAGGTTTAGAGCTAGCAACTAAGTTAGGAAATAGCCTTGGTAGAAAGCGGAAAGCAATCATTACTTTAGTGGACTCTAAAAAAACTCATGTGTGGAAACCTTTACTTCATGAGATTGCAGCTGGTAGTTTAAATCCAGAAAAAGATGAGCTTGATTATCTAGCACAAGCCCATTGGCATAATTTTAAATTTAGACTTGGAAGAATGATTGGCCTTGATCGAAGTAATAAAGAAATTATTTTAGAATCTTTTAAGGATGACGAAGGTGCTGAAATTATTCCAAATCGCAAATTTCATTACGACACCCTCATTATTTCTGTAGGAAGTACGATTAATGATTTTGGAATTAAAGGGGCTGCCCAAAATGCCATAGCTCTTGATACTCAAGACCAAGCTGAACGCTTTCACCAGAGACTTCACAATGCAATTTTAAAAGCACAAACTCAATCATCTGATGATTTTGGATTCCCATTGAAAGAGCCTGAGCAATTAGAGGTAGTTATTGTAGGCGCTGGCGCAACAGGAGTGGAATTAGCAGCTGAGCTTCATAAGGCAACTAGAGAGATGACAGCCTATGGATTAGATAATATTAATCCTGATAGAGATATTAAAATTTCTTTGATCGAAGCAAGTGATAGATTACTTCCTGCCCTTCCTAAGAGAATGAGCTATTCAGTAGAAAATGAGCTTAAGAAGTTAAATGTTAACTTATATCTCGGCGAGAAAGTTACAGAGGTGACAAATAAAGGGATAAAAACAGATACTGGGCGTTATATATCTTCTAAGTTAGTAGTGTGGGCTGCTGGGATTAAAGCTCCTGCATTTTTAGCCAACATTTCTGGTTTAAAGACTAATAAACTCAATCAGTTAGAGGTGTTTTCAACACTCCAAACGACTGAAGATTCTAATATTTTTGCATTTGGGGACTGTGCAGCCTGCCCAATTAAGCCTGGATCTTCCGAGTTAGTGCCTCCAAGAGCACAGTCTGCTCATCAACAAGCATCCTTATTATATAAAAGTATGAAAAAAGTAATAACAGGTAAAGATAATTCATTGCCTCAGTATAGCTATAAGGATTATGGATCGTTAGTTAATTTAGGCCGTTATACAACGGTTGGAAACTTAATGGGATCTTTAATGGGAGGCGCTATGTTTATTGAAGGTTTAGTTGCTCGCCTAATGTATTTAATGTTGTACCAAATGCACCTAATGGCGCTTCATGGGATTATGAGTGTTATTTTTAGATTACTAGCTAAAGGAATAACTAGAAGATTTGAAACACATGTTAAGCTTCATTAATCATTTGCTTTAGCATAATAAAGACTAGCTACAGTCATTGAAAGTAAAACAAAAAAGCCAAAGATAAACATGATTCCATTGATTGGAATATTGCTTTTAACCATCAAGGTATACGTGCCGCTTAATATAAGAATCCCTAGGTTTTCATTAAAATTTTGAACTGCTATTGAATGTCCTGCTCCAATTAATAAATGTCCTCGATGTTGAAGTAGTGCATTTAGTGGAACAATTAGTAAGCCACTAAAGATACCTACAAGAGTTAAAACAATAACTGCTGATTGCCAAGTTGTGATAAAAAACATTGAACATACTAGTCCGCCCATAATTATTCCAACAGGCAATATTTTTGTAGAATCTTTCATTTTAATGAAAAATGCTGCAATTATTGCCCCTATCGCAACACCAAATGCCACACTTGCTGATAATGTTGTTGATTTATCTAAACCATAACCTAGCGCATAAGCAGCCCATCCAATAATTACAAGTCTTAGCGTTGCCCCAGCCCCCCAGAATAAAGTTGTAATTGTTAAAGAAAGTTGCCCTAATGGATCACTCCATAATTTTTTATATGAATGTAAGAAATCTTTTATTAAAGACCATGGATCATTCTTCTTTAGCTTATGATTGGTGGGGACATTAGGCATGTATTTATTAAAAATAGCTGCTATTAAATAAAGAATACTGATAGTAATTATTGCCGAATCTACATCGTATACTGCAATAACACCTCCAAATATCGCACCTAAAATAATTGCAGCTACGGTTGAACCTTCGACCCAACCATTAGCAGCTACCAAAGATTTATCAGGAAGTATTTCGGTTAGAATCCCATATTTAGCTGGGGAATAAGCTGCGGCCCCTATACCAACAATACCATAGGCATATAGTGGAGGCATTCCAAATAACATTGCTAAACAACCAATCAATTTAATACCATTAGAAATAAACATAACTTGTCTTTTTGGCCATGCATCTGCAAAAGCTCCAACAAAAGGGGCGAGTACAATATACGAAAATACAAAAAATTGAAGTAGAAGAGGTTGGTGCCAAGTTGGTGCATCAAGTTTGGTTAGCAATGCGATTGCTGCAAACAGAAGGGCATTGTCTGCTAGCGCCGAAAGAAATTGAGCTGATAAGAAAAAATAAAAACCTTTGGTATGGATTTGGTTAGAGGATTTCAGTTGCATAATCTGCTAACCTCGATCTTTCTCCACGAAGTAGAGTGATATGTCCGTTATGATCCCATCCTTTAAATCGATCAACAACATAAGTTAATCCTGAACTTCCTTCAGTCAAATAGGGGGTATCAATTTGGCCAATATTTCCTAAACATACAACCTTAGTTCCTGGCCCTGCTCGAGTAATTAATGTTTTCATTTGTTTTGGCGTTAAATTCTGAGCCTCATCAATGATGAGATACTTTTTAAGAAAAGTACGGCCACGCATAAAGTTTAAAGATTTTACTTTTAATCTTGACCTAATTAAGTCTTGAGTTGCTGACCTCCCCCAATCACCAACGTTAGCATCTGATTTATTAAGCACATCTAGGTTGTCTTCTAATGCACCCATCCACGGGGTCATTTTTTCTTCTTCCGTACCTGGAAGAAATCCAATATCTTCTCCTACGGAGACAGTAACACGGGTAACAATGATTTCGGTGTAAATTTTCTTATCTAACGTTTGGTCTAATCCAGCAGCAAGAGCTAATAAAGTTTTACCAGTTCCTGCTTGACCAAGAAGGGAAACAAAATCAATATCAGGGTCCATTAATAAATTTAGGGCAAAGTTTTGTTCTTTGTTTCTAGCGTTAATACCCCAAATATTAGATTTGGCATGGGAAAAATCATGAATAACTTCCAATGTCGCTGTGTTTCCTTCAATAAATTTAATAATTGCATGAAAAGGTTTTTCAAAATCGAAATGAATAAATTGGTTAATTAAGAAACTTTTGCACAGTGGTCCAGTTATACGATAGAACATTTTCCCTTCTTTTTGCCAAGACTCCATCCCTTTACTATGTTTTTCCCAGAAGTCCACTGGGAGATCTATTGATCCTTTGTATAGAAGTTCACTATCGTCCATTACTTTGTCATTAAAGTAGTCTTCAGTATTTATATCTAATGCCCTTGCTTTAATTCTTATATTAAAGTCTTTAGATACTAAAATTACCTGTCTATTTTTTTGTTTTTTCTTAAGATCTGCAACGACATTTAAAATTTGATTATCTGCCTTAGTTACAGAAAGCATAGGTAAGTCAAAATTTATTGGATGTGTTTGTAGGAATAAATTACCCGAGATATGAGGGTTAATTTTAGACTTTAAAGGGCAGCCTGATGAAAGTTTACCAAGATATGGGCCTATAACCTCTTCTAAGTACCTATGAGTTTGTCTTGCATTTCTAGCTACCTCACTACCACCTTTTTTATTATTATCTAATTCTTCAATTGTAACCATAGGAAGATAAATATCATGTTCTTCAAACCTAAAAAGACAAGACGGGTCATGCAAAAGGACGTTAGTATCAAGAACAAAAAGTTTTGTGGGGGCCAATTTTTTTTTCATTAAATGTCTACTTTAGAACTTCGAGAATCTCTTCAATATGGCCATTAACTTTAACGCCTCGCCATTCATTTATTAACTCACCTTCAGGGTTGATTAAAAAAGTACTTCTTTCTATACCCCTTAACTTTTTACCATACATATTTTTCATTTTTATGACATTAAATAAATTACAAGCAAGTTCTTGTGGGTCACTGAGGAGTTCAAATGGAAAATTATATTTAGCCTTAAAGTTTTCATGAGATTTTATAGTATCTCTAGACACCCCAAAAATCTTTACATTCATTTTTTTAAACTTGCTAATATTTTCGGTGAAATCAATACCTTCATTTGTACAGCCTGGCGTTGAGTCTTTTGGGTAAAAATAGATAACAATGTATTTACCAAGAAAGCTTGATAAGTTAAAAGATAAATTATTAGTCCCTTCAAGCTCAAAATTAGGTACTTTGTCATTTAAATTAATATTTTCCATATTAGTATTGACCTTCTATTACTGTTGAAGTTTAAAAGAAATTGGAACAATCACATTAAAAACTTTAGATTCGAGCTCTTTTGGTGGCTTGGGAAAGGGAGAGGCTTTTTTTACCATATTCATTCCTTCAGTATCTAAAATTTTAAATTCACTTCCTTGTTTGATTTTAGCCTTAATTAGGTTACCTTGCCCATCAATTTTTAGATCAATAATAATTTCACCTTGCCAACCCCTCATTTGAGCAATTCGAGGATATCTTTTTTGTCTAGCTATGGATTTAGTTAATTTAGCACTATAGCTTTCAATTGTCTTTTTAATGGCGGAGGGGCTTATATTGTTATTTTGTTTTGGCAAAGCAATTGGTTCTGGCTTAATAATTCTGGCTTTTGGCTCTGACTTAACAATTTCTTTAATTGGTCTTGGCTCTTTAGGTTTTATATTTTTTGGTTCTGGCGTTGAAAGAACTTCTTTTATCCTTGCTGGCTGATTTATTAAAATATCTATATCTAATTCTATTGGTAATTTTGCAGTTTTCAGATTTAGCGATGGAATATAGAGTAAAAATGCAGAATGTAACAATACAGATAAAAGAATTGTTTCAATTAAAGATAGGCCACGTTTATTTTTAAAAGACAGGGTTGGCAAATTAATTATTTAGATTTTATAGAAAGACGATAATTATAGCTTATTTATAGAAAATAATTAATGAAATCAACCCTATATGAAACTTGCCATTAATTGAATATCAACTATCTCACCAGCTTGAATTGTACCCCTATCCATACTCAGAACTATGAAGCAATTTGCTTTACTCATAGAGCTTAGGATGCCAGACCCTTGCTTACCTGTTGTTTTAACTTTCCACGCTCCATTTGATTGAAATAGTGTGCCCCTTTGAAACTCTGTTCTACCTGGCCTTTTAAAAATTGATTCTACGCACTCTACTTTTAATAAAGGAATTGATTCATCAATTTTTAATCCCATACGAATTTTGAGTGCACTCTGAACAATTTGATAAAAAGTAACCATCGCTGAAACAGGATTTCCGGGTAAACCGAAAAAGTCAGTTTTATTTATTTTTCCATAAGCCATTGGTCTTCCTGGCTTAATCGATAATTTCCAAAATAAGACCTGACCTATTTCCTTTAAAACTTCTTTCATATAATCAGCCTCTCCTACAGATACACCACCAGTAGTAATAATTGCATCAGCTTTTTTTTCTGCTTTAAGAAGGGTATTTTTTATAATTATTTTACTGTCAGGAATAACGCCTAGATCTATACATTCAACATTTAATCTATTGAGCATTGAGCGAACAGTGAAATGATTGCTATCGTAAACTTGCCCTGATTTTATTTTTGCCCCAGCTTTAACAATCTCATCTCCTGTCGAAAAGAAGGCTACTTTTAATTTTTTAAATACTTTCACCTTGGAAAAACCTAAAGAAGCTATTAAGCCCAGCTCTGCTGGATAAAGTAATGTACCTTTGTTCAAGGCAATATCTTTTTGTTTTATGTCTTCACCACACTTTCTAATATTTGCCCCAATTTTTGGAATATCAATAAAAGTTATTTCATTATTTGTGTACTTTACTAACTCAATTGGAATAACGGTATCAACTCCTTTTGGAATTTTCCCACCCGTCATGATTTGAATTGCCTCACCAACTTTCACAGAAAATTTAATAGGTTTTCCAGCTAGCACAGTATCTTTAACTTTTAATTTTTTTGTATTTTTTAATGAAGATATACTAAATCCAAATCCATCCATTGCTGAATTATCATAATTTGGAACATTAATAGGAGATACTAAATTAATAGCAAGCACCCGATTTAAGGAATTTATTAGTTTAATATATTCTATTTCTTTAATTGGTTTTATAAAAGAACTGATTAGTTTTTTTGCTGACTCAATTTGCATTGCATTAGGGTCGTATTCGGCAAGACACCCGGGCTCATTAGATAAGTCTTTTAGTGTAATTTTTTTCGTCATTGGTATTAGGGGCGACCTTCCGGACAATTTTCTAAAAAAGGGTCATCATCATAACTATTTCTGTATTGGACTATAAAATCTACTATTGAAGATATGTCATTTAAATCAAAGGATGGAATTTTTATATCCAACAAAATATCCGATACTATGGCTATGATATTTGAATCTTTTTCACATAATATTTTATTAGAAGTTTCTTTTCTATGCACTTCAATCTTTGGATAATTCATAGTTTTTAACCCTTCGATTAAAATAATATCAGTATCAGAACTAATTTGAGTAATTGCCTGATCTATATTGAATTTATCTTCCAGACATTCTGTAATAAGAGCAGATCGATGATCATTAAAAATTAAGGTTTGGGTTGCTCCAGCCTCTCTAATCCGAAAACTATCTTTCCCTGGAGTATCAATATCAAACTTATGATGGGCATGCTTTATTACTGAAACAACTAAACCCTTCTTTATTAATTGAGGAATTAGCTTCTCAATTAAAGTTGTTTTTCCGCTTCCACTATTTGCAGCGCAAACCCCTATTATGCAGGGAGATTTAATTACTTTCTGCTTCAATTTTTGCTAACTCGCCAAGGTTGTTAATATTCATAAAAGCTTTTGGATCTGAAAAATTAACTACTTTATAATTATTTTCTTTAACCCACAATTCCATTTTTCTCCCTCCTGCGCTAATAAAATCTTCTAAATTTTTCAAAAGAGAGCGATGACACAGTATAAATACTGGCTCTAAATGACCAAGAAGACTAGGTAATATTATAGTCGGACCTTTATCTTTAATACAGAAGCTTAATTTTTCCACTAAGTTGATGGGTAAGAAAGGGCAGTCATTAGGGCAAAATTGCACCCAGTTTTTTTTTGCGTGAGATAATCCTGCTTGGATTCCTGCAAGGGGGCCAGTTTTATTTAAAATAAGGTCATCGAATTGAATATTTTTTGGAAATATTTTAATAGGCTTGTTTGTGTTGATTGATACATGAGAAACTTGCTCTATTAATCTATCATAAACATGTTTAATTAAGGGTTTAGTATGTAATTTGATAAGAGATTTATTTGTGCCCATTCTTTTTGATTCCCCACCTGCCAGAATTACCCCTTCAATTTCAGTATTCAATTAACCACCTGTATGGGACATAAATCTAACAACAGCAGGCTTACTATCAGAAAGATCAAACGTATGAGACTCTGGTTTTAGCTTCATACTATTTATGATTGCCTCTATTATAGGCTTATCATCATGAGGATTAGCTTTGATTAATGGGAGTAGCTCAACTTTATATTCATGTCCAAGACATAAAAATAATTCACCCTTACAGCTTATTCTTACCCGATTACAGCTCTCACAAAAGTTATGGCTATGAGGCGATATCAAACCAATTTTTGTATTTGAGTCTTTAACTTGCCAATAATTAGCTGGTCCTCCAGTAGCAAAATTTGATTTTGATAATTTATAATAATTTTTCAGTGAAATTAATATGTCATCATTACTAACAGAAGTGTCAGTTCTATTATATTCAGTATTCCCAAGAGGCATCTCTTCAATAAATGAAATATCAAAACCAGAATCAATTGCAAAATCAACTAGATTAAAAATTTCATGCCCATTTAAATTTTTCATAAGAACAACATTTAGCTTTATTTTTTTAAAACCAATTTTTTTTGCATGCTGAATACCTTCCAGAACTTGATCTAATTTACCAATCCTAGTCATTCGCATAAAAATATCTGGATTTAAGCTGTCAAGACTGATATTAATTCTTTCAACTCCAGAATTTTTAAGCATCGTAGCCTTATTTTTTAACTGACTGCCATTTGTCGTCAATGTAAGCTCTTTTAAATTATTTTCTTCGCTTATTTTTTTAAACAGCCAATCTATATTCTTTCTCACTAGAGGCTCTCCACCTGTGATCCTTACTTTTTCAACACCTAGCCGATTAAATATTCTTACTACTCTTGCAATTTCTTCTAGTGATAATAGGTCATTTTTCCCCATAAATGTCATTTTTTCAGACATACAATAAACACATCTAAAGTCACATCTATCAGTAACCGAAACTCTTATATAATTTATTTTTCTATTGAACTGATCGACAAGCATAATGGTCCTATAATTTAATACTTAATTTAAATGGTGCTTATAATCTTAGCCTTAAAAGAGTTTTAACAATTTCAATGAGCTCAATTATTAAAGTTAAAGTATAATAACTATAAAGTAAATAGAAGTTAAATAACAAAAAAAATATTAGGAGTTTTTTTTTAAAATGGCCTTATCGAGTTTACAATTAGAAAAAATATCGGTTCATATTCAAAAATATCAAGATAAGCCAGGTGCTTTACTCCCATTGATGCATGCAATACAGGATGATCTTGGTTTCGTCCCAGAAGAATCCTTTAAACCTATTTCCAAGGCTTATAATTTATCGGTTGCAGAAATTCATGGCTTCGTTACCTTTTACCATCATTTTAGAACACATTTACCAGGGAAAAATATATTACAAATTTGTCGAGCAGAGTCCTGTCAGGCAATGGGTTCAGAAAATTTAGAGAATTATTGTCAAGAAAAATTAGGGATTGATTACCATCAAACGACTAAAGATAATTCAATTACATTAGAGCCAGTTTATTGCTTAGGTAATTGTGCATGCTCACCTGCAGTAATGATAAACGAAGAAGTTGTAGGTAGAGTAAATGAAACAAAAATAGATCAAATCATTAAAGAAGCTAGAGAAAGCTAATGGCATATAAAATTTTTATCCCCAGAGATTCAAGTGCAATATCATTAGGTGCTGATAAGGTTTACCAAGAAATATTAAATGAAGCAAAGAACAGAAATATTGATATTAATATCGTTCGTAATGGTTCCCGAGGGTTGTTCTGGCTTGAACCCATGATTGAAGTAGAGACTCCAAAAGGAAGGGTGGCATATGGCCCAGTAACTATTTCTGATGTTGCCTCTTTATTTGAAATTGAATTTTTCTTGGGGAATAAACATCCATTATTTTTAGGAATTACAGAAGATATAAAGTGGTTGAAAAATCAAGAAAGATTGACTTATGCTCGAGTTGGAATAACAGATCCTGTAAGTATTTTAGATTATGAAAAATGGGATGGCTTTAAGGGGCTTAAAAATTCTCTTAAGTTAAGTCAAGAGAATATTATTAAAGAGATTGCTGATTCTGGATTAAGAGGAAGAGGCGGGGCTGCATTCCCAACCGGCATAAAATGGAAAACAGTTTTAGATGCTCCATCAGAAAAAAAATATATTGTTTGTAATGCGGATGAAGGCGACTCTGGAACCTTTTCTGATCGAATGATAATGGAAAATGACCCATTTGTTTTGATTGAGGGGATGATTATTGCAGGTCTTGCTGTTGGGGCAGATCAAGGATATATATATTTACGCTCTGAATATCCACATGCTCTAAAAATTTTAAATGAGGCAATAGATATAGCTGTAGATAAAGGATACTTAGGTAAAAATATTCTTGGATCAGATTTTTCATTCACTTTGGAAGTTACTCGTGCTGCAGGAGCTTACATTTGTGGAGAGGAAACTTCTTTGCTTGAAAGTCTCGAAGGTAAGAGAGGGATGGTGAGGTATAAGCCTCCATTACCAGCTATTGAAGGATTGTATGGAAAACCAACTGTTGTAAATAATGTCATATCTCTTGCAACAGTCCCAATTATTATGGATAAAGGTGCCTCTTTTTATGCTAATTATGGAATGGGCCGATCTAAAGGCACGCTCCCTATTCAATTAGCGGGTAATTTAAAACAGACTGGCTTAATAGAGAAGGCTTTCGGTATTTCATTAAGGGAGCTGTTATATGATTTTGGTGGTGGGTCAGCGACTGGAAGACCAATTAAGGCCGTTCAAGTTGGCGGGCCTTTAGGGGCATTCCTACCTGAAGAACAATTCGATACGCCACTTGATTATGAAAAATTTACCGAAATCAAAGCTGTTGTTGGACATGGCGGTATTGTTGCATTTGACGATACTGTGGATATGTCTAAAATGGCTAGATATTCTTTTGAGTTTTGTGCAATTGAGTCATGTGGAAAATGTACCCCATGTCGAATTGGGTCAACTCGAGGAATGGAGGTGATTGATAAGATTAAAGAAGGCACAGATCAGGAAAAAAATGTCTCATTGTTAAGAGATCTAGGAGACACTATGGTAAATGGCTCTTTGTGTGCAATGGGCGGTATGACGCCATTTCCAGTAATAAGCGCATTAAATTACTTTCCAGAGGACTTTGGGCTTGAAAAGACAGAGACTTCAGCATAAAATTATATGATTAATTAATAAAATTTAAATGATTAGGACAAAATCTTAATTAAAACTACGCTAAAAGCGATAAAAATATGGATGATACAAAAGATTTTGGAACGCCAAAAAAAAGCTCAGAAAAGCTAGTCGATTTAAATATCGATGGCATTGATATAACTGTCCCTGAGGGTACTTCAATTATGCGTGCAGCTTCAGAAGCTGGCGTATCAGTTCCAAAATTATGCGCAACAGATAGTTTAGATCCATTTGGTTCGTGTCGCCTATGTCTTGTTGAGGTTGAAGGTAAACGAGGCTACCCAGCATCTTGTACTACCCCAGTAGAACAAAATTTAAAAGTGCATACTCAGACACCAAAATTAGCTGATATTAGAAAAGGTGTAATGGAGTTATATATTTCTGATCATCCATTAGATTGTTTAACTTGTGCTACAAATGGTGATTGTGAACTTCAAGATATGGCAGGAGCAGTTGGCTTAAGAGATGTTCGCTATGGCTATGACGGTGAGAATCATTTGGAATCGGAAAAAGACGAATCTAACCCATATTTCACCTTTGACCCATCAAAATGTATCGTATGCTCAAGGTGCGTAAGAGCATGTGAAGAGGTTCAGGGAACATATGCCTTAACCATCGATGGAAGAGGATTTGAATCAAAAGTTTCTGCTGGAAATAAAGATTTTATGGATTCAGAATGTGTCTCTTGTGGAGCCTGTGTCCAAGCTTGCCCAACAGCAACCCTTGTAGAAAAAAGTATTATTGATCATGGGCAACCCGAAAGATCCGTTAAAACAACTTGTGCTTATTGTGGGGTTGGCTGCTCTTTTAATGCTGAAATGCAAGGCGAAGAAGTAGTTAGGATGACGCCAAATAAAGATGGTGGTGCCAACCATGGACATTCTTGTGTGAAGGGTCGATTTGCTTGGGGATATACAACACATAAGGATCGTATAACAACCCCAATGATTAGAAAAAGTATTAAAGACCCATGGAAAAAAGTTTCTTGGGAAGAAGCAATCAATTATGCAGCCTCAGAAATTAAAAGAATTCAAAAAAAATATGGATTTGATTCAGTAGGTGCAATCTCATCTTCAAGATGTACTAATGAAGAAGTTTATTTGATGCAAAAACTTGTAAGAGCGGCATATGGAAATAATAATATTGATACCTGTGCAAGAGTTTGTCACTCCCCAACAGGTTACGGATTAAAGGCGACAATAGGTGAATCTTCTGGCACACAAAACTTTGATTCGGTTATGAAGGCGGATGTCATTATGATAATTGGGGCAAATCCGACAGATGGCCACCCAGTATTTGCCTCACAAATGAAAAGAAGATTAAGAGAGGGTGCTAAATTAATTATTATTGATCCGAGAGAAATAGATTTGGTTAAAAATTCTCCTCATGTAAAAGCAGATTTTCATCTAAAACTTAAGCCAGGAACTAATGTAGCAACGATAAATTCCTTAGCACATGTTGTTGTTAAAGAAGGATTATTAGATGAAGAATTTATTAAAAGCAGATGTGAATCAGAAGCGTTTAATTACTGGAAAGATTTCATCTCAAAAGAAGAAAACTCGCCCGAATCTTTAGAATCAGAAACAGGTATTCCAGCTGATTTAGTTAGACAAGCTGCTAGATTATTCGCACAAAAAGGTAACAGCGCAATTTATTATGGATTAGGTGTGACCGAGCATAGCCAAGGATCAACAATGGTTATGGGAATAGCTAACCTTACAATGGCTACTGGCAATATTGGAAGGGAAGGTGTTGGTATTAATCCATTAAGAGGACAAAATAATGTTCAAGGCGCATGTGATATGGGTTCGTTTCCACATGAATTTCCTGGGTACAGACATGTGTCAGATTTAGCTACAAGAAATTTATTTGAAAGTGCATGGAATACTGAATTATATGATGAGCCAGGATTAAGAATTCCGAATATGTTGGATGGCGCGATATCAGGTAAATTCAAATCAGTTTATTGTGAGGGTGAAGATATCGCTCAATCTGATCCAGATACTAAACATGTAACCCATGCTCTAGAGTCTATGGAATGTGTAATCGTGCAAGATTTATTTTTAAACGAAACAGCTATGTATGCGCATGTATTTTTGCCGGGATCATCATTTTTAGAAAAAAATGGTACCTTCACAAATGCCGAAAGAAGAATTTCTAGAGTTAGGAAAGTAATGTCACCAAAAAATGGTTATGAAGATTGGGAAATAACTCAATTGCTTTCAAATGCTCTGGGTTACCCAATGAATTATAAGCATGCAAGTGAGATTATGGATGAAGTGGCACAATTAACACCTACCTTTAAAGGTGTTAGTTTTGATAAAATTGATGAATTAGGAAGTATTCAATGGCCCTGCAATGATGAGTATCCAGAAGGCACACCCACAATGCATGTTGATGAATTTGTTCGAGGAAAAGGTAAGTTTTTTATTACAGAATACATTCCAACTACTGAACGGGTTAATAATAAATTTCCTCTTATTTTGACAACAGGCCGTATATTAGCTCATTACAATGTTGGAGCCCAGACAAGAAGGACAAATAATACAGAGTGGCACACTGAAGACTTAATTGAAATTCACCCACATGATGCAGAAGACCGAGGAATAAATGAACAAGATTGGGTTGGTATTAATAGTCGCGCTGGCGATACAGTTTTAAGAGCAAAAATAACTGATCGAGTCCAACCTGGTGTTATATACACAACTTTTCATCATCCAGTATCAGGGGCAA